>JBBSTN010000480.1:0-1554 GCA_038235845.1 Gemmatimonadales bacterium | reverse complement strand
TCGGAAACGTCTTCGCCGTCCGCAGCATGCGGTAAGACATTGTCTTCCCACACAGGCGTCGGGCTCGGGATGCCACTGGTCAACCCGCGATAGCCGCGCAGAGGGTCGCCAATGACCACGCCGTCGCGGGTAACTTTATAGCCGATCATGTCGATGCTGTGCTCACTGCGGCGCATTTTCACCACGAGCAACATCTTCCGAAGCTGGCCATTGATCGACACGTAGCGCAACCGGATTATGTCGTCGGCGAGAAACGAGACCGTGAAATTGCTCAGGTCCATCGAGGTGAAGTCTTCCTCGATTTCTACGGTGCTTACAATTGTCACACCCAGGCGAGTCAACGCGCCAATCATGCGGTAGAGCGATTCGCGGAAGTCGGTGCGAAAGCCTGGAGCCAGTGCCATTTCGAAGCCGACCAAAGAATCGATCACCAGTCGCTTACAGCCGAGTTGTTTGACGCTGCTGATGATTTCGTGCACGGTTTCGTCGACCGAAAGATCAAGTGGCCGCAGGTACAGAATCTTGAGCTTGCCGAGCTCCTGCGCAGTCTTGAAATCATGACCGAGTGTTGCCGCCCGTTGCACATACTCGGCCGGTATCTCCTCGAACACCGCGACAATGCCGGGTTCGTCAAGCCGCAACCCTTCAGCGATAAACTGGGTGGCCAATATGGACTTTCCAGCGCCTGAGGGGCCCGCCAACAACACGCTGTCGCCCTCGGGAATGCCACCACCAATTAGCTCGTCGAGTGCGGCAACGCCACTGGTTAGACGTCGCCGACCCTTCACAACGCCGGGTTCTCCGACCAAACCGTATGTACGCGGGTAGGTCTGCAGCCCGGCCTTGGTAATGCGGAACGTGTGCAGCCCGGTTATGGACTCCTGTCCGCGAAGTTTCATGACTTGCATCTTCCGCACGATGGAGGTCCGCTCGACCGTTTGGTACAGCCACAGCAACCCATCTGCCACGGTGAACACCGGGCTGTCGCGTAGATCGCTCTCGACGTACTCGCCAATGAGGAACGTGGTGGCCTGCCAGCTGGTTAGTTGCTGCGCCAGACGCTGAATCAAGTCCTGCATATCGTTTTCGGTCGAGTCGTTCGATGCTTTCCGTGCGAGCGCGCGGAACGAATCAACGACAACGATAGCGGCGTTAGACGTTTCGACTTCGCGAACGATGGCGTTCAGCACGGCGTCGAGGCCCTGCTCCGTGACAAGCTGGTTCAGATTGATGAACCGAATGGATGCGTTCAACATCGACGCTTTGAAGAACGAATACTGCTGCTGGTAGCGCAGCATTTTGAGCGTCGGCTCTCCGAGCACAGTGAAATAGAGCGCGGGGCGTTCCGGTGTCGCGTTCGCAAACATGAACTGATGCGCCAACGTCGTTTTGCCGCAGCCCGGGGCGCCCGCGATAATGTTGAACGAAAATTCCGGTAAGCCCCCTCCGAGTATTTCGTCGAGACCTGGCACGCCAGTCGGCAGGAACCGAATTGGCACGGGATCCTCGGCGGAATGTCCAAGGTCTTGTTCCTGGCTGCTCATGGTTCTTCCT
>JBBSTN010000479.1:0-1560 GCA_038235845.1 Gemmatimonadales bacterium | reverse complement strand
GTGGGAGCAACTCGGCCGACGAGCGTAAACGTGCGAATCATTGCGGCAACGAACCGGGATCTTCGCGGCGAGGTTATGGCGAGCCGATTCCGCGAAGATCTATTTTACCGATTGAATGTGTTTGCGATCTGCCTTCCGCCACTGCGTGGGCGTCGAAGTGACATACCATTACTGGTCGAGCACGCACTACAATCGAATGGAAGGCGCAACGACGCGCTTACGGGATGCTCGCCACTCGCGATCCGTCTTCTTTCGGCGTACGCCTGGCCCGGTAATGTGCGCGAACTGCTTGCTGCGGTGGAAAGCGCTTCGATTCGTGCGGGCGAGTCGAGAATCGGAGCACAGCATCTTCCGGGTGAAGTTCGTGGAGGGGGCAATGAGCTGTCAGACAGTGCACGCTGCATGCGCTACAGCGCCGACGCTCTCGATGTGGATGAGCGGGCAATGATTGCCGATGCCTTGTCGCACACTGGAGGAGCACTGGCCCGGTCGGCCGAACTGCTCGGGATGGGACGGACGACGCTTTGGCGAAAAATCAAGGCTTATGGTCTTCGGAGTTGACTGCTACTGCTAGATGCTTTTTGTGCCTGGAATCCGCTGAGTTTCTTGCACGATTTCGCACCGATGTTCGATTCGGACAATGCGAGCCGACCAACGCTAGCACCGCGATTTGTCGGCTCTTTAACGCTGTCACACGCCAGGGAGCCGACGCACAAATTCGGAGAGCAGAGCTTCGAACTGCGGCCCGACCGCCCTTCCCACGGTCACCACTTCGCCATGATCGAGTTGCTGACCCGAAATTCCTGCTGCCATGTTTGTTATGCAGGAAACTGCGGCTACACGCATTCCGAGCGCCCTGGCGACGATCACCTCCGGCACCGTGGACATACCCACCGCGTCGGCACCAAGACGTTCCAGCATTCTGACCTCCGCTGGCGTCTCGTATGTGGGGCCAAGCAGGCCGCAGTACACACCGTTATGTACTGAAACACCGCAGGCAAGCGCTGCTCTCTGGAGTTCGGCAATGAGCGCCTCGTCGTACGGAGCGGACATGTCGGGAAAACGTTCATCGCCTGACTGACGAGGCCCCGAGAGTGGATTCCGAAACATCAGATTGATGTGATCATTGACGATCATGAGGTCACCGGGCGTAAAGGTGCGTCTCACACCACCTGCGGCGTTGGAAGCAAAATAGATCTTCGCGCCCAGAGCGTGCATCACCCTCACCGGGAACGCAGCGACGCTGGCTTCATGGCCCTCATACAGGTGGAAACGACCGGCAAGTGCAACTACGGCCCGTCCTGCCAGCTTGCCAATAATCAACTGCCCGGCGTGGCCCGACACGGTGACCGTGGGAAACCCGGGAACGTGGGAAAACGGAATGCGCACCGGTTTCTCGATCAGATCAGCGAGACCTCCGAGCCCGGAGCCCAGAACGATTGCACAAACCGGAACAGGAAAGTGCGATGTCGGCGAGCCGGAGCTCGCCGAGTCGGTATCCCTCTCGCGTGTGCTCTGTTCATCAGCGTTCGACGCGCGGGTGGCAGCCAGGTACTGCTC
>JBBSTN010000478.1:0-1563 GCA_038235845.1 Gemmatimonadales bacterium | reverse complement strand
TGTCTTCGTATCCGTCCAGATCGACATCCATCAACATTGTACTCCACGACCATCCGCTCGCAGACACTCCCGCAAACTGCGAGACCTCGGCGAAAGTGCCGTCGCCGCGGTTGATAAACAGTGTGTTCCGTTGCTGTTGCAGCTGTTGCTGCATATCACCCGGCCGCTTGGGAAGCGCCGTATTGGTAGGAATCTGCGTTTTGAGCTTGTGTGAGTCGTTGGCGAGCATGTCGACAGTGTAGAGATCCGGCAATCCGTCGCCGTTGACGTCCGCAACATCTACCGCCATCGTCGAATTGCTCATCTGTCTCTGCGCCGCCCAGTCCGCAAGCTTGAAGTTTCCCCTTCCGTCATTGTACCACAACATGTCGGTATCTTCGAAATCATTCGCGACATACAGATCAGGTGCGCCATCGCCGTTGAGGTCAGCGAATCGCGCACCGAGTGTGAACGATTCTGGCTCGGAGACAAGTGTCTTTCCCTGTGCATCGCGAAAACGACTGGATGTGAGCGGCACGCGCGTAAAATGCCCGCGCCCGTCGTTTTCGTAAAATGCATCTGCCTCGGCGCGCTGTGTTAACCGCAAACCGCCCAGATCTGGACGCATTACCAGTTTGTAATCGCGACGATGCCCCGGTTCCACTTCGTATTGTCCGGGAGCAACCTGTCTCACCATTTGATTGAACGCGCGCTCCTGGGGCGGAATCGTGTCGTCGACGTTGTATGGCTTGTAGTTGGCGATGTACATCGAAAGCTTTCCACTTCCGTCGACGTCGGCCATGGAAATAGTCGTGCCGCCCCGCCCAATTGTGTCGAGGCCAAGGTCGCGGTGCTCGCTGAATACCCCGGTACCGTCGTTCAAGAATATCGCGTTCGGCCCGGTAGTGGCCAGCAATACGAGATCGAGATCACCGTCTCCATCCGTATCTGCGAATGCTGCTGCCGTGGAGTGGCGATTGCATGCCCCCACGCCGGATGTCGACGTGATGTCTTCGAATCGCATGTCGCCGAGGTTGCGAAATAGCGCATTGCAACCTTCGGTGCGGGCAAGAAAGACGTCTGGTCGACCATCACCATCGACGTCGCCAAGCGCAACTCCGGCACCCTGTCCAAGAATGCGATTACCCACGAGCACCGAATCGCTCACCTCATTCTCGAAATCGATTCCACTGGCGCGCGCAGAAACGGGTGTGAAGCCGGCGGGCCCGGGTTTGACAGTTAACTCTCGCCACCGGTATCCGTTTTCGTCGTGCCAAGTGCTCTCCACCGAACGATTGCATGCATTAACGACAAAAGCAGCGGCGAGAAGTGCAAGCACAGTCGTGCAATTTCGCACTTTTACCTCGAAATAAGATGAAGGCGTTCGACTACTATGTCGCCTACACATGTGCCAAGCGTCTGTCCAGCGGTGTGCCCGGATGGAAAATGAATTCCTCCGTACACGCGGGATGCGCCTGCCTCTTCAGAAGCAGCGTGAAAGGACGCGAAGCTACGAACTGCGTGACCCAACGAGACACTCGTGCTGTCTGTGAACGGATGAACGCCAATCACTGCTGTCATTGC
>JBBSTN010000477.1:0-1573 GCA_038235845.1 Gemmatimonadales bacterium | reverse complement strand
AGTTCGGCGGGAGCGGGAACTTGCTCATTGCCGACGCAGCCCTTTCCATCTCACCACGTACGCCGTCAACAGATTCTCTTGCCCTAGAGCACGCACGTCGAGCAATTCGTTCAATCGACTCGGAAGCCGGGAAAAGGCACGGCGGGGTCAAGTTGGGATCCGAGCCTGCGGGCAACCTTGGTCGCGCACACACACTCGCTGCCCGAGCTTTCGAGCGGGTTAATCAGCTCGACAGCGCCCGTAGCCACTACAAGAGTGCATCCAGCCTGCTTCCCGAGGTTGGTGAGTGGCTTAGCCTGAGGGCCGTCCGTCTGGTCGATCGGCCCGCGCTCCGCCAGGAAGAGTACAAACACATTGGCGGTGATGCCGCAGCTTCGCACATATTTTTCGTCGAGGCGAGTGCGCGCGAGCGTACCGGCGACGCTGCAGCAGCAGCAGAGCTATTCGAAAAAAACGATGATTTCTCGAACGCATTCCGCATTCGATTTGCCACCGCTTCAGACAGTGTCGAAAGGGCGAGTGTGCGTGGTAGTGCAGTCGAGTACCTGAAGACATCGCAATCTCCCGCGCATGCACGAGCTGTCATCCAGTTACTCGGCCTGGAACGTCCGCAGGATGAGCTGGTCATCGCACGTGTTGCCTCCCGGCTTGGACCACTTGCACGCGCAGAAGCGGGGTTCAGCCGAGCTCTGGGCGCCGGCTTGGGCGATGAGTCTGATCGCTTCAGCTACGCCGACGTGCTGTTCCGACTGGGCCAACCGGCAGAGGCCGCTGCTCAATTTGCACTGGTAAAACGCTCGTCCAGATTGGCCGGCGCGGCGTCGTACCAGCGGGCTCGATCGCTGCTCCGCGCTGGACAGGGTAGCGCTGCCAGAACTTTGCTTGCCACCACACTGAAGGTTTTTACATCCGACACAGTGGCAGCCGGATCAGCGCTATATCTGCTCGGCGACCTTGAATCCGACGCGGGAAGAGACATCGAGGCACGAGGATACTTTCGCGAGCTGGCAACGCAATATCCAACCAGTTCTTTCGCACCGCGGGCTTCATTTCGCGCCGCTCTCATCTTATTCGTGGAGGGACGTTACGCCGACGCTGCGCTGGAATTCGACGGGCTGGTTGCCATGTACCCGACCCATTCAGAGGCGGTTGCAGCGAGCTATTGGGCTGGAAAGGCGTGGAAGAACTCGTCTGATGCAATAGGAACGAGGCAGCAAGCGCAACACGACAATGCCGCACATTTACGGTGGCGGAATGTGATATCGAAGAATCCTGCCAGCTACTACGCGATGCTGGCTGCTCGACAGCTTGACGAGCGCGTCTGGAGCCCGGTCGCGGCTGGTCACAACGCGTCCGAGGACAACGCGGCGGAGGCCAACCCTCTGAGCATCGCTGCGGAGGGTGGCACTGGAACCTCGGCGAAGATAGAAGGTGCGATGTTTCGCCTCAAGCTGCTCACGCAGCTTGGAATGGACGACGAAGCGAAGCTCGAACAGGATTTTCTACTCACCTCTGCTCGAAGTGATGCCGACTCCAGCAGACGCTCAATTAACCGACTGCTAGTAACGGCGCT
>JBBSTN010000476.1:0-1588 GCA_038235845.1 Gemmatimonadales bacterium | reverse complement strand
GCAGGGCGAAGTATGTCGTAGCAGCTTCCACCCAATCAGTATCATCAGTCGCAGCCCAGAATACAGGCGCTACCGGAATACCTAGGCTGCGCTCCAGTTCATTGGCCAATGCTAACGCTGCAATCGCTTTGCTGAAGGTGTAAGTCGGCCCGCCAAACAGACCCGGTTGCTGCCCAGTTGTCACGACCACGCCATCAGTGGCCGCCTTCGCAAGTCGCCGGGCCGCAGCTCCGCTTGCACCAAACGCGGGTTCCAGAACAGACAACCATCCCTTATCCCGGGGGGATGAGGCATCTGCGTTGCCCACACGCGACCCCGAAAGTCCAAAAGAGTCCCTTACTCGCGTGACGTGTCGGCGCCATTCGTCAACGCTGCGCGGACGCGGCGAAATCCAACCGTTCGCTTTTTCGCCTGGTGTAGACGCACTGCGCAAAGCGCGCGAAAGCTCGCTACCGCCGAGCGCCGTCGTACGAACCCACACATCACCAACAGGACGGTCCGACGCGTTCACGTCGTCATCATTAGCTTCGTCGTTCACTGACGGAGTCATTTGTGATACGGCTCCCCACGCAGGATGGTGCCCGCCCTGTACAGTTGCTCAACGAGTACAAGACGCGCCAGTTCATGAGGCAGTGTCCACGGCGACATTGACATGGTCTGATGTGCACGCTCCGAAATCGACCGCCCCAGACCGTGTGCGCCTCCGATGAGGAACGTCACATCGTGCGCGCTATCGCGATACTTTTGAAGCCAACTCGCAAACATTTCCGAGGTCACGCTCTCGCCTGTCGCCTCGCATGCAATCAGACGCGAATTTACAGGCAGGCGTGCAAGCATGTTGCCCGCTTCCTTTTCCCTTACCTCGCCCACGGACATCGACCGGCCGCCCGCGGCTTCCCGAACTTCGATCACGTCGAATGTCCAATAGCGTGAAACTCTTTGTTCATACTCGACAATTGCCGCAGCCAATGTAGTATTTCGCGGTTTGCCTACTGCGAGCAGTGTTACGCGCATATGCAGTCATCAGGCGTAAATGCCACGTAGTCGATGCACTGAAGCCACCCGATTGATTGATAACATGTATGCGGCGGTCCTCATGTTGACCCCGTGAGCGAGAGACAGGTTCAACACCTCCTTGAAACTGCGCGTCAGTATTCCCGTCAATCTCTCATTCACTTCCACCTCGGACCAGAAAAGGCCCATGCGATCCTGAACCCACTCAAAATACGAAACCGTAACACCACCGGCATTGGCGAGTATGTCCGGTATCACGAAGATACCCTTATCGTCGAGGATGGCGTCTGCTATAGCCGTAGTCGGCCCGTTGGCACCTTCGCAGATGATCTTCGCGCGGATCTTTGCTGCATTTTTTCTTGTGATGACATTTTCGAGTGCCGCCGGTAGCAGTACATCTACATCCAGTGTAAGGAGATCCTCGGGGTCGATTGCATCACCGCCGGTAAACCCTTCTAGCGATCGCACTCTGCTGCTATGCACGATGGCGGAGTTGATGTCGATGCCGTTGGCGTTGTGAAATGCTCCGGTACGATCGCTGATTGCTACTACCCGACACCCCTGCTCAACCAGT
>JBBSTN010000475.1:0-1593 GCA_038235845.1 Gemmatimonadales bacterium | reverse complement strand
CGAGCGCGGAGATCTCCGTGTAGAACTGCTGGGGCGTGGGAGTGCCTGGCTCGATACGGGCACACATGACTCACTGCTGCAGGCAAGCCAGTTCGTACAAACGGTTGAAAAGAGGCAGGGCCTCAAAATTTCCGCGCCAGAGGAAGTCGCGTATCGAATGAATTACATCGACAAAGACCAGCTGCTGGCTCTCGCCCGGCCCTTTGCCAAAAGCGATTATGGCATTTACCTCCGTCAGATTGCCGATGAGCCGTCGCAGGCATGAATACGGTGAAAACATCCCTGTCCGAAGTGCTGCTGCTCGAAACGCCAGTCTACGGTGAAGCGCGGGCACAATCTTCGACGTTGCGTTCGATATCCGCCGGGGCTCGTCCAAATTCGGCAAGTGAGTCGGAGTAATGCTCGGTGCCGGAGACGACCGACAACTATGCGTCCGGACATCGTCGTCAGTTGCGCAGCCTACACACGGGTGGATGATACCAAGAACAATCCGTATGATGCGATGCGGGCAAACGGTGTCGCGCCGGGGCGGCTTACCGCAATGTGTCGTGTCTCGGGGGCGCGCTTTCTTCATATCTCCACCGATTATGTGTTCGATGGTAAAGTCGGCGCACCATCTTCTCCCACCGCAGCAACACACCCGCTCAACGTGTATGGGAACCAGGCTGGAAGGAGAGCGACGAGTGCTGGCGGAGGGCACCAGCATGACGGTCGTCGATGACCAGATTGGATCTCCGACAAGAGCCAAACATCTGGCAAACGCATTGTGGAGGATTGCCGCCGTGCGCGATGCTTCGGGCTTGTTTTACTTCACGGGCGCAGGTGTGGCGTCATGGTACGATGTCGCCATGGCCGTGTGGAAGGAACTGCCGGAACTAGACGTGCTACCCGCGGGAGTTACCGTCGCCCTGGGCGGAACCATCTCATTTCCGAGGCCTGCCATGCGGCCAGCGGTGTCAGTTCTGGACAAACGAGCAACGTGGGATCTCATCCGATATACACCCCCTCATTGGCGAGAGGGCGTGGCGCAATCAACACGGGAATTCATCCCAGCCAGCAAGGCGGGTTAGCGGAATGGGAAACAGGAATATTCTCATTACCGGTGGTGCCGGCTTCATAGGCGGCAACTTCGTGCATTACTGGCTGGAGCAACACCCTGAAGACGCGTTGATAGTGCTCGATGCCCTCACTTATGCCGGAAACAAAGCGACGCTTCCTGACATCGAAAACGGCGCACGCTTCACCTTTGTTCACGGCGATATCAACAATGTGCCGCTACTCAACGAGCTGATGGTGGCCCACCCGATCGACACGATCGTGCACTTCGCCGCCGAGTCACACGTAGACCGATCGATAGCCAGTCCCGCTGAATTCGTTCGTACAAATGTGCTCGGCACACAGTCTTTATTGGATGCAGCGCGAAAGCATTGGCAAACGGAAAACGCCTGGCGTGAAGGCGTGCGGTTTCATCACGTCTCGACCGACGAGGTGTATGGCACTCTTGGTCCATCCGACGCTCCGTTTTCAGAGAGCACAGCGTATGCACCCAACTCACCCTACGCCGCAAGCAAGGCCGGCTCGAATCATCTCGTT
>JBBSTN010000474.1:0-1600 GCA_038235845.1 Gemmatimonadales bacterium | reverse complement strand
GACGCGACAGTTCTGCCAGTAGGGAGTTCGTAGCGCTGGGAGCACACAGCGATCATGTCGGCATGCTTTCATCGCCTGTAGACCACGACTCCGTC
This sequence comes from Gemmatimonadales bacterium, assembly GCA_038235845.1. Taxonomy (GTDB): domain Bacteria; phylum Gemmatimonadota; class Gemmatimonadetes; order Gemmatimonadales; family Gemmatimonadaceae; genus Gemmatimonas. The sequence continues at coordinate 1,505 of JBBSTN010000474.1, read as the reverse complement.
CGCGCCGTGAACAGTGCCATCTGGGAGGCTCGACGACGGGACCCTCTTTCACCCGAACTGGATGACAACGAGCGCATCGCTGTTACCGGGCGTGCAATGGCGACGTTGCGGTCGACCAGAAAGGCAGCAGGCATCGCGCACGCCACGCGACTGGATTCGGTGTTCAACGGTGCGGATGACGATGGATCCGGTTCAATGGCGCTACTGGAAATCGCCGAATTCTTTGTACATGAGGCAGCCCGACCCAGGCGCTCACTCCTTTTTGTGTGGCACACCGCTGAAGAGTCCGGTCTCGAGGGCTCCGAGTGGTTCGTTTCTCATTCACCTGTGCCGCTCGACCGCTTGGTTGCCCAGATCAACATCGATATGATCGGCCGTGGTGGAGCTGGTGACGTCCGTGGCGGAGGCGACGATTACCTTGCTGTCGTCGGCGCCGGACGGCTATCCACAAGACTGGCGGAAGTGCTTCGGGAGGTGAATTCGGAGTCGGCCGATCCACTTGCTCTGGACTATTCGCTCGACGCCAAGGGACATCCCGAAGCCATCTACTGCCGATCAGACCACGCGTCGTACGCGCGGCGTGGCATACCAATCGCATTCCTGTTCACAAACCTTCACCAGGATTATCACGAAGTCACCGACGAAGCGCGCTATCTGGACTACTCGCACTACGCTCGCGTGGTCGACTTCATCGCACGGCTTGCGGGTCGACTAGCCGAGAACCCGTTGGGTCCGGCTCTCGATAAAGCTGCACCAGATCCCAACGCACCCTGCCGGCAATAGAGTTCACGAGCTCGACAAGTACCCAACTTTACCCTTCTTTTCTCTCGATGCTTTCCTGGATTTCCGACCCAAACGCATGGATTGCGCTGCTCACTCTCTCAGTTCTCGAGATAGTCCTCGGCATCGACAATATCATTTTCATCTCCATCCTGAGCAGCAAGCTCCCGCTGGCTCAGCAACCCCGGGCCCGCTCTCTCGGCTTGATGGGTGCGTTTTTTACACGTGTGTTGCTGCTCCTTTCCATTGCATGGGTCATGGGACTCACCGAACCGGTGATCACGATTTTTGGACGAGGCATCTCCGGTCGAGACCTGATACTTATTGTCGGCGGTCTGTTCCTGATCGGCAAAGCAACGATGGAGATCCATGACAAGCTCGAGGGCGAGTCACACGATGCGTCGGTGACGGGGAAAGCAGCGACGAACATGGTTGCAACCGTCGCGCAGATCATGGTGATCGACATCGTGTTTTCACTCGACTCAGTAATCACTGCAGTCGGCATGGCCGATAACGTTACCATCATGATTCTCGCGAACGCAGTGGCACTCGTGGTAATGCTCTTTGCTGCGGGCCCGATAGCCCGGTTCGTCGAGCTTCATCCAACCGTCAAAATGCTCGCTCTGGCGTTTCTGGTGCTTATCGGCACCAATCTCGTAGCGGAGGGTTTCGGGCAGCACATTTCGAAGGGATATACCTACGTGGCGATGGCGTTCTCCGTGCTG
>JBBSTN010000473.1:0-1690 GCA_038235845.1 Gemmatimonadales bacterium | reverse complement strand
GGAGTTCCTGGGCGACGTGTTCGTCCAGTGGGCCAAGGCCCAGGGCATGGCCATCCAATACATCCAGCCGGGCAAGCCCAACCAGAACGGCTACATCGAACGGTTCAATCGGACGTTCCGGGAAGAGATCCTCGACCGGCACCTGTTCGTGCGTCTGGATGACGTCCGCGAAGCAGCCTGGTGGTGGATGATCGAATACAACGAGCAACGACCGCACGACTCTCTCGAGGGTCTGACACCAATCGAGTACCGTCAACAACGCGCCGGAAGTTCTACTTTGAAACTGTCCGCTTGACGGGGAAGCTTACGGTGACTTGGGCACAATCGCTGGGGTTGAAGAATGCCCGAGTGATGCCGATCGCTCTGGCACCTGGCGTCTCACAAAGGAATCATGCTCGCGCTTCACGATTCTATGGCCGCTTCGGCATAATTATTTCTGTCGTAGAAGCCGGCAAGCCCCCTCAATCGCACCCGGACTTGCTGGTTGCAAGCCTCAATACAGCGCCAAAGTCTGAGTCGTTGTCTATCCGGCCCGCACCCGCTGGGATCACAGACGCAATCGAGGAGACCGTTGCTCAACGTGAAGAAAAACTCATGGTGGAGCATGGGAAGGAGCTATGGCATCTGTACAAAATCCTGGACCTATGGAAGTGGACGGCGATCTTTGGCTGGATCGTGTCGGCGTTGCTGTGCGTCGCCCTATGGCGGTGCACCGGCAAATCATAGGGATAGGTTTACACGAATCCCTGCCGACCCTCCTGCGGGTCAAGGTAGCTTCGGCGGAAGCGGAAGGAAGTAAGCCAGTGTCGTCGTGCTTTGCGGCAGATCCTGATTTCGGGTCGCTTGAGCTCGGTACCGAAAGATCAGTTCCGTCTTCGAGTGAAGCGGTGACGCAAAGTTGAGCGTAAGGCGACCGAGAACGTAATCCTGCGGCTCGACACCTGAATCGAAGCGGGCAATGCGGCGCAGCAGCGAGGCATTAAGGAGAGCCGATCCAGTTCGTCGACGACCAAGCTTGCTCGTGATCGAGATCGACTCAGCGCACGCCTTGCATTTCTGCGACGCGAAACCAAGGGAGACGTATCCGTCGGCTAGCGCCCGGCAACTTCGAACGTAGATGTTGCGAGGCGACACGCCAAAGTTGGTGCTACGAAGATTTCGACATGTGTTCACCTCCGCACCCGCGACTAGAGGGAGGCAACGGTCGGTTGGAGAGTCCGCGTCGTCCACAAAAAACCCCGAGTCAATTGACTCGGGGCGTTTAGCTCCTTGGATCGACAGTCAACACGTTAAGTTAACGGCTGGGGGATGCATAAGGCGTAGTTTCCACCTGCTACTGCTCGCCGCTGCGCTGGTATGCGAAGAAATGGGGCGTGGGGGCCCGGCGCTTCGAGTTGTGGCCGCATGCAGCCTTAGCTGCCAGCGGGGCGGTTAGGCGCAGCGCGCTCGCTGGTGCGCATCGAGCGCCGCATGGATTGGGTCGCATCGCGCAATCGCTCGATCACCGCAATCTTTTCAGGCCAAGAACGCGCACGCTCGGTCACTCGCTGCGCCGCTTTGTCAGCCAGGGCCTGCTGCATGATCGGCTGCACTGTCGTGCTCCTCTCCGGCAGCAGATTTAGAACACTGGCGTGCCGATCAAGCAGATCATGCCGCGCCAGCAAGTCGGCTAAAGCCTCCACGTCCACCG
>JBBSTN010000472.1:0-1704 GCA_038235845.1 Gemmatimonadales bacterium | reverse complement strand
CGACTCAAAGGCGGTCATCCATGGATTTTTCGTAGTGACATAGTCGATCGGCCTTCGCGCGCCGCTGGAATAGTGCCGGTAAGATCGAGTCGCGACGAACACCTGGGTTGGGCACTGTGGAGCCCACAATCCGAAATTTCACTGCGTCACATCGAAGCCGACCCAGCCCGACAACCCGATGGCGCGTGGTGGCATCGCACAATCCAGCGCTCGATCAGTCGTCGAAACGAAATTGCAAAATCGTCGAACGCTTATCGGCTCGTGCATGGTGAAGGCGACGGTCTTCCGTCCCTGATCGTCGACCGGTACGACGCGTATCTGGTGGTGCAGATTCTCTCCGCAGGCGCCGATGCAAACACCCGTCACATCGTCAACGCACTCGTCGCTCTCACCGGCTGCAAGGGCATCCTTGCTCGTAACGACCCGGGTGCGCGAGCTCGCGAAGGGCTGCCACGCGAAACCGTATTGCTTTACGGAGAGGTGCCACGTGAGGTGGAGGTGCAGGAAAGCGGCGTGCGGTACATCGCTGCGCCCTGGGACGGGCAGAAGACTGGCGCATTCCTCGATCAGCGTGAGAATCGCGCGCTGATTGGAGGCATCACACACGGCGAGGCGTTGGATTGTTTCGCGTATCATGGATCATTTGCGCTACATATGTCGCCGGGTGCCTCTCGCGTTACTGCGCTCGACTCATCGGCGCCTGCTCTCGCCAGAGTTGCCGTACATGCCAATCTCAACGGCTTCACAAATATTGATGCGGTTCAAGGCGACGCTTTTGACACGATGCGGGAGTGGATCCGCGCGGGGAGAACCTTCGACACAATCGTTGTCGATCCGCCCGCGTTTGCGAAATCGCGTGGCGCGCTCGCAGGTGCCGTCCGCGGCTACAAAGACATAAACCTTCAGGCAATGCGCCTGCTTTCACCTGGCGGAATGCTGTTTTCGGCGAGCTGCAGCTTCCACTTGTCCCGTGAAATGTTCATGACAATGCTTCAGGATGCTGCGCACGACAGTGGCAGGCGGATGTCGATTCGCGCTGTTACGGGACAGCCCGTCGATCATCCCGAAATTCTCACGATTCCCGAAACCGGATATCTGAAGGGAGCATTGCTCGAAGCAATGGACGGCATGTGGTAAGACCGGTGGTAACGCACATCGGTATCGAAGCGAGCAAGCTGCTTACGGAGAGACGCGGCATCGGGAGATACGTGAGAAACCTGCTCCTTCACCTTCCACGACTGCGCCCCGAATTGCGCTTCACGCTATTTGTGAGGCGATCGCGCGACATCGAGCCGGTGCGAGTTCAGCTGAACGAGTTATCTGCGCGCCTCAACTCGATTTGCGACATACGCACGTTGGCTCACCTGCCGGAATGGGATGTCGACGTGATGTGGTATCCATGGAACTGGGTTCGGCGGGCATCGCGTCGAGCACCTATGGTAGCTACGATACATGACATCGCTCCCATGCTCCAGCTCGACCACCGATGGTGGAAGATTGGAAAGCGTTTGAAGCATCGGCGTCGCTACGCAAGTACGATACGACATGCGGATCTGATAATGACGAACTCGAGTTTCACCGCGCGCGAGCTCGTAGAGAAGTTCGGTGTACCGCCTTCGACGTTGCGGGTAACGCTTTTTGCAGCGGACGACCTTTCCGCTCCCGACAGCACACACAACCCAGATCCCAGGGGTCGAGTCCAAT
>JBBSTN010000471.1:0-1717 GCA_038235845.1 Gemmatimonadales bacterium | reverse complement strand
CAGTTATTCCGCGTTCCTCGTCGTAATAATCCACAACCTCCCACGTTCGGGTGCCCGCCTTTCCATCCTTCGTGCCGGTTACCACCACCCGCAACGCCACGAGATCGGGCTTCGCTTTTCGGAGTGCCTCACCGGCAACCCGTACGAATACGTCCCTCGGAACTACTCGCTCACCCTTTACGTCTACCGGCTTCGTGGATAGAAGATCGAGATCCCGAATCGCTCGCATTATCGCGGCATGACCCGGATATCTGAGCGTCTTGTACTCCATCGTATCAATCTTGCTGGAGTAGCGGTAAACCATGGTCGACAGCCCACCGGCAGTATGAAATGCCTCGAGTTCGCCCAGCGGCTCGACGAACTTCACCATCTCCAGTTCGGAGAGTGCCTCGACCGCGGTTGGCTGCCCGTTTCGTACGACAAGTGATTCCGACGTGTAGTAGTCCACCATCCCTTCGATGGAATAGGCAATCTGATAGCCCAACGGCGGCTCGGGATGCTGCGGCAACCCGCCAACGTAAAGACGAACACTCTCCACTTCGTCGAACTGATCGATGCCATGTTGAGCAATAACATTCACCATTCCGGGTGCGAGTCCGGTATCGGGAACAACGCTCACTCCTTTTGCCTGAGCGGCATCGTGCAGCGTGCGCTGCTCACGCACGATCTCTGTGTTCCCACCCAGATCGCAGAAGTGAACTCCCGCCTCCACCGCCAGCTTTGCCAGCGCGAAGTTGAAGTAGTAGGGAATCGCGCTGCACACCGCGTCACAGCCCGCAAAGGCCCTGTGAACCTCGCCCTCCTCGCGAACGTCGAGTTCGAGTGACACCAGTCGTGCACCTCCGCTGGCGTCCGCTCCAAGCCAGGGAGTCAGGAACTTTGCAAGCCGTCCTACACGTACATCCGCCAAGGTCACAAGCTCGACAGACGGTACATTTAACAAGTCGAACGCGCACGCCGACCCCTGTAGGCCAGCGCCGAGCACGAGTATTCGCATCGTCAATTCTCCGGATCACCAACTTGGAGCGCACGGGATGGAAACAGTGAAGGATGACAAACTAACTCAGAACGCCAGCGAGGAGGCCGAAAATTGGCGCTCGCGCATCATCGACGATCCCGACGGCATTTCCGAGATCGTGAAAACGATGCGGCGTGTGGCAGTGATTGGCATCAAACCCGAGAGCGTCGGAGGGCCTGCATACTATGTCCCCGAGCTCATGCAGCACGCGGGCTTCGATATCGTGCCAGTTCCGGTCTACTATCCGGAGGAGACGGAAATTCTGAAAAAACCGGTGCACCGCTCGCTATCGACGATCGAACCAAAAGTTCAAATGGTCCAACTGTTTCGCCGTTCCGCAGACGTGGCTAAACATGTCGATGAGATTCTTGCCGCTCAGCCCGAAGTGGTCTGGATGCAGCTCGGAATCTGGAACGACGAGGCGGCGGAAAAGTTTGCGAGGGCGGGGATGCGAGTGGTTCAGGACCGCTGCATGGCCGTGGAGATGGACCGGCGAGGACGGTAGCTGAGATCGTCGAACCCGCCTACGCTACATCCGTACCCGATTACGCCCGTCTGCCTTGGCGCGATACAAAGCAGCATCCGCTCTCGCCAACAGGTCCTCCACCGACTCGATCCGGGCGGCCGGATACACCGCCACACCGATGCTCGCAGTGAGTTTTAACGTCCCACCCAGAGACCCGTTTCCGAACGGATGCT
>JBBSTN010000470.1:0-1780 GCA_038235845.1 Gemmatimonadales bacterium | reverse complement strand
TCTTCACATGCAAGCTCGAGCTTAGTCAATTGCTTCTCCAATCTCTCGAGCCTCCACTCGGGCGGAGAGTCCGGTTCAAAACCCAACATCCCCTCGAGAAGTTCGATCATCGGCAACATCGAACTCTCCTGGTTAACCGAGGAGCATCGACCGATGAGACAGTCGAATCCATCCTGCAGTGCACGGCCTCTTATCTCCTGCACCAGCCGCGACTTACCAACTCCCGCTTCGCCGCTCAGCAGTACAATGCTGCCCTCGCCATCCATCGCACATTCGAGCTTGTTCGAGAGCAACGTCAACTCCGGATCGCGTCCCACGAGTGTGCTAAGACGCTTGGCGTCATCGAGTTCGAATCTCCCGCTTCGGTGCGCAACCTTTAGCACCCGATAAGCAACTCGCTCGCGCGAAACCCCCTTGAGCTGCACTGCACCCAACGGCTCCAGTTCAAACCATCCTTGAAGCAGTCGAGTGGTTTCGCTGCTGATGACGATGGTGTTGGGCGTCGCAAGCGACTCGAGGCGTGAGGCGACGTTGGGAGTGGCACCCATGGCCAGCCGCTCTCGCGTACCGCCTGCTCCGACTTCGCCCGCGACGACCGGGCCCGTATGAATTCCAATCCGCACCTGGAGGACATGCCCTGCGTCGGTGGCAGATGCGTGAACTGCTGCGACTATGTCGAGCGCTGCCAGAGTTGCGCGCCGGGCATCGTCCTCATGAGCCAGCGGATAACCGAAGTAAACGAGGATGCCATCGCCGAGATATTGCGCGATGAAGCCTTCGTATTTCGAGACTACATCCGAACAGCGAGACTGATAGCCCCTCACAATCTCCCGATACTCCTCGGCGTCGAGACGATCTGCGAGTGCCGTGGACTCCACGATGTCGCAAAACATCACCGTAACCTGGCGACGCTCTGCGCCCGCCTGCCCCGACGGCGTACCGGTGTCGACGCTACGCGTACTGGCGGGCGCTGAATCGGCAGCCGTTTCCGGGGTGAGAGCAGTGCCGCACTCGCCACAGAATCGGAATGCTGGCGGGTTCTCGAACGAGCAGGCACTACAGACGTTTCCGACGCGCGTTCCACACGCGCCGCAGAACTTCATGCCGGCAACTATTTCGGAGCTACAAGTCGTGCATTTTGCCAGTCGTCGCCTCCATTGAACAGAACGCTAAGTTGCAACGGATGTGTGCGCGGCGCCAGCGGTCGCGACGGGCTCGTGTTTCGAACCCGTCCATCATGCCATGCATCGTGCTGCGCAGGCCCAGGCCAATCCTTGCCCGTGATTGCCCGTTGAAGCAGCAATGATTCCACGTTCTGACTCGTCGGGTGTGAGTTGCAACAAGGCCTCACACGCGTTCCTGACTTTGAACGTGTTAACGGGCAAATGATTCTCATGTTTTACGAACACGTTCACATCATGCTCTACCAGTTCGTCGAGCAAGGGATAGCGTCGCACCGGCGACACACCTATTATCGGCTCAAGCCTCGCGTGCGCACGGCTGACATCTTCGAAGGTGATTCTCTGGGAAGTCATTTGAGTAATATTACAACTTCTTCGTAAGGATTCGCAAAGCGTTCTTCGCGGACGTATTGACTTATGTTGTGCCCGCCGCCACCGAGGTCTACGATGTATCGCCGTATTGAAGCTGCACTGCGTTTCACCATCGCCGCGTGTGCCGTCGTCACATTTCCAGCCGCACTGATTGCGCAACGTGTAATACCCACTCCCGAATCGTCATTGGGCTTTGCTGTCAGTTCGGATTTCAAGCTGGCCACGTA
>JBBSTN010000469.1:0-1813 GCA_038235845.1 Gemmatimonadales bacterium | reverse complement strand
TATCTCCATGGGAACCGATGGGATGAGCTACTCCCTTCCCTCCCGGGATCTGATTGCCGATTCGATCGAGACGGTCATGGGCGCGCAGTGGTACGACGGGCTGATCGCCATTCCCGGCTGCGACAAGAACATGCCGGGCTGTCTGATTGCAATGGCGCGTCTCGACCGTCCTTCGCTCATGATATTCGGCGGTACCATTCGCGCCGGTCATGTAGACGGTGACCCTAATGGTGATGCAATCGACATTGCGTCGGCCTTTCAGAGCTACGGGGAGTTCGTAGCCGGTCAGCGATCTCTGATGTCGATGGACGCCGTTGCGCGCCACGCGTGCCCCGGTGCTGGAGCGTGCGGTGGCATGTATACCGCCAATACGATGGCTTCCGCATCTGAAGCGTTGGGCATGACTTTGCCGTACAGCTCGTCAACTCCCGCCACCGACCCGAGAAAGCACGCCGAGTGCGTTCGTGCGGGAGCGGCGATGCTGAACTTGATCGAGCGTGATATCCGACCCAAGCAGATCATCACACGAAAGGCGCTGGAGAACGCCATCACCGTAGTGATGACCCTTGGCGGTTCTACCAACGCAGTGCTGCACTTGATTGCCATCGCTCGCGCGGCACGCGTTCCGCTCGACATCGACGATTTCCACTCGATCGGATCGCGAGTGCCGTATCTGGCCGATCTCAAACCCAGTGGCCGTTTCGTGATGGAAGATCTCGATAAGGTTGGCGGCATACCGGGCTTGATGCGCTATCTGCTGGAGCATGACATGCTTCACGGAGATTGCCTCACTGTGACCGGGCGCACAATATCGGAGAATCTTGCGGACGTGCAACCATTAAGCGAAGGGCAGGAAGTGATTCGCCCGCTCGAACGCCCGATAAAGGAGCGCGGGCACATTACGATACTGCGCGGCAACCTCGCGCCGGATGGCGCGGTGGCCAAGATAACGGGCAAGGAAGGAACGAAGTTTACCGGTCCCGCCCGCGTGTTCGATCAGGAAGAGGCTGCGCTTCACGCCATCGAGCGGGGCGAGCTCAAGGCAGGCGAGGTGGTGGTTATTCGTTTTGAAGGGCCACGGGGCGGCCCTGGAATGCCGGAGATGCTGACGGTTACGAGCGCCATCATCGGAGCGGGCCTGGGTGACAGTGTGGCGCTCATCACCGACGGTCGGTTCTCCGGCGCGACTCACGGTTTCGTCGTTGGACACATAGTGCCCGAAGCACAGGATGGCGGCCCGATTGCCTTGCTTCGGGACGGCGACGAAGTGGTAATCGATGCGGAGACGTTCACTCTTCGCGTTAACGTTGGAGACAACGAGATGAGCGCGCGGCGCGAGGCATGGGTGGAACCGCCGCTACGAACCGCAAGCGGTGCGTTGTTCAAGTACACCAAGCTCGTCAAGTCTGCGTCGATGGGGTGTGTGACCGACGAGTAGAGGAATGCGTTGACCAACTAATCGCGCGTTCAATCTTTGAGCGTTTTTCGCAGTCCGAACATCATTTTCCTCACCTGCTGCAATTCGTCGTGAATCGCTTCGAATTCACTCGTGGTTAACATTCCGAGTGCATGTGAGAGCAGCAGGTGATTCTCCCCTTCATTTGCTGATCCAATCGCGATATCAAGAAATCGAATAAACTGTGCGTCGGACGACTGTCCGGATCCCTCGGCGATGATGGCAGGAATTGCGGCCACAGCCCGCAGCAGCGGAGATTTGAGCCCCGGCGCACCTTTTGACGGAAAACTACGCGCAGCTAGATGAATTCCCACGACCAGTGCGTGGGACCTTTTCCACACCTTGAGTTCGTTGTGG
>JBBSTN010000468.1:0-1818 GCA_038235845.1 Gemmatimonadales bacterium | reverse complement strand
TCTGCTCAAGAGCTGAGGTGCGCGGCGCTCAGAATACTTTTCCAGATCGAGCCGTCTGGGCTCGAAAGAACCCGCTACCTCGCGGCCCTTCTCGCCTCTCCGCGTAGAAAGTAGGCGAGAAGTTACTTCGTGCCTCTTTAACTCCTTCCTCTGCAACTGCTTGTGCGAACAGTCGGTGTATCCGTAGGTCTAGTTCGCCTGTTCTTCTTTGGTAATCGCAACTGGCGATCACTTCTAGACACGGCGATTCTTCCTCTGCTGATACTTCTGGCGGTGGATCTCCTGCGGGCCATTCTAGAGACCGCGGATAGCGCGCAAGATTACGTCAGCCGAGACGATGATATCATGCACCGGAGCGATCATTTCGACAAAATGAAGCGAATACAGCGCACCGTAACCGACCTGATAATGTTGCTGTTTGCGGGCGGCTTGGCAACGGCATGCGGAACCCTCGATAGCGCGCCAGTCGAACCTCCCGCGCCCTTCGTTCGACGAACGCCGCGGGTTGGGCGATATGCGTACTCGTCGGCCATTATGAGCGGGACGCTCTTAATTACGCAGGCTACACCGGACACTATTCGGTACTCATGGGACGTGCACGGAAAGCAGGATACCACTACTAGATTCGATGACCTCGAACAAAACGGCCCATACAGCGAGCATGTGATCATCAATTCATATCTACTCGTAACTCAGGTCTTGCGATCCGAAATGCCATACTTCGTCACGCATATAATCAGGCGCGACGGAGACGAGATGAAGTGCCGCTGGTTCGAAATCGAGAAGACGATCCTTTCCCTCGCAGAGTGCTCGCTCGTTTATCTCGGTCCGTAGCTCCCCAGCCACCAACAGAATGCTCTAGCTCGTCGAGCTGATGCTACGGCTGTCGTTAGCGCCATTTGGCGTGGCGACGCCCCAAGGTTTCAACCACTGCCGACCCCGGAATATCAGTGCGCCTTGAATTCGTCGAAAGGCTGCCGGCAACTCTCGCACACATGAATCGCCTTGCACGCAGTACTACCGAACCTGCTTTGCAATCGCGTATCCCGCGATCCGCAAAATGGACACTCCACCGCCGCGCTCGCGCGCGTTAACGTAACCAACCCTTGCGGCTCAGCCGCGCCCGGCGGAGCAATGCCGTATGCGCGAAGTTTTTCGCGCGCATCTGGCCCGATCCAATCGGTTGTCCAGGCCGGCGCAAACACTGTGTTCACCTTCACGCTAACTGCACCAGCGCGCAGCAACGCTGCGCGTATGTCACTCTCGATCTCATACATCGCCGGACAACCCGAGTAGGTAGGCGTGATCGTCACCTCCACTGCGCCGTCGTTCACGACGGCGTCACGCACAATCCCGAGCTCCACCACGCTTATAACGGGCACCTCCGGGTCCATCACCGTACCCAGCGTTTCGAATACCGCTTCTCGGCTATCGATCATACCAATCCCTCCCCTACCACGCCGCGCCAGGATGCGAACGAGCCACAATCTGCATCTCTGCGAGCATATGCCCGAGCGCCTCTGTATGTCGGCCCTTGCGCCCTCCACGTCGCATTGCGGAGTCTTGCGGAATACTCAGCGACGCACGTGACAAGACCTTTTTAACCATTCCCTGCCACCGCGACTTGAGCGCGTCGAAGTCGAGCGACACTCCCAACCGCGCAACCGCGTCGTCAACGCCGTCGCGATCGAACAGCTCACCGGTGTAACGCCACAGCTCATCGATGGCAGCCTGCGCGCGCTCGTGACTCTCATGGGTGCCGTCACCAAGACGCACGACCCACTCGCTGCTGTGACGGAGATGATACTTGTCTTCCTT
>JBBSTN010000467.1:0-1819 GCA_038235845.1 Gemmatimonadales bacterium | reverse complement strand
TAAATCGCACGGAATGGTCCATGAGCGCGCGATTTCCGCGCTGCTCCGTTGAATGAATTTCGATCGTTCACGCCCAGCACTCCCTCCTGAATCATCAATGCAGATTCATCAAGCCCGATTCTTCAGCGAACTGCTCGCGCCGCTGGTCGCTGCTGATTAATCCGTCACGCAGGACGATCACGCGTTTTGCGTGCGCTGCGATGTCCGGTTCGTGCGTAACCATCACTACAGTCTGGCCTTCACTGCCAAGTGTCTCGAATACACGCATGATTTCATCAGACGTCTTGGAGTCGAGATTCCCAGTAGGTTCGTCGGCAAGCAGAATCGAGGGGCGATTTACAAGCGCCCGTGCAATTGCAACACGTTGACGTTGTCCGCCGGATAGCTCGTTGGGACGATGATGAACACGCTCGCCGAGCTGCACCCGTTCGAGCGCTTCCATCGCGCGCGCTTTTCTCTCGCCGGCCGACACGCCGCCGTATACAAGTGGAAGCTCTACATTTTGGAGCGCCGAGGCCCGCGGCAAAAGGTTGAACGTCTGAAAGACGAAGCCGATCTCCTTGTTTCGCACGCGAGCCAGAGCGTCGTCCGACATCTCCGACGCGAGCATGCCGTTGAGCCAGTATTCACCGTCGTTGGGGGAGTCGAGACACCCGATGAGATTCATGAGCGTGGATTTACCGGAGCCGGAAGGGCCCATGATCGCTACGTACTCGTTTCGACGAATGGCGAGATCGACACCGCGAAGTGCCCGAACAATTTCGCCGCCCATGTCATACTCACGTTTGAGCCCACGGGTCACGATGACCCAATCCTTCTCTGGGGCTTTACCGGGAGCGGTCACAACTGCTCGCCGCTCGCCGGTGGTGCTCATGCCAATATCATCGAGCGTGTCGGTCACAATTTTTTTCCGGTTGCCGGGGCAATTTTTTCGTCGGGCTTCTCAGGCTTAACGGTCGCACCATCCTTGAGCTCCCGGATGGCCTGGTAAGTTCCCGACACGATGGTTTCACCAGCTTTGAGACCTCCGAGTACCTCGAAGTGTCGTTCGCCAGCGATACCCACCTTAACGGGGCGGAACGTTACTTTGTTGTCCGGTCCGACAACAAACACTCCTTCGGCGTCACGCTTTCCAAGGTCTTTTTGTGGCGCCAATCCGGCAGGTAGCGCGCTGTCGGCATTCGCCAGCTTCTCGTTCTCCCGTACGGTTAGCGCAATGATTGGAATGGCCAGAGCGCTCTTCCGCGTTGCGGTCACTATTCGGGCAGTTGCCGAAAAGTCTGGACGAGTTTCTTCTGGCGGGTTGAGTAGCTGGACTTTTACCTCGTAATCCACCGCCTGATCGCCGCCGCCCGCACCGGCGGCTCTTGCCACCGAACTATGCGAAATCTCCACCACACGTCCGACAAAAGTGGTGTCAGTGAACGCGTCGATCTGCACCATCGCGGAATCGCCGATCTTGACGCGAGCAACGTTTGTCTCGTCCACCTTCACCTTTGTTTCCAGTACGCTCATGTCGCTTATCACGAGTAGCGTGGCGGCATCGCGATTGAGATTGCCCTGGATGGCGGTTTCGCCCTCCTGCACAACAAGTCGGGTAATCCTGCCACTCATCGGTGCAATGATTGTCGTCTTGTTCAGCGCCTGTCTTGCATCTCGCACAGTTGCCCGCGCCTGGTCGACACTGAAACTTGCCGCCTGCGCGAGCTGTTTGTTCACTTCAGCCTGAGTCTTCAGCTGTTCTAGTTGCTCCTCGGTGACTCCCAAAAGCGCCGATTGCTGTTTGAGCTCGAGCGAACGATCGTAGTTGCGCTGCGCC
>JBBSTN010000466.1:0-1828 GCA_038235845.1 Gemmatimonadales bacterium | reverse complement strand
CGCAGAAACTCAAGAGCGCTTTCACACTTCTTGGCGTCTGCATTGGCGTGATGTTTCTTATCACCGTCGTTTCGATCGTCGAAGGGATGTCCAAGTACATGGAAGAGGATCTTGTCGGTAAGCTGATCACCGTAAACTCGTTCGAATTGCGCAGCCGCCCCAATATCAATATCGGTGAAGTCGACGAAGCCACCTGGCAGTCCTATCGGCGGAGAAAGCGGCTCGAAATGAGCGATGTGGACCGAGTCGCGGAAGCGCTACCCGCGGGCGTTCTCTGGGCTGCAGTCAGCGAAGGCAATGTCACGGCAAGTTCGCGAACCGGCGGAAAACCCCGAAGAATCAGGGCCACCGCTGTGGACGGAGATTACTTCAGAATCAAGAATCAGGATGTAACGTCCGGGCGCGTGCTCAGTTCACAGGATCTCGCGCAGGGAGAGCCGTCCGTCGTCATTGGAGCGGACGCGGCGGAGCGCCTGTTCCCATCGCTCGATCCCATCGGTCGTCAGGTCAGGATAGAAGGGCTACCCTATACGGTTGTCGGATTGGCCGAGAAACAGGGCAGCACCCTTGGAATTTCTTTTGACAACTTCGTCGTGTTCCCGTGGCGTTCTCAGGCTCGTCGGGCACTCGCATCTCGACCAAATCAGGTCGAGGCAATGATCATCAAGCCGCCCAGCGAAGCGGAGATGACCTCGACGATGGAGAATGTGCGCGTTACGATGCGCTCCGCGCGACGGTTGAGGCCTGCACAACCAGATGACTTCTCACTGGAAACGGCCGATTCGGCGCTGGCATTCTGGAATACGCTGAAGCGCTATCTAATTCTTGCTGGAGTGTTTTTGCCTGCAATTGGTCTGGTTGTCGGCGCGATCGTCATCATGAACATCATGCTTGTAGCAGTATCCGAACGCACTGCGGAGATAGGCATCAGAAAGGCACTCGGTGCCAAACGCCGAGATATCATGTCGCAGTTTCTCATCGAAGCGTCGGTGCTCGGTACAGTAGGCTCGGCCATTGGCGTGGCGTTGGGAATAGGGCTCGCCAAGGCGATCGCGTTAACCACACCGCTACCTGCGGCGGTCGCGCCGTGGTCAATTGTCGTCGGCGTAACGCTTGGCGCGGGGGTGGGAATAATTTCCGGTGCGTATCCCGCCAGCAGGGCTTCAAAGCTCGATCCTATCACCGCTCTGCGGCAGGAGTAACTGATGAGCGGAATAGGCATGAAGTTGTTTTCAATCGGCGAGGGTGTTCGCATCGCGCTGGACTCAATACGGGCCAACAAGGTGCGGGCCGGCCTGACGATCCTGGGTATCGCCGTTGGCGTTTTTGTTGTCGTTGCTATCTCCGCCGCAGTTCACGGCATCAACGAATCCGTCTCCAAGCAATTTGCGAGCGCTGGGCCCACGACATTTTTCGTACAGCGATTTCCGATTGTATTCGAGGCGTGTGACGGAAGCGAGGATACGTGTAAGTGGCGTCGTAATCCGCCTATCCGTACTCCGGAAGTGGAAGCACTTCGCCGCCTGTCGACCGTCTCTGCGGTGGGCGAACAGATCGGTTGGGGAGCATCAGTCAAGTATCGAGAAACACTGCTGTCGTCTGTGAGCATCGAGGCGTATTCGTCGGAGTGGACGACGATAAGTGCGCCCGATGTATATCTCGGCCGCGCGTTCACGGGCGCCGAGGCAAAGAATGGTGCGCGCGTAATCGTGATAAACGAAGTGATGGCCAAGCGATTATTTGCTGACCTGGAGCCTCTCGGCAAGATTATCGCGCTCAACGGCTCGCCATTTCAGGTTATCGGCGTGTTCCGGGAAGCGGCGGGCTT
>JBBSTN010000465.1:0-1876 GCA_038235845.1 Gemmatimonadales bacterium | reverse complement strand
TGAGCTACACCTTTGGCTCGATCTTTAACAACGTGGTGAATCCACGCTTCTAGCCAGTCGTAATACCCGGTTATTTGACGATGCTGACTCGTGATATGGCGTCGTTCATCTGCTGAAGACATTCCCTTGCGAATTGATCAAGCTGAGCCTGAGACAAGCGACCCACCATGGCGTGGAGCAGCCCGTCTTCACTCCACGATACAATCTCGTATCCGCTTCGGGCTACTGGAAGCAGATGAATCGCGGCGTTCCTCCCGCCCGAGCTGCGAGCTTCCGATCGTGGAGATGGAAGCACGAAGTAGGATAGCATGTCATCATCCATCGTGTACTCCACTACCGCACTTGTCCGTCCGTCCGTCATCGCGAGCCGGGCACCGTGAAGTTCCGTTTTCGGGAGAACTGGCACAAAAACAGCGAAGGGTACTCTGTCTGCGAGCCACCGCGATATCGTCGAACGATCGGAAGAGATCAGGCGCGCATTGCTCACTGTATGCGCATGATCCTGCGCGAGCGCCGCATAAAGATCGCCGCCGTCGTCAACTTTGTTCAGCATACGGAAAGTGCCGAACGCCAGAACTCCTATCGCTGCCGCGATACCTGCGCCCAAGGCCACTCTTGAACGAGTTCGGCGCTTGACGTCAGGAATCGCTGCTCTGTGTCTCGCAAGCCTTCCAAAGATTCTTTCGCGTAAATCGTGCGGCAGCGACGGCTGTTCAACTGCCGACAGGTTGTCAGCCATGGAGTTCATGTCTGCAATAAAACGCTGGCAATCCTTGCAGCCGGCAAGGTGCTGCTGCGCAGCGATGATATCCCGGGAGTCCGCCCTAGGGCCCGATCCCGGCCATAGCAGCCGCCTAGTGCCGCCACAATTGCTAGTAGTCATGCGACCCCCCGGCACCCACGCCAACGCGCTTTTCCCATGGGCGCGGAATGTGTCATGCCTTGCCTCTCCTTCCGGATTGCTGACGCAGGCCGGCAAGGGATGAGCGAAGTGCGCATCTCGCGCGGAATAATCGTGATGCCACTGTACCTTCCGGGATCTGCATCAACTCCGCCACTTCACGTTGACGAAATCCTTCGATGTCAACTAGCACAATTACCGGGCGGACATCATCCCCCAACTTATTGATGGCGCTCGTGAGGGTATCGCGAAGACCCGCGAAATGAGCGTCCTCCAGTGGAGAGCGAAACGGTTGCCAGCTGCCGAGCGCATGCTCGAACGCCGCTTCGCTCAGATCACTCTCCACGTCTTCGGGCCGACGACGACGAGCTCTAACACGATTCAAATTCGTATGAATCAGGATTCGAAACAGCCATGATCTCGCTGAGGTCTGCTCGCGAAGAGAGGAAAACCCGTCAAATGCGCGCAGCAGCGCGTCCTGCAGCAGGTCTTCCGCATCTGCGATATTCCCGCGACAAAGCCGAACCGCCGTACGAAACAATGAATCGAGATGAGAACTCAAGAGTTCTTCGAAGACCCGATTGTGATTGTCCTCCGGCGCGTTCGACTTGAGAGTCATGGTCGACCCATTATCACGGCAGGATGCCCTGTATAAAAATTCCCGTAGGCGCCCGGACTATGGGTTTGGTGTAACGGTTATCCGGATAATCGCCGACGCCGGCGGTATTGTCACGCCTGGAAAGCTTGCAGTTCGAACAAGTGTGTTCGGATCAGGCGGGCCGAAGTTGGTCTGTGTGGGGGTCTGCACCGGCTTCTGGAACTCGCCCGTGCCAGGTGCGGTGTCTGCTTCCGATCCGGCATCGTACAGCCCGAGTTTCGACGTCATGTCACCAGATATGGGGGTAGAGCCGTTGAAAAGCGCGAGCCCACCGCCGCTTAAACCATAGAACCAGTCGTTCGACTGAACGAACATGG
>JBBSTN010000464.1:0-1883 GCA_038235845.1 Gemmatimonadales bacterium | reverse complement strand
TGGCTTGTCGGTACCCCAGGGATCGTCGGTACTCGATGCCCTTCGTCTATTCGACGAAGAATCTGCACGCGCCGTGGAAAAGGGAGAATCGCGACTCGTTGACAGTCGGGGGCTGGACATTCATGAGTCATCCATCGTGAGCTGGGGAACTATTCTCCGCGTGCTCCCGGTTCGTAGCACAAATAAATCAATCACAGAGCAAGCCCGATGACTTCCACCGGTGGAGCAGCGCATCTCGAAGCCGTACTCGCGCTGCCCAAGGCAGAGCTGCACTGTCATCTCGACGGTTCGCTACGAGCGTCGACGTTGCTTGAACTTTCCGGTCAACAGGACAAGGCGCTTCCTGTAGCTGATGCCGACGCGCTAGCCGACTGGATGCGCGTTGACGATGCCCGCGATTTAAACGACTACCTCGCGCGATTCGATGTCACGCTCGCCGTTATGCAGGATGCGGTTTCGCTCGAACGAATCGCGGCGGAGCTGGTTATCGATGCGTCCCGCGACGGCGTTCGATACCTCGAAGCGCGATTTTGCCCTGCGCTGAACACGCGCGCGGGCCTCACGAACGACGAGGTAGTTGTAGCGGTGCTCGAAGGGCTGAGCCGTGGGGAGCGTGAGAGTGGCACTGTTGCCCGGTTGATCATTGTCGCACTTCGCAGTTTCCCAATGCCTCATGCGCTCGAGATGGCAGAACTGGCCGTTGCATACAAGTCGCGCGGAGTGGTGGCGTTCGACCTGGCCGGAGCCGAGAATGGGTTTCCGGCGCGACTCCATCTCGCTGCGTTCGACTTCGCTCGAAAGCATGACATGGCGATTACAGTGCATGCCGGCGAAGCCTTCGGAGCGGATTCGATACGCGAGGCGCTGCATCTATGTGGAGCTAACCGGATCGGGCATGGCACGCGCCCCCTCGAAGATCCGTCGCTCGAAGAGTATGTCGTCGACCGCCGGATTCCGCTCGAAGTCTGCCCAACCAGTAACGTGCAAACCAGAGTTTCCGAAACGTTCGCGGAACATGCACTGGCTCGATACGTGTCGATCGGTGCAGTGGTGACGCTGAACACCGACAACAGGATGATGAGCGGCGTAACCCTCACTGACGAGTACATGCGCTGTGCACAGCATCTCGGTTTCAATCTTCGCACGCTGTCGCAACTCGCACTTGCTTCATTCGATTCGGCGTTCGTGGACTACAGCACGCGTATGTTGCTCCGGCGTCGCGCCGAGCTGGATATGGCAAGACTTCTCGACTCAGCAGCATCAACTTCTCCAGTGCAGTGAGTCTCTACTTTTCTACCGGAGGATTTGCTTCCCCCGCAGATGCTGTGGGTCCCGACGACGCAAAACGCGCCGCTGATTCCATCATTGAGCAGTACCTGGCTGCCACCCGCGCGTCGAACGCTGATGAACAGAGCACACGCGAGATAGCTAGCGCCTCGGAGAGCTCCAACTCGTCGGCCTCGCACTTTCCTGTTCCGGCTTGTGCAATCGTTCTGGGCTCAGGGCTGGGAGGTCTCTCTGATTTGATCAAGAAACCGGTGCGCATTCCGTTTTCTCACATTCCCGGGTTTCCCACGGTCACCGTTTCGGGCCACGCCGGGCAGGTGATTATTGGCACGCTGGCGGGACGGGCGGTGGTAGCGCTCGCCGGACGTTTCCACATGTATGAGGGCCATGACGCCCGCGTTGCTGCGTTCCCGGTGAGGGTGATGCACGCTCTGGGCGCGAAGATTTATTTCGCTTCCAACGCCGCAGGGGGTGTGAGACGCACCTTCACGCCCGGTGACCTCATGATCGTCAATGATCACATCAATCTGATGTTTCGAAATCCACTCTCGGGACCTCGTCAGTCAGGCGATGAACGTTTTCCCGACATGTCCGCT
>JBBSTN010000463.1:0-1935 GCA_038235845.1 Gemmatimonadales bacterium | reverse complement strand
GATCTGCTCGAATCGCTCAACCGTGAGCGCGGCTGCACAATTGTGCTCGTCACACATGATGCCGCGCTCGCACGGCGCACCGAACGAACCATCCGACTGCGAGACGGAATCATCGAAGAGGATGTTTCGCACAGAACGGTGGCTACATGACCACCGCGGGGTTGCTGCGCCTTGCGTGGAAGGAAAGCCGCACCGCGCGACGTAGGCTTGCACTCTACATGTCGTCGATTGCCTTCGGTGTGGCGGCACTCGTTGCGATCGAGTCCTTCGCGGGCAACGTCACTCGCTCAATTCGCGAACAGTCAAGAACACTGCTCGGCGGCGACATATCGCTTCGCGCAAACGCAGCATTTCCGTCAGTAGCTGATTCACTTGTTGATTCACTTGCGAGCGCGGGCATTCCCAACGCACATGTTACGAGCTTTGCATCCATGGCGCTCGCGCCACGCTCCGGCGGAACGCGTCTGGTACAGATAAGAGCCGTATCGCCCCAGTATCCGTTTTACGGCGAAATAGAAACTGAACCGCGATCGGCATGGGCGAAGGTGCATACCGAGCCAACAGTGTTTGTCGATCCTTCGCTGCTCTTTTCACTCGACGCTTCCGTTGGCGACTCGCTCAAGCTTGGCACTTCAACTTTCCTGATTGCAGGTACACTTGGCAACGTGCCCGGTGACGCCGGCATCACGGCGGTTATCGGACCGCGCGTCTTTCTTTCCGAACGCTGGCTGCCCGAAACGGGCTTGCTGCGAGTTGGAAGCCGCGCCGAATACGAAACCGTATTGAGACTTCCCGCATCGCTGTCGGATGCAAAATCGTCACGTGAGTTTGCGCGCTCGGTGCGTAGAAGAATCGATCCGCGCGCAGCGGCACAACAGGAAGCGGCTGAACGTCGTGGAGAGGAGGGCTCGCGGCAGGGGCCGGGAGGCGGACCGGACGAGGGAGCTGCGCAGGAAGCGAGTGTGATCGCTTCTTCGCGTGACACGATACCAATCGAAGCACGAGACACGGCGACTCAAAGCGCCCTCGATAGCGGAGTCGCCGCGGGGTTGCTTACCGCTGCTCCCCGCACTCGCGTGCGGGTGCGCACCGTCGCAGATACGGAGCGCGATTTTACGGAATCGGTTTCGCGTCTGGCAGACTTCCTGAGCATCATCGGACTCATTGCACTCCTGCTGGGCGGAATCGGCGTCGCGAGTGGTGTGAACGCGTTCGTCGCTGCCAAGATCGACACCGTTGCCGTGTTTCGTTGCCTTGGCGCGACGAGCAAACAGGTGCTCGCACTTTACGTCGTGCAGGCTGCAACCATGGGACTCGTAGGTGCGACAGCCGGTGCACTGCTGGGTGTTGCAGTACAATTCATGTTGCCGAACGTGGTGGGTGATTTCCTCCCCGTTGATGTACGTGTTGCAGTCGAAACAAGACCGTTGTTGATCGGACTGTTCACGGGGGTCTGGGTTTCGCTGATCTTTGCAATGCGGCCTCTGCTCGCACTGCGACGAGTGTCTCCATTACAGGCAATTCGAAGAGACGCCGATTCTGCTGCAATACCTCGAGAATGGAAAGATCCGGCGCGATTGTTCGTCGATGCTTTGCTGGTGCTAAGCCTCGTCGCAATCATTGTCTCACGCATCGGCGATATGCGCCGAGGATTGTATATCACTGCAGGAATTGGTGGTGCGGTATTTGTTCTCTGGCTGGCCGCAACGGCTCTCATGTATCTGGCACGTCGAATTGTCCGACCGTCATGGCCATTCGAGTTGAGACAGGGCGTCGCCAACCTGCACCGCCCCGCTAATCAGACCAGAGCCGTCATGCTTGCGCTGGGCTTTGGCGCATTTCTCTTGAGCACCGTCTACCTCGTACAGGCAAATCTGCTGTCGAAGGTGAATGCAACATCGGCTGGCGCTCCCGGCAATCTGCTCTTCTTCGACG
>JBBSTN010000462.1:0-1969 GCA_038235845.1 Gemmatimonadales bacterium | reverse complement strand
CAAAGTCCGCCAACAACATCCGCGCTCGAGCTATATCAGGACACACCACAACGCCTGTTTGCTCGAGCTCGCTTCGCAACCGCATCGCCGCCGCCCCGCCCACGATAATGGGAATGAGAGGAGGACTGATAAGGCGCAACCTCCGCACCTCTCGTAGCGTCATCGACGGGTCATGTGCGTGCACGATGCTCAATCCCACTGCGCGCACTCCGCGAGCAGCAATCGCAAGGTCGACTGCCGGAACGTTGGCCCCAAGAAACAGAACGCTCCATCCGTCGAGCGCCGCAGACGCCGCAATCAATGCCGCACCCACCAGATGCTGTTCGGCCGCAGGTGTCGCCACTAACAGCTTTGGCGCTCCCGGCGCCTCGGAAGCCGTGCGAAGAGTCTGCAGGAGAATGGTTAACACCACTGCCGACGCGAGATGCTCGTGCGGGATTGAAAGGCGTTGCGCCATCCACTCGTCACCGATGCGATTCATAAGTGTGGGCACAATCTCCTCCAGAAAAAGCGGCAGGCCGTGCAATGCGATGGCTCGGCGCAGCTCTCGGTCAAGGGCTGGCGCGTCCAGCGCGAGCGTGCGCGCCAAAGCCGACTCTGCCACTGCAGCGGGCACATTGCTTGTTGTCGACGTTGATCCGGAAGCAGAAGCGGGAGCGGGGCGGGCGGCTTCGTCTTCAGCGAGGAGCTTCGCCAGGGCAGCGGTGCTCATGTCGGATATTGAACCGATGCTGCGCCCATGCCTGGTCGCTTCGGCGAGGAGCTGAAAGCGGTGTATCTGCTCGTCAGAGTAGACACGTTGGCCCCCCGGAGTGCGCGTCGGTTCAACTACGTGATAGCGCCTTTCCCACACCCGCAATACGTCGCGAGAAAGTCCCGTCCGTTCGGCGACAACGGAGATCGGATGACGTGGACCGAGTGAGTCCGGAGAACCTTCGGCGAGCTTTCTCATTGCTCGAAACTAGCAGTTGTCCAACCATTGTCAAGGAAAGATCTAGACAACTCCTTGACACTGTCGTTGCTAACGGATATGATTGGAGTAATACTTCGACAATACATGGACAACTCTACAAAAGGTAATCAGTCATGAAATTTGCACTCAAAGCCGTTCTTCCCTTGGCAGCGGCCGCCACTCTCGCGTTCTCTGGCTCTGCCGGCGCACAGATGAGCTCGCACGCAACCGGTAAGACTATCGTTGACGTTGCCGTCGAAGCGGGGACATTCGAGACGCTCGTCGCAGCACTTAAGGCGGCCGACCTCGTCACCGCGCTTCAGGGCGAGGGCCCTTTCACCGTATTCGCGCCAAGCGACGCAGCCTTTGCCAAGCTCCCCGCCGGCACGGTAGACGCACTTCTCAAAGACCCCAAGGCGCTGGCGTCGATTCTCAAGTACCACGTCATCTCCGGGAATGTGATGGCCGCCGATGTAATGAAAGCGGGCGAAGTGATGCCTGAGACGCTTAACGGCGCCAAGCTCGATATCAAGGTCAAGGACGGCAAGGTCCACGTGAATAACGCTACCGTTACCGCAGCCGATATCCACGCATCGAATGGTACCATCCACGTGATCGATACCGTGGTGATGCCGCCGACTTCGAAGTAACGAACTACTTGGTCGTCAAAAAGCAGGGGATTCATTGTGAATCCCCTGCTTTTTTGCGGCATGGCCCGTGGAGTCGTTGGGTGCGCCGCTTCGACATAATCGGGGCGCTTGCAGACGCGGTGTACAGTAGAGCAAACTCGCAGTACATGAAAAATGGCATCGTTCCCGTAAAGGGTGCTGGTCGAACTAGTGACCACGACGGGGTGAGTGATTTCCGGCTTCCCCGCGTCGTGGGAGTTGGCGGCGCGGTACTGATGGGGCTTGGCTCCATCCTTGGCACCGGGATATTCGTAAGCATTGGCATCGCGGCGGGCGTCGCCGGTCCCTCCGTCTTGCTGGCCGTAGGTCTGGCCGCTGTTGTCGCGCT
>JBBSTN010000461.1:0-1981 GCA_038235845.1 Gemmatimonadales bacterium | reverse complement strand
TAGGCGTCATCTCACGGGATACCGGACAGTTCGACGACGCGAATCGCTTTTTCACGCGCGCGGATGAACTTGCAGTGTCGCGAGGCGAGCTTCTTCTGCAGGCAGAAATCGCTCGTGATCGTGCAGACCTTGCGAGGCGAACGGGTCAGAACCGGGATGTTCTTCAACAGCTGAATCGTGCACACCGGTTGTTCACTCAGCTTCGCGCGCAGCATGATGTCGCCGAAATCGGCCAGCGCGTCGGGAGTCTTGAGCAGGAATTTCTCCACGTTGCGCGGAGATGGGGCGAGTCGATTGAAGCGAAAGATCGATATACGCAGGGTCATTGTCAGCGCGTAGCAGAACTCGGGTGCGCGATCGCCAAGCAGGGCGGATTCGATGATGCAGCGTTGTTCTGGTTTCGCATTGGCGCACTATTGCACGATGTCGGAAAGTTGATTATTCCGCCGGAGGTCCTCAACAAAACCGGGAAGCTCAACGAAGAAGAGTGGGCGCTCATGAAGAGTCATACCACCGCCGGTGTGGAGATGCTCGCCGCCATCGAGTTCCCGTGGGACGTAACTCCGATGGTGGAATCACACCACGAGAAATGGGACGGTACCGGCTATCCGCACGGACTGGCCGGCGAAGCCATTCCCCTGATAGCCCGTATCCTCACTATTGCCGATGTTTACGACGCCCTCACGTCGGTTCGAAGCTACAAACGGGCAATGTCTCATGAGGAGGCGTTGGACATACTTCGCGGCGACGTTGGAAGCATGTTCGATCCAGTGGTTTTCGCATGGTTCGAAGCTGTGGCAGATTCGTTCTTCGTTCCGTCTTACACACCGTCAGACGGAAACCAAACTGGCGATGACGCCCGCTCCCCAGTGGAGGCCGATTCAGAGCTCGACGAGCTCACCGGCATGCCGGTGCGCCGTTCCTGGCGTGAAGAAAGCACGAAGGTGTTTGACGCTCGCGCGTCCAACGGGCGGCCCGTGTCGATTCTTGTAATTGATGTCGATGGCTTCAAGCAGTTCAACGAAACCTTCGGAAACGTAGGGTGCGATAGCGCGCTTCGGCTGATTGCCGACAGAATTCGCAAGCACACTCGCCCCACCGATCTCGTGGCGCGCTATGCGGACGACGAATTCGTAGTGCTTCTTCCCGGCACCCGACTTGAAGACGCTGTCATAGTTGCAGAGCGAATCCGGGGAGCGGTCGCCCACTCGTCGATTCGTCGCGCGGAAGACGTCGCGTCGATTGTAAAAGTGACGGTGAGCATAGGTGTAGCATGTTCCCCCATGCATGGTGAAACGCTCGATACCACGTTCGGTGCAGCTGACAACGCACTCTATGCGACCAAGCGAGAACGTCAGAATTCGGTTTCAGCGGCGGTGCGTGCTTCGATTAACAACACGCCCGCACTATCGCCTTATTTCGCCGGACGGGCTCACGAGAAGGAACGCCTCAGCGATCTGCTTCACGTTTCTATTTCCGGGCGCCCTCATCTCGCTTTGGTTTTTGGAGAAGCCGGGGTTGGTAAAACAGCGTTGCTTAAACAGCTGGAAACGGAGTCTGCCGCTCGTGCCGGATTTTTCTTGCTGGGACAGTGCCACGAACTCAATGCTGGCCAACCCTATGGGCCGTGGGTCGACATAGTACGTACTGCCCACGCCTCCGGCCTCGTGCCTCCAGCAGAGTGGAGCGAACTATCCCGACTGGTATCCGAACTTGATCGGAGAGAGAGGGCCGACCGCACCTCGACTTCGCTGGAAGGCGGATCACAGAGCGTGCTGCTCGAGCAGATAGATGCGTATCTTCGCGCGGCATCTGATGCACAGCCGCTGATGATAGCCATCGATGACATGCAGTGGGCCGATCCGGCAAGTTGGGACATGCTGGAATATCTGACGGCTCGCATGGATCATCAGCGTGTGCTGATTGCGCTTTCTATAAGAACTGAGGACCTGACGGAGCAGGCAGAAGAACGCCTGCGCAG
>JBBSTN010000460.1:0-1992 GCA_038235845.1 Gemmatimonadales bacterium | reverse complement strand
TTCCCTTGGTATCGTACACCACGCTCGCCAACGTCCGCTGCTCGCTCATCGTCTGCTCCGAGGCCCAAGGAAACCGGTCACGCACTGGCCTCCCACCCGTGCAAGAATTACGCTATTTGCAGAGGTTCCTTAGCTGGCTGGCGCGCCGTCACTCTACTTCGGTGAGCCAACGCAAGCTGGACAATACAGCATTGATCGTCAGTGTGAGATCAGCGGCTTCGAGCGGACGAAGAGTGTTATCGTTGCATCGAACAAGAGGCGGCTCACCGTGAGCTATCGTTCCCCTCCAGTCGCGAAGACGAGACAGGATTGTGAAATCATCGGGCTTCTCGAGCGCGAAGTCCCGGCCAGCTATGCGAAAGAGACCCTGAGACAGCTTCACGGTGAAGTCGTTCGACTGTAGTGCTTTCTTGAGTTGAGTGGCCGAACAGTTTCTGGATTTGGCGAGTCGCTTCGCTGCTTCGGCCACTCCTGCCTCGCAGGCAATCGCGGCTTCGAGCGCTGAGCGCCGAACATGCGTAGACGCCTGAAAGTATATGGCATCATAGATCGCATCCCAAGACAGCGGGATATGACGACCATTCGTGATGTTGCCGCGGATGTTTCGAAGCATTTCTGTAGATAGCGGTCGCTCTACCCCATACAAGCCACGCATCCACATCGCCCCATTTATGCCAGACAGCCTCTCGCCTTGCTCGTTGATCTCAAACCAGTTGCACAGGTAGTCGCGAACGTGACGGTCGTCTCGTCCAATCCACCACTGCCCGGTCCACCATCGGCAGAGCCCAACAAACTGCTCGCCAATTCGGGCCGCGAAGGCCGGTCCGCGATCCGGAGTGAGGTCGAGTCGAATCGCATTTCGCGTATCTCCAAGTTTGTAGTCGACAGCAATTGTCTTGACCCCAACCTTATTGTGGTCCGGTGGCAGGGTTGCTGGATCGTGCGGAATCTGGGATGGAGCAATTCGACGCTCGGGAGCATCTGGGCGCCCGAGGAACGGCGGATAGATCCGAACGCGGACGTTTTCGACCCACGAATCCTGCGGAGTGGGCAAAATCAGCGGATCGACAAAAATGCCGAATGGGAACTCAAACAGGTATGCGGTGCCCGACGGTGCTTTCGAACCCGCCAGTTGCGGCGACGGTAGGTCAGGTTTGCCGCTTGCTTGAATGAGATAGTACCTTTGCTCCCCGGGTGCCATGGGTGATTCGGCAGTCACTGTGTCACATGCGAGTCAAGTCGTTGCCAGCTAACGCCCAAGTTGAGCTGCGGGCGAATCAAACAAATGCGAGCGCAGCGAGCTACCACAGCTCGCCCGACTGCTCCAACGCACGTTAGGCATTCCGGCGAGCGATCCCTGACCGGTCCATCGCGTCGCTCAACATCACCAGCTCTGCATCGTGGCCGCTGAATCCGCCATAGCGGCGATGCCGAACGTTCGAGCGACGAAGGCTCGGATGCGTAAGTCCGACAACGGTGCACGGAGGAACGGCATCATCGAACACTACCCCCTCCACGAGAGGACCGGTCCGATCCAGCGACGCCAAGGTCGTCGCGGCTTGCCAACCGCGGAGTTGCGGGGCGAGCGGCGCGATGAAGGCAGGAAGCCATGTTCCTAGTGTTAGAACTATCGCAGGGCGTTGTGCATGCAGCTGATGGAGCAGAAAGGAACGGCACCGATTCTTGAAGGCCACGTCGCGCGAGCCAGGAAAGCGTCCCATCGACTCACTGCCTTCGCGAAGGCCCATATACGCATTGGTGAAGAAACACTCGGCGAGCGGAATCGCAGCTTCATGTAGCAGTTGCTGGAGGGCGATCCAGGTTGCCGGCACGCGATACCCGTTGCGTGGTATCGCCGGGACTTCAGTTCGCTGCGCGAGTGACGCGCTAAACCCAGTCTCCGAGTGAAAGTCGTGTCCAAGCACCATGACACCACCAACCGGCATCGGCGGCAATGCCTGATCTTCCTCCACGCCCCAGAGGCCGGCGCCG
>JBBSTN010000459.1:0-2004 GCA_038235845.1 Gemmatimonadales bacterium | reverse complement strand
TAAAGCAGCCTTCCCTACCACGATGCGCCGGGATGCGAACGAGCCACAATCTGCATCTCCGCGAGCATATGCCCCAGCGCTTCGGTGTGTCGGCCCTTGCGCCCGCCACGTCGCATGGCGGCGTCTTGCGGAATACTCAGCGACGCACGTGACAAGACATCGTTAACCATTCCCTGCCACCGCGACTTGAGCGCGTCGTGATCGAGCGACACTCCCAACCGCGCAACCGCATCGTCAACGCTGTCGCGATCGAACAGCTCGCCGGTGTAACGCCACAGCTCATCGATGGCAGCCTGCGCGCGCTCGTGACTCTCATGGGTGCCGTCACCAAGACGCACGACCCACTCGCTGCTGTGACGGAGATGATACTTGTCTTCCTTGAGTGCCTTGGCAGCAATCGCCGCAATTCGCTCATCTTTTGCACCCGACAGCGCGTCGAGCAACAGCACGCTATACGCATCAAAGAAAAACTGACGCACGATAGTGAATCCGAAATCGCCCTTGTCGAGTTCAACAATCAACGCGTTGCGATACTGAACCGCTTCTCGAAAATACGCTAACGCATCTTCGTTTCTTCCCTTTCCTTCGACCTCACCCGCGAGAGCGAGAAAACTCGTGGCCTGCCCGATGAAATCGAGCGCCATGTTGGCTAGCGCAATGTCTTCTTCGAGGATGGGGCCATGACCACACCATTCGGAAAGTCGATGGCCGAGCACGAGCCGATCGTCTCCAAGACGCAGAAGGAACTCGAACAACGGATTCTCCACGCGCGACTGCCGTTCGCCAGCGACAGAAGCTGCAGCCTGCTCGGCGGGCCGAGGAGCCTGCGCTAATCCGCCTGCCTCGCCATGATGTTCACCGTGATCATCGTCCTGACTATCATCGTTACCATCGGCGCGGTTACCTCCGTCGCTGTTGCCGACCACGCGGCCGCTACTGCTCTTGTTTTCGCTGTCTTTGTCGTCGGGTTTTACGGCGGTCAAAAGACGCGTACTCCGCGAGGCGCGATATAAAACTGCGGATGACGGTACGGCTTGTCATTGCCCGGATCAAAGAAAGGTCCGGCATCACTCGGTGCCGACGCAACAATTGACGACGTTGGCACGACCCACAGATTCACCGCTTCGCCGCGTCTCGCGTACACGTCGCGTGCGTTCTGGAGCGCCTGTTCCGCGTCCGCGGCATGCACACTTCCCGCATGCTCATGCGGACGGCCCCGGTCACCCTGAGTGAATACTTCCCAGAGCGGCCACTGCGTGTTTCCACCGTCGCCGGAACCGTCGGTTGCTGACGAAGAACCGTTGCTTGCGCTGCTGCCGTCTAACTCGCCGCTCGCCGGCTTTCCACTATCGCCCGCTGAACTCATCAAGCCGCCGCGGTAGCCGGGCCACGCTTCTTCTGCGCATGCGCAACCGCTGCAGCGCGAACCCATGCGCCATCGTCATGCGCCTTCTGACGCGCAGCAATACGCTCGCGATTGCAGGGGCCGTTGCCGCTGATAACCTCGAAAAACTCGCTCCAGTCCATCTCGCCGAAATCCCAGTTCTGCGTCTCCTCGTTGTAGCGCAGGTCGGGGTCGGGCAACGTCACGCCAATCGCAATCGCCTGGGGCACCGTGAGGTTGATGAACCGCTGACGAAGCTCGTCGTTTGTCTTCCGCTTCACGCGCCATTTGAGAAGCTCTGCCGAGTTGGGCGAATCGGTATCGCTGGGGCCGAACATCATGAGCGACGGCCACCAAAAACGGTTGATCGCATCCTGCAGCATCTCCTTCTGCGCGTCGGTGCCGCTGGCAAGCGTGGCGCAAATTTCATAACCCTGGCGCTTGTGGAAGTTTTCTTCCTTGCAGATACGAATCATGGCGCGTGCATACGGGCCGTAGGACGCCTTTGCCAGTACCGTCTGATTAACGATCGCCGCGCCGTCGACAAACCAGCCGATGACGCCCATGTCCGCCCACGTAAGTGTGGGATAGTTGAAAATGCTGCTGTACTTGGCGCGTCC
>JBBSTN010000458.1:0-2036 GCA_038235845.1 Gemmatimonadales bacterium | reverse complement strand
GGAGGGGTTTACCGTCGTGCGCGAACTCGTTGGCCACGGCGTTGGGTTCTCGCCGCACGAAGATCTGCAGGTGCCCAACTACGGCAAGCCGAAGCGGGGCAAGAAGCTCGTTGCCGGGTTGACCATCGCGATTGAACCGATGGTGAATGTGGGAACGCCTAAGACGCGCACGTTGAGTGACAAGTGGACCGTGGTTACGGCCGACGGTAAGCTGTCGGCGCATTTCGAGCACACGGTGGCCGTTACGGACGACGGGCCCAGGATACTGACGCTGGCGTAGGTCGTTGTTGGCTGCGAATATACGAGTCGCCCGGTCCCGGAAGTGGCCAGTGGCACTATCCTCGATGTAACATTATTCGCGGATTGTTCACTGAACCAATGGAGCGATTATGTCGGTAAATATTCCCTACCCGTATTTCGAAATTCGTGTAGACGCCAGCGGCAAACTGGAGGATCAGAAGCAGATCGACGCTCTGATGACGGGCCTCGACTCACATCATGTCACCGACCTGTTCGTTGCATCGCATGGTTGGAACAACGATGCAGTTGCAGCCAACGAGCTTTACTCCGAATTGTTCACGAACGTCAAGGCGCAGGAAGCCAACGTATCAAGCAACGGTCGAAAGTTCGCTGTGGCCGGAATCATCTGGCCGTCCAAAAAGTTTGACGCCGCTGACGATGCCCCCAACGCGGCGTCGTTCGGCGACAACAGTTCGAGAATAGAAAAACAGATCGATACGCTAAAAGCTCTGCTCGCCGATGAAGAAGGCGGTAGTACGGCACAGAGCACGTTGGACGAAGCCAAAGCGCTTATTCCAAAACTCGAAGGCAGCGCGAGTGCGCGGAAGAAGTTTTCGGAGATAGTGCTTTCGCATCTTCCGGGCAGTGTGTCAGAGGAGCACGACCGCGTGCTGTCTAACGAAGTAGCCGCCAACATGATTGCCGACGACAAATTGCTGTCGCAGCTTGGAACGCCGCCGCGCAAGACTGCATCGGGAGCGAGCGGAGGCGCCGCTACGATGGGATTTGCGCACCCAGCAGCGTCTTCAAACTTCGAAGGTGCTGCCGGCATCGGCGACTTCTTCAAAGGCGTCAAGGCAGGCGCAGCGAATCTGCTCAATTACGTCACGTATTACAAAATGAAGGATCGCGCCGGTACTGTTGGTCGCGGAGCGGTGAACGCATTGTTGGGCAAACTGAGGGAAGAAAAGCCGCAGGTCAGGCTGCACGTTGTCGGTCACAGTTTTGGTTGTCGTGTTGTAACTGCGGCAGTGACTGGCAAAGCCAGCGAGCCGAAGAATTTTGTCGATTCGATGTCGCTGCTACAGGGCGCATTTTCGCACTTCTCGTTTTCCAGCAGGTTCGACGATTCCGGCAAGACGGGCTTCTATCGAAATCTCATTGACGAACATCGTGTGCGAGGCCCGGTAATTATTACGCACACCCGAGCGGACAAGGCAGTGGGTATGGCCTATGCAATCGCATCACGAGCCGCCGGTCAGATTGCGTCGGCGGTAGGTGACCGGGACGACCCGTTTGGTGGGCTCGGTTCAAATGGGGCACAGAAAACGAGTGAAGTGCGCGAAGGTTCATTACCAAAGGCAGGTAAACCGTTCAATCCGGCGCTCGCAGCGGGGTCAGTAACGAATATGCGGGCCGACGGTTTGATCAGCGATCATGGCGATGTAAGAAATCCGAACGTTGCGTACGCCGTGCTCAGTGCGGCGTGCACCTGATGCGCAGGAGTTGCGGCGGGCACCAGTTGCTAGGTTGCCCGTCGCAGCTCGAGTATCGCCTCGAGAACTAAGACATCTGCATCATCCTGCGGGCGTCCCGTTCGTTTGGACGCGATGAGCACTTCGATGGATACAGTCGGAACGGGAATATTGTCCACTTCGAACATCGCCACTTCCGCGCTCGCCTCCGGCCACTTCACCTTCCACGCTCGTGTCAGCACATCAACGTTTGGGGTGTCACCTATCATCGTGACTCCACGTTGCAAAAGCTCCTCGGGAGTGATTTCGCGAGCTACGCCG
>JBBSTN010000457.1:0-2063 GCA_038235845.1 Gemmatimonadales bacterium | reverse complement strand
TTCGCTCTGTTGACGAAGATCAGGAGAGCTACACTTTCAGCTCCGACCGCGGTTCTGAACCTGCTGGTCGCGGTGACCGTGGCGATCGCGGATCGCGTGGTGGTGCTGGCGGCGGCGGTGGTGGGTCGGGAGGTTCGGGCGGAGGCACTGGTGCTCGAGCGGGGGGTGGAGCGGGTGGTGGAGCGGGTGGAGACGACGAGAAGCGACGCAGACCACGTCGGCGGCGCGCCAAGCCCGAGGCAATTGCGGCCCGTCTCAAGACCGGCTCGGAGGGCGCTTCAGAATCGGCTCCGGAAGCAAACATCGACGACGGTGCCATAGAACGCAGCGAGAAGCGCGGCGGTGGTAGTTCGGACTCGGCGCTTGAGATGCCAGTCGCCCCGCGTGGCGCTACGGGCGCCAGCGGAACTCCGGGCGGAGAGGCACTGGATGCCAGCGCAGGAAACGCCGGAATCGGCACGTTGACGCCACCTTCGACAGAACCCTCGACAGCACCGTCGATCGAACCTGGTGAGTAAGCCGCGATAGTCGGCGTTGCAAATTCACGCCGCCGGCTTCAACCGGCGGCGTTTGTGCGAAGCCAGGACAGAGACAGCATAAATTCAGATACTCGTAATTTCTTTCGATATAGGGCATAGCGATGAGCACACCCATCACCGCAAAAGCGGTCGCAGAACTTCGTCAGCGCACCGGCGCTGGCATGATGGATTGCAAAAAAGCATTGGACGAAACCAACGGCGACATGGAAGCCGCAGTAGAACATCTCCGCAAAAAGGGAATGGCCAAGGCAGATAAACGCGCCGACCGTTCGACCAGCGAAGGTATCGTAGGGGGGATGCTTCTCGACGACGGCCACTCGGGCGTGCTAGTCGAGGTCGCGTGTGAAACAGATTTCGTTGCACGCAACGAAGATTTCGTCAAATTTGCTTCCTCGCTCGTCGAACAGATGGCTCACTCTCATGCCAGCGATACAGAGAGTTTCCTTGCAGAGCCAGCACGGAACGGCGGTTCCCAAACCGTCGGCGAGTACGTTAAGCAGACATCTGCCAAGACTGGCGAAGCAGTGAATGTGAGACGTGTTGCGCGCTTCGACGCTGAGAAGAACGGCCTTGTCGGCATGTACAGGCACCACAACGGCAAGCTTGGAACGATGGTCCTGCTTACTGCGCCCTCAGCCGACGTGGCCAATCACGAGGCCACTCGCGAGTTGGCCAAATATATAGCTGAGCATATCGCTGCATCGGCACAAACCATTGCAGTCGACCGCGCAGGCGTTCCTGCTGATAAGCTCGAAAGCGAGCGAAGGGTGGCGGAGGGTCAGGCTCGTGAAACTGGAAAGCCAGATGCGATGATCGACAAGATCGCAACCGGTAAAGTGGAAGCGTTCCTCAAGGACGTCACACTGCTTCCGCAGGCGTGGGTTCGTGATCCCTCGATGACGATCTCGCAAATCATCGCGGAGCACGGCAAGCGCGCTGGCGGTGAGGTGAAGGTCGAAAAGTTTGCCCGCATTCAATTGGGAAGCGAGTAGACCTGAGGTGAATGAATCGCTACGCTATCCTCGTGTGTTACTCAAGCTCTCCGGCGAAGCGTTGGCCGGCGGCAAAGGCGTGGGCTTCGATTTCGACAGGATCGGGTTCTTTGCCGAACAGATAGTAAGCGTCGCCAGACTCGGGGTTCAACTGGGCCTGGTAATCGGGGGCGGAAACATAGTTCGGGGTTCCCAGCTTTCCCAAATGGGAATGGACCGCGTCAACGCCGACTATATGGGGATGCTCGGCACCGTCATCAACGCTCTGGCGTTGCAGGATGTGCTCGAGAAGACAGGGCTCGATACCCGGGTGATGACCGCAATACGAATGGAGGAGCTTGCCGAACCGTTCATTCGTCGGCGAGCAATGCGCCATTTCGAGAAGGGGCGAACCGTCATTTTTGCTGCCGGAACGGGAAATCCCTACTTTTCGACCGACACTGCGGCGGTGCTGCGTGCAATTCAGATGAAAGCGGATGTAATCATCAAGGCAACAAGTGTAGATGGAGTGTACTCCGCAGACCCGAAAATC
>JBBSTN010000456.1:0-2083 GCA_038235845.1 Gemmatimonadales bacterium | reverse complement strand
GCTGCCGACGCATCGTCACCAACTCCCGAACGCCGCGTCAACAACGACAATCAAATGGTGTCGGTCGCCGTTGGAGCGCTGGGCGCGCAAGCGCAAACCATGATTCTCGCATCAACTACCGAGCGCGGTATGGTTGGCGCGGTAAATGTTCGCGCGTATGACAATGACAGGTCGCGTGCATCCAGACTTATGCTACGGTCGCAGGTTGCCCTGCGAGGCGTCAATGTGAGCGGCGGCGTTCGAGGCTTCGATCTAACCTATCGTGATCCATCCCGACCGGCGTTCGACACCCACTCGCGCTCCTGGGCAATGGACATTGAAGCTGGCGGTGCTCTATGGCATGTGAGTGACCTGTCATGGCGCGCGGGCATCGGGGCCGACATGATCAATGGAAGTGGCAATCTCTCGCAAACGCGAAGACGTGCGTTCATCGGCTCCGAAACGGTGCGGTCATACGGCGCCACCAATGTGCAGTTGGGTGCTCGAATCGATGGCGTGAGTGAGCTCGCACTTCTTCCATCGTTTTCCGCTTCGATCGACCATTTGATCGCACGCTCCGACAGTTCTGTGGCGCAACGAAACTTCGTTAAAATCGGACTGCGTGCGTCGCAGTCTGTTCGCGTACCTACGCTTTATGACCTCTACTTTTCTTCGCCGCAGCGGATTTTCGTCCGCACCCTCCGCCCGGAACGAGTTCTTTTCGACGTCGAACTCAACGCGAATGCCGAGACCGTTAACAGGGTAGGCAAACTGGCGATACATGGTGCACTTGTCGGACGAGACACGAAGGATGCAATTATCTGGTTTCCCGGAAACTTTGGCTGGAGCCCTGCGAATGTCGGACGCGAGCGGGTTAGTGGCTTCGAGGGTCGTCTATCGTTGGACACTCGATACACGGCGCTCTCCGCCTGGATGACCGCATACGACACTGATCTGGCTGTCGAGAATTTGCATATCCCCACCCCGTACATTCCGCGCGCGTCCGCAGGGTCAAAGGCGACACTTCAGATCGCCCACACGTCGCTTGGGGCTTCTCTTCGCATCACGGGCGCTCGGCCGTACACGGTTGGCCCGCGAAACCCCGACTTCGAACTCCCGCAGAATTCTCTGCTAGGCGTGTTCGCTTCACATCGCTTTGTCGCTTCGTCGACGGACAATCGCACGCTTCGCCGACTTAGCGCGCTTGTCGTGCTCTCAATCGATAATGCCACGAACGAGGAGTGGCAATCGGTACAGGGCTTTCCCGCACCAGGTCGTTCCTGGTCGCTCAGTATCACAATCAATCCAGCTTCCAACCCATGATTTGTTATTCGGCCCGATCGCTGTCCGCCGCCTGTGTCGCTATGTCTTTCCTCGTTGCCGGGTGTAGCGAAAACGACATCACGTCGCCAGTCCCATCTGCTCCGCAAGGCATCATCGTTCTCGATGGTTTCATTCAACCGGGCCTCACCTTTCTCAGCGACAGCGGAAGCTCGACTTCACGACTTTCGTTTGGTCCTTCAACGGAATTCGATGCCGGAGCATTTCGAATTGAGCACGACACCGTGCTCGCCGTCTCCAGCCGTGGAGCCGGTGACTTGCTTTACATCGCCGACGTGGTATCAAGGAGCCTGAGACGAGTGCAGCTTCCCACGCGCAGTAACCCCGGCAACGCTCGCCTTTTCTCCGGCGGCAACGGGTCTGCGCGAATCGCGGTCGCTTTGCGGGACTCGGGCCTAGTTGCAATCGTGTCTGTTCCCAGTACAGGTACCTTTACGATTACGCGGATTCAGAACGCTGGCACATGCCCTACAGATGCATTCTCCTACGGGAACGCGCTGTGGGTGGTAGATGCCAACGCGAACTGCCGGGATGGATATGCGGTGTTGGGCGACGCTCGTCTCATTCGCATTCCTGACGACGGGTCCAAGAGAGACACCTTCCCGTTGCCTGGAGCCCGGGGGTCGAGCGTAAGCGCAATCGTTCAGAACGATGTGGCGTTTATCTCTGCCGGAGGTGATGCCAACTTCTCTGCGTTTCCATACACGCTGGTCTCCTCGGGAACCATTTCTCGTTTTGATCTTAAGAACCGACGGCTTGCATC
>JBBSTN010000455.1:0-2131 GCA_038235845.1 Gemmatimonadales bacterium | reverse complement strand
GGCGGAGACTGTAGCGCACTGACTTCCAGTCGACTCCGTTATACGTCGTGTCCCAGTGTGTACGAGCGATTATGGCCCAGGCCGTATCAAAAGTCACCGTCGGATCGCCGTGAAGAACGGGCTCGGTGCTCTCGGTGGCGGCCCCTCTTTTGCTCGCCGCCAACGTCGGGGCGGACCCATCGTTTGCACTTTGTCGGGAGGCGCCAAGGCATCCGGAAAGCAACGATGTGGCTGCACCGACGAGCAGCAGTGCGCGATTGGGCGCCCAAAGCGGCCTGCATTGAATCCGTGACCTTAAGACGAATGGCGAATAGGCAGCGTTCATTTAACATTGGAAGAAGTGCAGAACCACGCCGATAAGGTTACCATAAAAGGTTACCCAGTAGCACAGACGACGTAGTTCCCGGGCCTGCAACCACGAACCCGGCAACAGTCGCCGGGGCGAGAGTGGATATGGACGCAGGACATCGTAGAACGTGAACCCGAAGGAGACAGCATGTCGGAACGTATGCACGAACTTCATCAGGCCGGGCAGTCGGTCTGGCTTGACTACATAGATAGACCCATGCTGTCGAACGGTGATCTGGAAACGTTCATCAGCGAAGACGCTTTGATGGGAATGACTTCCAATCCGACGATCTTCGAGAAGGCACTTGCCGAAGGCACTTCGTACGACGAGCAGGTTGCGTCGATCGAAGGAGCGGTTTCGGTAAGCGAAGCATTCGAGACGATCGCGGCGACCGATGTGCGCGACGCCTGTGATGTGTTCAGGGGCGTGTACGACAAGACTGAAGGGGTCGACGGATATGTGTCGCTGGAGGTATCGCCTAAGCTCGCCCGCGACACCGCAGGGACAATCGCCGAGGCGAAGCGGCTGTGGAAGCTGGTCGACCGCCCGAACCTCATGATCAAGGTGCCCGGCACAGTCGAAGGTGCGCCCGCCGTGGAGGAGCTCATCGCGTCGGGAATCAACGTGAACGTTACGCTACTCTTTGCGATTGAGGCGCACGCTCGGGTAATCGAGGCGTACATCGCCGGGCTCGAGCAGCGCGTGGCGAAAGGGGAGCCCGTAAATCGCATGGCGTCGGTCGCCAGTTTCTTTGTCAGCCGTGTCGACTCTGCTGTTGACAAGAAGCTCGACGAAAAGGCGGCAAATGCCAGCCACGAAAAGGCGAGAGCTGCAATCCAGGAGCTATGCGGCAAGGCTGCGATTGCAAATGCGAAGCTCGCGTACGCGCTTTTCGAACATTCTTTTTCCGGTGCGCGGTGGGAATTACTGAGCAAGCGCGGTGCGCATGTGCAGCGTCCGTTGTGGGCCAGTACCAGTACGAAAAATCCCGCTTATCGTGACGTGATGTATGTGGAGCAGTTGATCGGTCCGAATACTGTGAATACGCTGCCACCGGCAACGCTTGAGGCGTTCCGTGATCACGGCGAGGTTCGCGTTACGGTGAATGAAAACGTCGAAGCTGCGAGAGAGCTTTTGTCAGAGATCGAGTCGCGCGGCATCTCGATGGACGAGATTACCGACAAACTTCTGGATGACGGTATCGCCTCGTTTGCGAAGAGTTATGAAACTCTGCTGGCTGGCTTGGACAAGAAGCGGGCAGCACCGGGCACAGGCTCTCCTCCGCGGTCAAAGGACTCTTCTACCTCGGGGACCGCGCCAGTTGTCTCTCGCTGATGAAGTTGTAACGATCGCGCGTACCGGCCCCGAGCTTGCCGATGCGCAGATTCGGAAGGGGCCTGACTCGTCTCCGAAAGGCCGTCGGGCGCAGGTACCCCGAACCAAGATCGTCGGCACATTAGGCCCCGCCAGCAACACAGAGGCGGGCGTGCGTTCCCTCATCGAAGCAGGATTGGATGTTGCGCGCATCAATTTTTCGCACGGCACGCAGGAGCAGCATGCGAAGACAATCGCAATCGTGCGCTCGGTGTCTGAGGAGCTCGGGAAACCGGTAGCGATACTGGGCGACCTGCAAGGTCCGCGAATTCGAATCGGGAGTCTATCCGCGCCTCGTGAGCTCGTTGTTGGCTCGTCGGTCGTCCTCGTTCCGGAAAGTTCTGCGGCTGACGACGATATTCCCATCACGTACGACGATCTCGCCCACGATGTGGGGCCCGGCAATCG
>JBBSTN010000454.1:0-2145 GCA_038235845.1 Gemmatimonadales bacterium | reverse complement strand
TGCCGGCTGCACTGTTGGGCGTAACGTCGGCTGAACCCGCAGTAAAAACGCGTCGTGTTGCACGAATCACGCACGACCTTCCATCGTTGCTGCAGCGTGAGAAGCTGTTCAGTCGTGCGCGTCAGCAACGGGCGGTGTTCGAGCTGCTCGAGGCAAAGGGTGGTGTGTCTGTCGTAGCTGATATCATCCAACAGGCCAACTGCAGCCCCGGTGTCATCACCGCGATGGCCAAGCGCGGCATCATTGAGATTAACGATGAAGTCGTTCATCGCGATCCGTTTGCTGATAGGCCGGGGACACTTCCACCACCTGTACCTAACAGCGCGCAGAAACAGGCGGTGGAAACGATACTGGCTGGCAAGCCGGGACAAACATTCCTGCTGCATGGTGTTACCGGTAGCGGCAAGACACTTGTGTATATAGAGACACTCCGAGCAGTGCTGGGAGAGAAGGGGCGGGCAGACGGCTCCAGGCGCACCGCAATTGTGCTGGTGCCGGAAATTGCGCTCACATCGCAGACCGTCGATCGATTTCGCGGCGCTTTCGGAGATGACGTCGCAGTGCTGCATTCCGGTCTTAGCGACGGGGAACGATATGACGCCTGGCTTTCCTTGCGACGCGGCGACCGAAGAATCGCGGTCGGCGCACGGTCGGCGTTGTTTGCGCCACTCAGCAACGTGGGCGTCGTCATCATCGATGAGGAGCACGAAGCCAGCTACAAGCAATCTGAAACTCCGCGTTATAATGCTCGCGAAGCTGCAATCGTCCGTGCGCGCTATGAGGGCGCGGTGGTTGTACTGGGGAGTGCAACACCGAGCCTCGAAAGCTGGGAGCGTGCGGAGCGTGGCCTGGCAACTCTCATCGAGTTGCCGGAACGTGCAGGTGGTGCAAACCCACCGCGCATCGACGTCGTCGATCTTCGCGCAGTAATGAAGTCGGCACTCGAAGCTCGGCTTCCGCAACAGCCCTACGACCATTCCATGGTCGTCCTCAGCCCGCTGCTTGCGGCAGCTCTCGAGGCGCGCCTGCGACGTGGCGAACAGAGCTTGTTGCTGCTCAACCGTCGTGGATACGCGTCGTTCGTACAATGTCAGGCGTGTGGTGAGCTCGAAGTGTGCCCGCATTGCAGCATTTCGCTCACCTATCATCGCGTGCCTGAATCATTGGTATGTCATTATTGCCAGTACCACGCGCCTGTGCCGGAAGTGTGCGGTCGTTGTGGATCAGATCAGCTTCGCCGACGCGGAACCGGTACTCAACAAGTCGAACGGATTGTCGCCGAACGTTTTCCAACCGCGAGGATTGCGCGCATGGATGTCGACACGACGACGGGCAAATGGGCGCACACGGCAATCCTCGACCGCGTAGGCAGCGGCGAAGTTGACATCCTGCTTGGTACGCAGATGATCGCCAAGGGATTGGACTTTCCGAACGTCACTCTTGTTGGTGTAGTCGATGCAGATACCGGCCTCAACCTTCCCGACTTTCGAGCCGCAGAAAGGACATTCCAATTACTCGCGCAGGTGGCGGGACGCGCCGGACGCGGGCCGAAAGGCGGGGAGGTTTTCATTCAGACCCGAATGCCTGACAATCACGCGGTGAAGTACGCAGTGGCGGGTGATTTCCATGGTTTCATGAAGGAAGAGCTGGACGCTCGCCGCGACCCGCTCTATCCGCCCTTCACCAGCCTCGCTAACGTCATCGTCAGCAGCGATGAGCAGTCGAAGGCATCAGCTGCTTCACGCGAAGCATTCGACTGGGTCGCAGCGCTGATACGAAGAACGGGTCTCGCCGATGTGGAGCTTGTTGGGCCCGCTCCCTGTCCAATCGACAGAATAAAGGACCGCTGGCGCTGGCATTTCATGCTGAAGTCCACCAGCCATAGTGTGATGACGCGCGTCGCAGGGTACATCGCGCAGCGCTGTCCGGTGCGGAAGCAGCCGGGCGTGCGGCTGATCGTCGACCGGGATCCAGTCTCCCTCCTCTGAAGCGATCGCCCACGGTCCGCGATTGATTAGCTTTTCGACGTGCCATCGCCCAACCCTTTCATACTGTTTTCGTAATGTCCTCCAGGTTGCTCGACTCTATAAAGCCATATGTTTTCTGGGAACTCGATGCCATGCGCACGGCGCATCGGGTGCGCGG
>JBBSTN010000453.1:0-2159 GCA_038235845.1 Gemmatimonadales bacterium | reverse complement strand
GGCTGTGGTACCAGTAGGTGCCGTATTGATTGACGGGAAATTCGTAGCGGAATGTCTGTCCGGGGTGAATGCCCGGGAAGTTCACACCGGGGACACCATCCATACCGTTTGGCACCAGCAATCCATGCCAGTGGACCGACGTGTCTTGTTTGAGCTTGTTGGTAACGTTGATGATGGCGTTATCACCTTCGCGGAACCGGAGCAGCGGCCCTGGAATGGTTCCATTTATCGTCGTGGCTACTGCGCGCCGCCCGCCAAAGCCGAACGGCGTCTGATCGATGGTGAGCTCAAGCTCCCTTGCCGTGGCGACATCGTGGTGCGCGGCGATCTCCTCGCCAGCCGCGCCTACTCTCCTGGCCAGAGCTTCGTTGGGTAGCGCATAGGACGGCATGATTCGTTCGAGACCCGCGAGGGCGCCGACTGCACCTACTGAATGCAGGAACCTGCGCCGGGTAACCGGCGAAGAAATGAGCGACAATTCAGACATCTTTTCCTTCTCTGACATGAAATCTTTTCCGGGCATAAAATTCGACTCGACCGTGCCTTCGCTGATAAAGCCATAGAGGCAGGCGACGGCGTACTCGCTTTACTGTTAGTAAAAGGCTACGAGATTGTATCCTCTGGGGGCGGAGATCGTTCCATGGAAATGCCCGTTGGCTTGGGCGGTATCAGTGACGGGCTGCGACGCTGAAAACATACGTTGTTCGGGAAACATCCCAGTCGTTATGTGCGCCGTTTGCCTTGTGACTGGCATAGGCCGACCTGAGCATCATTGGCCCGGCTTTCTGCAGCGGCAGATGTACTACTCCGTTGGCGTCGGCGGTGAAGGACACCCGCACGACGGAAGCGCTGGCGCTACCGGCGCTATCAACTCCGGTGGCGAGATCAACACCAATGCCTGGCTGCGGTTTGCCGTTACCCAGCACCTTTAGGTGCAGCGTGTCGCCGACGTGTACGTGCAGTGGATCATTGAGCGGTACGAACTCGAGTCTCAACCCCGCAGTTTTGCCAAACGCCTTCGGCCCATTGGCGCCAACTTGGGCGACGGTAGCAGCATACGACGCAGCCGTGAATACCACAGTATCGATCCCGCTCAGTGTATTCTCCCGCTCGAGACGAGCTGCCTCGGGGGCTCCCCCCTCCGCCCGCAACCAGCGAAGTACGCCCGCCGGAGTTTCGCGGAAGTCACGTGTGGATAGTGACACAGCCACGAGATACTGTCCCGGGGCCGAAGGTTTGCTGTGCAGTTTGAGGGAGTTGCCCGCGACGGTAAGGTCAGTAATTTTCGTGCTCGTAGTTGCTCCGATTATTCGGGCATCGATCACACGGTCCACCGGCACCCCAGTTCCATCGGGAAACTTGCCTCCCCCCTGCCGCCCGCTGATATGAACGATGCCATCGGGGCCGGACATGAACATGTCTGGAATTATCCAGAAATCATGAGCGACAGCTGTCGATGCGAACATGGCGAGAGCAACCGCCGCCACGAGGAAGCGATGGCCGTGGCGTGAACGCCCGGAGAACAAACTGGAATTAGACCACTGCATTTCAGCACTTCCCGATTCGAGAACATTGTGAGGTAGCGGTGCAGGAAATCGCTGGCAGCATCGCCCGCGCTGTTCCAGCCTTATTTTACGGTGTGTAAAGCCTGTTGGGAAGTACTTGCACTCAGGCTTTATAGTCGGTAAAATGAAACCAGCCTTGTAGCCGTTCACATCAACCGAGACACCCATGAAGCATTTGCTATCCAAAGCCGCTCGCGCAGCCGCCGTTGCACTGGCAATCGCGGCGGTCAGCATGCCTGTTATCGCGCAGAACATGCCGGCAGATTCAACTGCTGCCGTTGCAGCAGTTGCTCGCTTCCACGATGCTCTGGCATCCGGCGACTCCGCAGCTGCCGTATCACTCATCGCGGCTGATGCGCTCATAATCGAAGGCGGCTCCATCCAGACCCGCAGCGATTACCTCGGCCATCATCTCGGGGCCGATATGAAAGCCAGCCAGGGGTCGAAAGGAGTTCGATCAGTGACGCGCGCAACGATAATCGGAGATGCAGCCTACGTTGTATCGCAAACGGTTACGCCAGCTTCAGGTGCAGAGGGATCGATGGGCTCGGAACTCGCTGAACTCATGGTGTTGTCGCGCGGCACCGGCGGATG
>JBBSTN010000452.1:0-2167 GCA_038235845.1 Gemmatimonadales bacterium | reverse complement strand
CCCAGGAGTTGTACCCTGTAGACGGGTGGTCGAAGCGGTTCCGGACGTCGCGCCCACATCACCGCGCCTACAACCACAGCAATGTGAACCAGGGCGGAGAGAGCCACGCTCGGCCCAAGACGCGGCGGTCGAAACTTCACGGGTGCCGGTCGGCCAAACTCGGGCGCTGACACATTGGTCAGCAGTGGCAACATCAGCGCTTTTCCTCTGGCTCGGCGACAAGGCCGACGTCGGTGATGCCGCTAGTTCTAATTGCAGCGAGAACCTTTATGATTTCGCCGTACTGAGCCCGCGTATCACCCCGAATGTACACACCACCCTTACCCTTTTTTTCCCAGAGTGGCTTGATTGCTGCGCCAAACTCGCTCGCGGAAAATCGTGTTTCGTCTACAAAAATCTGACCTGTGCGGTCGACGGTCACAACGAGGCCCCCTTTCGGCTCGAGCTGTTGCACACTCGCCTGTGGGAGTGATACATCCACACCGCCCTGCATGATGGGCGCAGTGATCATGAAGATCACCATCAACAACATCATAACGTCGATCAGCGAAACCACATTGATTTCGCCATTTATTGCCATTCGATCTGAACGCTTTCCTCGCCGCATGGGCTAGATGCGACCTTCGCGAACCAGAAGTGCAATAAGCTCTGAAGAAAATCCATCGAGCGAATTGTCATATCGGTTTAGACGTGCCGCGAAAATGTTGTAGGAGAACGCGGCGGGAATGGCCACAGCAAGTGCCGCGGCCGTTGCAACGAGTGCGATGGCGATTCCGGGAGCAACTGCGCTGATGTTTCCCGACCCCTTCTCAAAGATTCCAGCAAACGCGCTAATTACACCCAGCACGGTGCCGAGCAGACCAATGAGGGGGCTGACGCTACCCACAGTTGCAAG
The DNA here is from genome assembly GCA_038235845.1 of Gemmatimonadales bacterium. GTDB lineage: Bacteria > Gemmatimonadota > Gemmatimonadetes > Gemmatimonadales > Gemmatimonadaceae > Gemmatimonas. Next base: position 1,272 of record JBBSTN010000452.1, on the reverse strand, counting down.
CCATGGGATGTAGCTGCCCAGCGCCTCCCGTTCGCGCCCACCTTCCGACTCAAGCACAAGATGCAGGGCTTCCACCTGCGATCCGGAAAGACGCGCGTTGCGGTCTGCGGTGGCCGCCATGGCCGGTTTGGTTTCGTTCAAAAATTGAACGGCGCGGTTAAACACCACAGTGAATGCACTCGGCTTGGCGCGCTGGGCAAACATCACCGCCTCATCAACGTCTCTCGCCCGTTCGAAATCATGAACGAAGTCGCGTGCACGCGCTTCTGCTGTGCGAAATGTTCGCCACTTTAGCAGCATGATGCCCCATGAGACCAGGGACAAAAAGATCAGGAACACAAGGACGGCTTTGGTGATTGGGTCACTGCCGAGAATCAACGTCAGCAAGGTCTCGTGAGCCACGTCCGGGCTGGAACTGAGCTGTATTGCGAAGAGCGGGCGAATCGGAAATGGCGACAGAGACGATATCACGAAGCGGGACCAGCTGCGTTTCCGGCCGCCTGGCGTCGCTCCGAGAAGAATCTGAAAGTGCGCTCCAAGCCATCGGCAAGCGTGTGCTCCGGACGCCAGTTCAAGAGGGATCTGGCCTTGGTGCATTCGAGCGCAGACCGGGCAAGCTCACCGGCGCGCGCAGGAGCGTAATCGATTCCGGGCGACACGCCGGATGCTTTCATCAGTGTTTCAGCGAGAGTGTTCACTGAAGTTTCGATTCCCGTTCCAATGTTGAATGCGCGCGCATCGAGTCGACCCGCAGGAGGCAGCGAGCCTGTTGCCGCGGCATAATTGGCCAAGGCCACGTCGCCGGCGAACACATAATCACGGGTCTGTTCACCGTCGCCGTACACCGTCAGCGAACGTCCGTCCAGCAATCGATTACAGAATATCGCCACTACCCCGGCCTCGCCGTGGGGATCCTGACGTGGACCATATACGTTGCCGTAGCGAAGAGTAACGGACTCTATACCATGCACTCGTCCGTAGTAAGCGAGATAATACTCTGCGGACAATTTCGCGATTCCATAGGGTGCTTCCGGATCCTTCGAGAAGTCCTCCGCGCTGGGCGGCGCGTCGAAAGCACCGTAGAGAGCCCCTCCCGTAGACGAGAAAACGACACGCGTGGTGTGCCCGCTCGCCCTGACGGCTTCCATGACGTTGAGGGTTCCCAGAATGTTCTTCGTGGCGTCGAGCATCGGATCGAGGACACTCTTGCGCACATCGATCTGTGCTGCAAGATGACAAATCACGTCGAACTTGCCTTGCGATATCAGAGAT
>JBBSTN010000451.1:0-2240 GCA_038235845.1 Gemmatimonadales bacterium | reverse complement strand
GTTCCGTCGGTGGGGGCTGTGCACTCGGAGGATCGAAAGTCTGAGTAATCGTATCCGCGAATTAACTGATTTTGACCGACATAGAGCGGACCGAGACGCGGATCTTCCGCTCCTCCGCCGTATCTGCCGTAATGCAGGCCGCGCATTGCGAGTGTTATGGGACGCTTGAAGAAGTAGCGGCGATAATCTGCCAACACAGAGGTGTAGTTGATGCTGCCGACATAGGGCGACGCTTCCAGACGATAGCGTCCGCCTGCGATGGGAGATGTAAAACCAAAGAACGAATAGTCGCCGACCAACGCGGCCGCCGCCGTTCCAAACGTCAAGCCCGGCCGCGAACCAAGATTGCCGCGTGTCTGCTTGAGAACGTTATTGCCAACGACGAAAAGACTGTCGACCTCGACGCCGTAGCTGATACGCTGTGCACCGGCGGTAAACTCCAGCCGCTTGGTTGTGGAAAATGGATACTGGACAACCCCGAGCAGATCGTCAAAGTACTGCCGTTGTAGGAACCTCGTGACAATGGTTCCAGGTACTTCCTGACCGTTAACCGTGAACGTAGTGTTGGTGAAATTGCCGCTCACGTACGCTATCGGAACATGCTGGGCGATCAGACCGTAATTGAGTCGTCGTTCACGGTTCAGATACTGCACCTGCGCACCGATGTCTTTCACCGTGCCATTTGCCTGCACGACTGTATTCAACAGGTGATTGCCTAGCATGTCGGAGAAGCCGAACGCAATGCCACCGGCTACGCCGGTCCCGTATGCTCCACCAACAGACGCTCCCACACTGGCTCCACCTGCGCTTTCGAGGGTGAGCCTCGCCTTGTAGGGCCGGGTGTCACTCGACAAACTGGACGGCAGGCCCACAACCGGCGATGCGAGTGCGCGCTCGACCAGATTGCCTTCAGGTACCGCCAAAGCGCTACCGAGTACCGGTGGAAGAACGCCGGCGACGGGCGGTTGTCCGGGCACCATCGGAGCGATCTGCACGGGGCCCGCCACATTGCCTGCCCCGGCCAGCACGTTGCCACCCATGCCGGCGGCTAGAGCGCGAATGGAAAACCCACCGCGATCGAAAACGCTGAACACAAGTTCGCCGCTTCCCTGCGCCACTGAGATTGCCGGCGAAGATCCGCTGATGCCACTGATACCGGTAGACGTGGCTGTAACACGCGTTACCGCTTTGTCCGCGAGAGACATTCGGTAAATGTCACTGATCCCATCCTGATCGGATACGAAAAAGATGCCATCGCCCGATGGAGTGAACTGAGGGTTGATCGCTTTGCCATTTGCCAGTCGTGGCAGCAGCGTGACCGCTCCTCCGGTACTGGCAATCGTTGCGAGCCGAAGCTCGCTGAATTTCAATTCGTCGAATCGTGTGGCCGCGTCAGCATCGGTGGCAAAGGCAATTGTTTTCCCGTCCGGACTCCATGCGGGTTGAAGCTGTGCTTCCCGGTCATCCGTAAGCTTGCGCGTGTTGCCATTCTCGAGATCATACAGATAAAGATCGGAGATGCCACCAGCAATTCCCGAGAATGCAATCGTCTTTCCATCGGGACTCCACGCGGGATCAGCCATTGCACCGATGTCTTTGATGCGAATGCGCTTTTCAGTGCGACCATTGGTGACATTGAGAATTTCAATTTCGTTGTCGCCCTGCGCAAAGGTTACGATAGCCACGCGCTGTCCATCCGGGCTCCAGCTACCGGCCGAGTTGATGAAGCTGAGCGCGTCGAAATGGGGATTACGGGTGATATTCGTAAGCTGCCTTATCACCTTTCCTGTCGCCGTCTCCGCGATGTACAAATCGATGCCAAAGAGATTTCGACTGGAAAAGAACGCGACATATTTTCCGTCGGGACTGACGGATGGCGACACATTCTGATCTCCATTTTCGCGTACGTTGATTATTCCACGTCCGATCGAATCCGGACTCGTCCGCGTAAGCACTGATGCGTACTGTTGGCGAATGGCTGAGTGCCACACCTTGCTGAGAGAATCTGCGTTCATTCCCAGCTGCGATACCAACGACTTCTCCCATCCCTCTTTCAGCGCAGCCCGAAACAGCTGATTGATCATGGGATCGCCCCATCTGCCACCAATGTATGCCCACAACGCTTGCCCGTATCGATACGGGAAATAGCGCGGGTCGTTGGTGAGCTGCTTGATGGTGGGGAGGTCGCTTCGCCGCGCGGCATCACGCAGCCACATCGCGGTGTTGGGATCGTTACGTCC
>JBBSTN010000450.1:0-2300 GCA_038235845.1 Gemmatimonadales bacterium | reverse complement strand
TTGTACTTGATCAGCTCCTTGACGCGATCGACAATAGTGAACCATCCGTTCGCATCGACCGTTGCCACGTCTCCCGTCTTCAACCAACCGTCTGCGCTGAGGCATTCGGAGGTTGCAGCCGGTTGATTGAAGTATCCAAGCATCACCTGAGGCCCGCGAATCCACAGTTCGCCCGGCGTTCCCCTGTCGGTATCGGTGCCGGAAACCGGGTCGACGATTCTCGCTTCGGTGTTCGGCACCATGGGACCGATGGAACCGAGTTGCACCCGCTCACTTTCGATGGGATGGAAGTGAGTGACCGGACTGGTTTCTGTCAGCCCATAACCCTGTCTCACGCGCGCTCCGATCCGCTCCGAACACTCGGCCGCCAGTGCAGCGCTCAGCGGCGCCGCTCCACTGAATACGGTGTGCAGTGACGACAGATCGTAATTATCGACATTGGGATGTCGAGCGAGAGCGAGAACGATTGGTGGGACTACATGCGCGAATGTGATTCGATGCTTCTCGATTGTAGCGAGAAAGAGATCGAGGTCGAAACGCGGCAATATCACAGCGGTTGCTCCACAGGCAAGACCTGCAGCCATTACCGCACTCATGCCGTAGATGTGAAACATCGGCAGCACCACAATAACTCGATCACTCTCGGAGAGCAATCCGTTGGCGTCGGATACCTGCACGAGATTTGCAACGATGTTGCGATGTGTGAGCATGACGCCTTTGGGCGTTCCCGACGTGCCGCTCGAGTAAGGCAGGACAGCCACATCCTCTGACGGCGTGATGACGACTGCCTGGTCAGCCGACGCATCCTGCTCAAGACCGTCCAGATAGACGGAATCGAACGGGGTTTCGTTGTGACTATCACCGAACACAATGATCTCGCGCAGGGTAGTCGCAACTTCCCGCGCAGCTCGAACTTTCTCGAGCATCTCGACCGCTATGATTGCCAGCACCGCTCGCGAATCGGCGAACTGCGCGCCGATTTCCTCAGCGGTAGATGCCGGATTGATCGTGCTTGGTATTGCACCAAGTGTCAGAGCCGCAAAAAAAGCTACCGCGAAGTCGGGGCTGTTGGGACTCACCATGCCAACTACATCGCCCTTCTGGACATTTCGTGCCACGAGCCCTCTGGACACCGCGAATACCCGCCGCTGAAACTCTCCGTACGTATATGACGCATCGTCAGTGGCGCTTATCAACGCCAGTTTCTCCGACAGCCGACTGGAGTAGCGAAGTACGTACGACGTTACGTCAACGTCGGGTATGTCCACCGCGGGATATGGGCTCTTGTAGATCACCAGGCGATTATAGCACTGCTTTGCGCATGCACAATGGTCACGGTAAAGATTCGGATGGTTTCATCACGGCCCTTAACAACGCCTCGCTATAGCGAACCATGCTGTCGAATGCCGCTACCGATATCCGCTCGTCTCGGCCATGCATACGGGCAATGTCTTCGTCAGTAACAAACATTCCGGTCACGCCGAAGGACGGAACACCAGCGTTTCGAAAATAGATTGCATCTGTTGCCCCGGTTTCCATGTAGGGGATGATGGGTACTCCCGGCGCGACGGTATTAATCGCATACCGGACTATCGAGAGGATTCGCTCGGAAACAACAGAAGCGGGACTCGGCAGTGCCGGAGCGATGACCCGTATGGTCACGCTGCTGTCCGCGATTACCCCCTTAAGCCTGGCTAATACTGTGTCCGGCGACTCACCCGGAAGAATTCGACAATTGACGGTAGCCGCAACCTCCTGGGAAATTGCGTTGGCGGCCGTCCCGCCGCGCAGCATCGTGGCGATGCACGTCGTCCGCAATAGCGCGTTGATCGTAGGGTCGCGCACAAGAACACTTTGAGCGCCAAGATCGTCTGGCTCTCGGGCCAGCGCAGCCATCGCACCCCGCAAAGGCCCGCTTGCAAGCTTTGACCGCCCCCCCAGAAATGCACGCACCACCGGTTTCACGTGAATCGGAAATTGGTGCTCGCCGAGGCGTGAAAGCGCTCGCGCGACGGCATCGATCGGTGTCTTGCCGTCCGGGATCGAGCTATGGCCACCTGCACCGCGCGCCACGAGCTCGACGTCCATGTAGACTTTCTCCGCGGCCTGGAGCGCAAAGGCGACGACATTCCCACCGTATATCTGTCCACCGCCCGCGTCGAGATTCAGCACTAGCTCGGCGTTCATTAAAGCTCGATGATTGGCAAGAAGCCACTCGACTCCGTTTCTCTCGCCGGTTTCTTCACCTGCGGTCAGTGCGAGCAACAAATCGTGTTCGGGAGTAACGCCGCTCTTCTTCG
>JBBSTN010000449.1:0-2323 GCA_038235845.1 Gemmatimonadales bacterium | reverse complement strand
CCGTTGCTCCTGACAGTTTGGAACGCGACGAATTCAGGATACCGTCTCAGAAACTTCAGATAGGTTCTTGCCCAGCCGATTCGGTTGACGTAGACAGCTTGGCCGCCGCTTGCCAAAAGCTCGGCACGTTCGTCGCTCGATAGCGTCATGTGATCCGCTACGCGCACGTACATGTCCGCCACTTTGTGAACGGCCCCGTCGCCGACAAGTCGAAGAAGAGGGAAAAGAAATGATTGAAATGATGGTACGGACACTGTCTCGGAAGTTGGCGTGAATTGTCGATTATTGGTAGTATATGTCGTCCACAAGAGATCGCCTGCCCGGCCTGGCAATAGCACAATGTCGCCGCCGGTCAAAACGCGAGTGTTGCGCTGATGTACATTTACATGTACATTTGAGTTCATGTCAAGACAATATTCTATAGCGGAGGCCCGGGCGAGCTTGTCCGCCATTATCGATCAGGCTGAGTCTGGCCAACAAATCGAGTTGACGCGACGGGGTAAGCCCGTTGCGTTGGTGATTTCGCTGGATGAGTTTGCCCGGCTACAGGGCAACCGGCCACAGTTCGGTGAGGCCTACGGTGAGTTTCTTCAAACGCACTCTCTCAGCGAGCTAGGGCTGAATAAGGGTTACTTTGAGGCAACTCGCAGCAGGGAGCAAGGACGCAACGTCACCCTGTGAGTCTGCGCTTTTTGCTGGATACAAGCGTGGTGTCCTCGCCCATCTCGAAGAGGCCGAACACGGCCATCGTTCGTCGGTTGGAAACTGTGTCGCGCGAGTGCGCGATCGCGGCGCCGGTATGGCACGAGCTTACGTACGGCTGTCGACGACTTCCACATGGGAAGCGTCGCGACGCTCTCGAGCGCTACCTGCAGGACGTGGTTCTGGCATCGTTTCCAGTGCTTCCTTATGACGAGACCGCTGCGCTCCGGCACGGTATCGAGCGTGCTCGACTTGAGGCAGTCGGAAAAACAGCTCCGTACGTGGACGGACAGATCGCTGCTATAGCTTTCGTAAACAATTTGATGCTGGCGACAATCAACGTGAAGGACTTTGAAGGGTTTGGCGATGTGCGAATCGAGGACTGGAGCAAATCGAGCTCCTGACCACCGGCTGCCACCGCATTGTTGACCTACGACTCGCGATTCCTCGGGCGATTCCGCGTGATGCCGAAATAGCGTCGCGCTACCTACTCTCCCTGACGCTTTCCCACCCGCCCGATTCAGCCGACCGCTTCAACGAATCGATAACTCGCATGTTCGCAATCGAATCATCGAGTGACATCGGCATGCTACCCAACCCTCGAACAGCCAGCGCAAAGTTATCCGACTGCAGCATGTACTGATTCACCGCGTCTAACGTAATCGGCTCGCCAGGGCTGGCGAGGTTGCTTTCGCCATATACGTGAATGGTGCTGGGTAAATCACTCGGTGGGTTGAAAGGCACATCAACCTGAATGCACCCCGTCGTGCCGAAACAGTTTAGTGTCTGCCGTGCGAACAATTGTCCGCCACAGTTGGACGTCGCCCTCCCGTTCGGGAACTCGAGGATTGCGGAGACCAACCGATCCACACCGAAAACCGGATCGATCTCCATCGCACCGAAAACTCTGTTCGGCTCACGGCCAAACAGCCAACGAGCGATGAGGATCGGATAGCAGCCAATATCCATGAGCACACCACCGCCCCATTCCTTTCGACTGCGGACATCGTTTGCGTCCACACGAAAGTAACTGAAGTGGCCATCGACAAGTCGTAGCGGTCCGATGCGGCCGGATGCAACGAGCTCGCTAACTGCATGCCAGCGCGGATGGGAACGTACCATGAATGCTTCGCAGCACTGCATCCCCGTAGCCGTCTGCACCGCGCGCAATTTCTCGGCCTCGGCGGCAGTCATGGCGATCGGCTTTTCGCACAACACATGCTTTCCCGATTCCATCGCCTTGATCGTCCACGGTACATGCAGATGGTTGGGCAACGGGTTGTACACGGCATCGATCGACGTGTCGGCGAGCAAGTCGTCATAGCTTCCATGCGCAGCAATGATTCCCAATTCCTTTGACGCTCGCTGCGCTTTGGCCAAATCACGTGAAGCGATCGCCACCACGCGACCAAAGCGACTCCGCTGAATCGCCGGAATCACCGTCTTGGTCGCGATGTTGGCGACGCCGAGCACACCCCAACGGAGCATGGGAATATTTGTTGACGTTGCAAGAGTCGGATCCTGATTTTGACCGACGTGCGGCGGATCCTGTGACGCAGCCCCGTTCGAGTGTAGCGGCGCCTTGAGCCCTACCATCGATGATGCAGCGGCGCAGGAAAAT
>JBBSTN010000448.1:0-2329 GCA_038235845.1 Gemmatimonadales bacterium | reverse complement strand
AGCTTCACCAGTACAGACGTGCGCGACTTCTGGAAGCAGCGATATCGCCCGAACAACTCAACGCTGATCATCGTGGGGGATCTGAAAGTTGCGGAGGCTGTCGCTCTTGCAACAAAGGCGTTCGGGTCGTGGGAGCGGTCGCCAGTGCCCCAGGTGGCGGCGTCTTCGTTGCCACCGGCTGGCCGGACAATCATTTACATCGTGGATAAACCCAAAGCCGCGCAATCGTCGTTTCGAATTGGTGGAATCGGCGCAGCGAGAAGCACCAAAGACTACTATCCACTGCAGGTCTTGAACACGGCGCTTGGCGGATCGTTTACCAGTCGCCTGAATCAGAATCTCCGCGAGACAAAAGCGTATACCTACGGCGCCGGTTCCAGTTTTTCATTGCGTCGAGAGCCCGGTCCATTCACCGCGAGCGCCGAGATAGTCGCGGCAAAAACGGATTCGGCTCTCATCGAATTCATGAAGGAGCTGAACGACGTCAGGGCAGGTCTTCCAGAAGAAGAACTCGCGAACACAAAACGTTATCTGCAATTGGGATATGCGGACCGCTTTGAAACTACCTCGGACATCGCCAATCAGATCGCCGCCCTCGTCCCCTACGAACTTCCACTCTCCACACTGGACGCATTTGACGCTCAGATTGGGAAGGTCACGCAAGCCGATGTGCAACGAGTCGCCCGTCAGTATATCGATCCGGCGAAGCTCGCCATCGTCATCGCGGGCGACCGCGCAAGCATCGAGGAAAAGCTGAAGGCAACCGGCATTGGGCCAGTCGAAATTCGCGATTCAAGGGGACGAAAGATTATCGTCCCCTGAGGCACGCTACCACGCACGTTACAACGTGCGTTACAACGTGCGTTACAACGTGCGTTACAACGTGCGTTACAACGTGCGTTACAACGTGCGCTTGCCCAGTGCGCTGGCAATGAGTTGAACGCCGAGCCGTGCCGAGCGATTCACCCGGTCGAGTACGGGATTAATCTCGACAAAGTCCATGCCGACGAGCAATCCGCTGTCGGCAAGCATCTCCATAGCCAGGTGCGCCTCGCGAAAGGTGGCGCCCCCAGGTACCGGGGTGCCCACGCCTGGTGCTTCGGACGGATCAACCCAGTCGGCGTCGCAGGATAGATAGATTCCCGCGGTATCCTTGCTCGCTTTTGCAATCGCCTCGTTCATCACGGAAGTAAGTCCCCGCTGGTCGATGTTGCGCATCGTGAAGGCCGTGATTCCGCGGCGCAGTATGAACGCCCGCTCCGGCGAGTCAAGGTCGCGCAAACCGACGTACACTATGTTTTCTGGCAGCAGCGCAGGCGCCGGCGTCGCAATCGACGACATCCCGGCATCTCCCTCACCCAGCAGGTGAGCCGCAGGCATGCCATGTACGTTTCCGCTGGTCGAAGTTTCCGGGGTGTTGAGATCGCCGTGCGCATCCAGCCAGATCACGCCAATCCGCTCACCCTGTTCGGCAAACGCGGTGGCAACGCCGGCCACTGAACCCGCCGCAAGAGAGTGATCGCCGCCAAGTACCAGCGGAAACTCGCCGTTCCGGATTGCACGGGCTGTATGCTCGGCCAGCTCGCGGCAAACCTGCGTTATCTCTTCCAGCTCACCCCGGGAATGCGTAAGCGTCTCGCGTTGAGGCACACTGATATTGCCATCATCCGCAACACGGTGACCGAGTTCTTGCAGAGTGCTGGCGAGTTCCGCGATTCGCAGTGCCGAAGGTCCCATGTCCACTCCTCGACGTGCCGCTCCCAGGTCGAGCGGCACTCCGATCAATCGAACATGCTTCGGCAAACCGACGCCCGCCACCGCGCGCTCCTGCGTGTTTTGCATTATGCTTTGCATTCTGTTTGAAGACATGAAAGGAGCCTACCATTTGTCCCGCCTGACAGCCAGCCTCCGGCGCGATAGCTTTGCCGAAACCATCGAGAACAAGCTCTTGATCGGTAACGGCGATATATGGAGAGTCAGTGGAGAGCTACATGATTGAAGACAGTCCTGCAAATCGCGACAACAGTCCCGTCGTAGCGGTTGTCATGGGAAGCAAGAGTGACTATGACACTCTCGCTCCCGCATGCGAAATTCTTTCCGAACTGGGCATCCCGTATGAAGCGAGAGTTGTCTCTGCTCATAGAACTCCCGACTGGCTGTTCGAGTTCGCGGCGGCGGCAGGCGGTCGAGGTCTGCGGGCAATAATTGCGGGAGCTGGAGGAGCTGCACATCTGCCAGGCATGATTGCGTCAAAGACTCACGTGCCAGTGTTGGGCGTACCGGTCGTTGCGACTCCGCTAAATGGCATGGATGCACTGCTGAGTATCGT
>JBBSTN010000447.1:0-2370 GCA_038235845.1 Gemmatimonadales bacterium | reverse complement strand
GAGCACGGAGGCCAGCACATCGTGTACCGACGTCGGCTTTCTCAGGGGCTTGCCGTGCCTGTCTTCACTCGCCATACCGGTAAATCCTCCCATTGACCATCTGCCGTCGTTCCAGAAGTGTGAACGCGTCGGGAATTTCCTCTCGGCGAGGCACCGCTAGCATAACCTGACCGATGCCTGAATTACCGAGAAGCTGCAAAACGCGCGCTGCCCGTCTCGAGTCGAGTTCGGCGAAGGGGTCGTCGAGCAACAATAGTGGAGTGCGGCCCAGTGCATCCCGCACCGTGGCAAATTCCAGCAAGCGAAGGGCAATAGCGGCGGTGCGCTGCTGGCCGGCCGAACCGAAGACCCGAAGGTCACGCCCGTCGAGAAACAGCTGCAACTCGTCCCGATGCGGCCCTACAAGCGTGGTTCCACGACGAAATTCGCTCGGGCGCTGGGCCTCGTAAGCAGTCCGGAACCCTTCGGCCTGAGCTGCCGACGAGTCTTTCTCTGCGTCCGCCACCAAGTTTGAGGCAGAGTATTTCATTGCGGCCATTCCGCTCTCCCCGATCGATTCGCAAAGAGTGGAGAAGCGCTCCGCGTGGAGCTGTACAAAGGAGTGGCGAAGCGCGGCGATCATTCCGCCATGCTCGGCGAGCATTGGTTCCCAGATCGCGACTTGTTCCTCGTTAGACGAAAAGTTGCGATCTCTCTCCCGGTGCCCTCCTCCACCCCCACCTCCCGCTCTCAGAGCCGCGTTTCTGCGCAGCAGGGCCGCCCGATAGCGCTGCAGGGCCTGCAGGTAGGCGGGAGACGTCAGAGCCAGGACAATATCGAGAAATCGACGCCGCTCGCCCGGCCCGCCCACAACGAGCGAAACATCGGCCGGCGAGAAACCCACTGAGGGAACCGCCCCCAGCGCCGCGGTGAGACGAGCCTGCTCCACGCCGTCGAGTGTGACCTTCTTTCGCTTGCCAGTTCGTTCGTAGCCTATCCCCACCGAACGATGAGCGGTGGGATCCGCCCCCACCGGCAACAGCTCTGCACGAATGTGAAAAGCTGGCGCTCCAAATCTCACTACATCCGAATCTCTTGCGCCGCGCACGGAGCGAACCAGTGACAGATATGAAATCGCTTCCAGTAAGTTCGTCTTTCCATGCCCGTTGTCGCCGACTACCACAAGACCTTCTGCGGGTATCGACAGATCGAGCTGTTCAAAGTTTCTGAAATCGCGCGCAACAAGGCGCGAGAGCATTGTCAGCGACCGGTAAACGTTGCCGCGCGTTTGGCCAGAAATGCGCTCATGCCTTCACGCATGTCCTCTGTGCTCGAGAGCAGACCGAACTGATCCGATTCGATCCGACAACCTTCCTCAAGTGAGAGCGGCGCCCCACGGTTAACCGCTTCTATGCAACTCGCAACAGCGAGCGGTGCACAGGCGAGCATCAAGCGGAGAAGCGCGGTGGCCGTTTCAAGGAGCACATCGGCAGCCACAACCTGATCGACAAGGCCGAGTCGGAGTGCTTCTTGAGCCGTCACCATTTCGCCGGTCAGTAGGAGGCGGAGTGCCGCGCCTCGACCCACCAGGCGTGGCAATCTCTGGGTGCCACCATAGCCCGGCACGATACCCAGCTTCACCTCCGGTTGACCCAGCTTTGCACCCTCGGCCGCTATTCGCACATGACACGCCATCGCCAATTCACATCCGCCGCCAAGCGCGAAACCATTGATAACCGCAATCGTGGGTTTAGGCGAAGTTTCGTAGCGTCCAAATATTACTTGACCTGCGCGTGAGCGCTCCGTTGCCCGCAGTGGCGATTGGTCAAGAAGTTCGGAGATGTCAGCGCCGGCGACGAAGGCGCGCCCAGCTCCCGTGAGCAATACCCCTCCAACGTCATCACGCGACAGCGCCTCGTCTATAGCGACGCCCAACTCGGCGATTGTCGCGTCATTGAGGGCGTTGAGCTTGTCAGGCCGGTTGACGGTGATGGTGGCGATGCGATCGGATACGTTGAAAGTCAGAAATGAGTAGGCCATGCGATGATAAGCAGAGGTGGAAGCAGCGAGGAGTTCGCGAACGGTAGTAGCCTGGCAGATGTCAGCAACTAACTTAGCACTTTCCTGGCACCTTCCTGGAAACAGCTCCCGCCGCCACAAACGGATGTCGATGACCAACCGCACCGCGATAAGCGTTCTAGCAATAGATCAGGGCACAACTGGCTCTACATGTCTGATGGTAAGCCACGAGAGTGAGGTAATTGGACGCGGTTACCGCGAACTTACTCAGCACTTCCCGCGGGCCGGATGGGTGGAGCACGACGCCGAAGAGATCTTCGAGCGAACAATCGCTGCCGGACGCGAAGCTCTCGAGATAGCACACTCGGCTGG
>JBBSTN010000446.1:0-2379 GCA_038235845.1 Gemmatimonadales bacterium | reverse complement strand
GATCGAGGGAAAACCTGGTGCTACGATGCGCTCTGGCGGACCATACGACGGGTGGTGGAACGGCGGCATCAGAAACACGGCAACATTTCACAACACGATTGCCGTCCTTACCGAAATGGTGGGCAGCCCTTCTCCAATCCGCATACCACTCGTGCCGCAGCGTCAAATTCCGTCTGGCGATCTGGCAATGCCAGTAGCCCCGCAGATCTGGCACTTCAGGCAGTCGGTCGAATACTCTGTTTCGCTAAACCGCGGAGTGCTGGATTATGCCTCGCGCATGCGCGAGAATCTGCTGTACAACATCTATCGGATGGGAAAGAACTCGATCGAGCGTGGTAGCAGGGATACGTGGACTGCAAATCCGCGACGTGACGCAGCTATTCTCGCACGGTTACGGCCGTCGTCTGAGGTTTCAGCCAAGAGTGTATCCGATAGCGTAGTCTGGGCCGCACAGCACGATGCTTCATTGCGGGACGCGAGAGGCTATATCATACCTGCCGACCAGCCGGACTTTCCAACCGCTGTTAAGTTTGTCAACTCGCTGCGTGAAACCGGAATCGACGTAAAGCGCGCCACACGCGAGTTTTCCGTTAACGGAAAGAGCTATCCTGCGTCGTCTTTTGTGGTGATGACTGCTCAGGCGTTCAGGCCACATGTCGTCGACATGTTCGAGCCGCAATCACACCCGGATGTGTTTCCATATCCCGGATCACCGCCGACACCGCCATACGACAACGCTGGTTGGACGCTGGCATTTCAGATGGGCGTCAAGTTCGATCGCGTACTGGATGAATTCACCGGTCCGTTCGAATCGATTACGGCGTGGAATGTGGCGCCCCCACAAGGGCGTGTTATCGGTGCTACTGACGCGGCGGGCTTCGTAACGGACATCCGCGCCAACGATTCTCACATCGCGTTCAACCGACTCAGCGCGGCGAACGTACCCGTATTTCGCACGACGTCGTCTACGGCTGTTGAACGTTCGACTATTACTGCCGGTTCATTTTATGTGCGGGCCGACAGCAAGACGACTGCATTGCTCACAACGATTGCGTCAGAACTTGGCATCAACTTTCATGGAGTGCGTAGCTCACCGCCTGGTCTCGTACCACTGCAGCGGGCGAGGGTGGGCTTGTGGGACCAGTATGGGGGTTCAATGCCGGCTGGCTGGACCAGGTGGATACTAGAACAGTTTGAGTATCCATTCGAGCGGGTATTTGCGCCACAGCTCGACGCGGGGAATCTGAACGCGAAATTCGATGTAATTGTGTTTGTTTCCGGCGCCATTCCGGCACCGGGCGGAAGACGAGGTGGAGCGCGAGCAGCGGCCGGCGCGGAGATGCCCCCGAATCTTCCGCCCGAATATCGGACTCAATCTGGTCGGGTAACCACGGATACGACGCTTCCCATACTTCGCGAATTCGTGGAGCGCGGAGGTACAATCGTCGCCATTGGAAGCTCCGCCTCCAATCTCATCTCCGCGTTCAATCTTCCGGTGACCGATCACCTTGTTGAAAACGGGGCCTCACTTCCACGCACAAAGTTCTACGTTCCGGGGTCGGTACTGTCAGTGCATCTCGACACAACGCGTTCGCTCGCCGCAGGGATGGCGAGTTCCACCGATTTCTTTTTCGACGACAGCCCGGTGTTCCAGCTAGCGGCTGGCGCCGACAAAGCTGGAGTGAAGCCCATCGCATGGTTCGACTCGGCGACGCCTCTCAGAAGCGGATGGGCCTGGGGTGCGAAGCATCTCGAGGGCGGAGTTGTAGCGCTCGAGGTACCGCTGGGGAGAGGGCGAGTGGTGCTTTTTGGACCCGAAATACTTCAACGGGCGCAACCGCATGGCACTTTTAAACTCCTGTTCAACGCTCTCGAGCGTCGGTGAGGCACGGTTTCCAACCATTTTTGCGAATGAGTCATCTAAGCATTTATCGACTCCACTTTTGATGAACAAAGGGCTGCTTACCGAAGAGTCTCCACTTCGAATCTCGCCGGCTTTGGTGTCGACATATGGATTCCGATGCAGGCGAATCCAAATGGGCCCTTCTATAACCACCATCCGTTTGTCGGCGTTGCGCGATTGAAGTCGGGTGTAACGGTCGCCGATGCACAGCGCGATATCCCGACGATATTCTCGAGATTCACCGAGTTGATGCTTCAGGCTTATTCGCCTGGGTTCATGGAGCAAAACAATTTTCGCATTGAGGCGAGCCCACTTCGCGACGCGGTGCTTGGCGACACAATACCGAAGGCGGCATGGATGCTTTTTGGCGCGGTAGCGTTCGTCCTGCTGATCGCAGCCGCGAATGTCTCCAACCTCTTTCTGGTGCGCATGCGGGCCCGAAGCGCGAATCGGCAGAGCGGACCGCACTCGGCGCG
>JBBSTN010000445.1:0-2435 GCA_038235845.1 Gemmatimonadales bacterium | reverse complement strand
CGGCGGCTAGACTTGAACCATGGAACACCGTCGTCGAACAGGTCGGACCGAATTAAAGAGGTGGCCCGGAGCGTCGCGCAGATTGGCGGTGGGAGTGATCTCCATGACCATCATGGCCGCGTTCGTTTCACTGAACGCTTCAGCCAAAAGTGTGCGCACCTCCGCCCTGACTGCGACGCGCGATTCGGCGGCCGTGCAGAATACGCAGGAGCAGATGGATATTGTAATTGCTGCTACGACCGACGTTCATGGCAGGATTCGCGGTTGGGATTACTATCAGAATGTGCGTGACAGTGCTCACAGCCTTGCTGCTGCGGCAACGATCGTCGATTCGATACGACGGGAAAATCCCGGTCGCACGGTGCTCGTGGACGGGGGTGATCTGTTGCAAGGCGATCCGCTTACGTACGTAGCGGCAAAGGTGTCGCAACCGCCCGTAAGCCCGGTGATCGCGGCAATGAACGTCATGAAATACGATGCGGCAGTTATCGGAAACCACGAGTTTAATTATGGTTTACCGGCGCTACGGAGCGCCTTGACGCAGGCTCGATTTCCGTTTCTTGCGGCGAATGTCCGATCCCGTGGAGCGCTCGGCCCTGTTCTTCCGTACACGATGATTGAACGCGCCGGCGTCCGAATTGGAATCGTTGGTGCGACGACGCCGGGAAGTATGGTTTGGGACCGCGAAAATCTGCTTAGTGGGCGTGTGACGGTCACCGATATCCTGCCCGCGGTGTCGAAGTCAGTCATGGACGTTCGACGCGCGGGCGCGAATATAGTGGTGGTGCTGCTGCACTCCGGTCTGGATGAACCTGCGAGCTACGACACCATTGCCACCGGCTTACCGTCGGAAAACGTTGCGGCGAGGGTTGCCAGGGAGATTCCCGACATCGATCTGATCGTATTTGGGCACTCTCATCGCGAACTGGTGGACAGCGTGATCAATGGCACGCTCCTGGTGCAGCCGCGTAACTGGGCAGCATCGGTGGCGGTAGCGACTTTGACCGTTGTCCGGAACAGGCAAGGACTGAGACGCGGTTGGAAAGTGGTTTCGCGAAAGGGCACGACTGTTCTGGTTGCTGGCCATCGCGAGGCGTCGGATGTGTTGGCGGCAAGCGCCGCGACTCATCGCGAAACTGTCGCATGGGCAACAACCCCACTCGGGAAAACGGAATTCGCGTGGCGCTCGGATAGTGCGCGTGTGGCAGACATGCCCATTACCGACTTCGTGAATGAAACGATACGACGACAAACCGGCGCAGATCTGGCGGCGAGTGCTGTCTTCTCGACAGAAGCGTCGCTGGGGCCAGGCGCAATAACAGTCGCAGATATATCGCGCTTATATCCCTACGACAACACTCTTCGTGTCGTCAGGATCAATGGAGTGCAGCTCAAGGAGTTTCTCGAGTTCTCCAGTCGATATTTTAACACGATTGCTGCTGATGGCCGTTTGCCGGCGACCGGTATCATAGACAAATCGGTTCCTGGATACAATTTCGACATTTTATCAGGCGCGGAGTACACGATTGATCTCAGGCGCAAGCCGGGAGAACGAATCACGAGGCTCATGGTACGGGGCAGCGACGTGTTGCCCACCGACACTTTTACGCTAGCCATCAACAGCTACCGTCAGAACGGAGGTGGAGGGTACAGCAGGTTGTCCGGAGCGACGGTAGTTTACGAACGGGAGATCGATATCCGTCAATTGCTCATCGACGAGGTGACGCGGGTTGGCAACATCAATCCCGCGGATTACGCGAAGCGGAACTGGAATATTGTGCCAGCTAGCGCCGTAGCCGCGGCGTATGAGGAGATGCAACTTGAACATGCAGGCAGCAGCACAGAACATGTGAAGAAGGAAGCGAACCGATGACGGAAGAGAGCGACACGCGCCATCAATCAGCCGGTGCTGGCCATGAGCTTCGCACGGTCAGGGTTTACATAAATGAAGCTGGCTTGTCGGTACCCCAGGGATCGTCGGTACTCGATGCCCTTCGTATATTCGACGAAGAATCTGCGCGCGCCGTGGAAAGGGGTGAATCGCGACTCGTTGACAGTCGAGGGCTGGACATTCATGAGTCATCCATCGTGAGCGGTGGAACCATTCTCCGGGTTCTTCCGGTTCGTAGCGCAACTAAATCGATCACAGGGCAGGACCGATGACTTCCACCGGTGGAGCAGCGCATCTCGAAGCCGTACTCGCGTTGCCTAAAGCAGAGCTGCATTGTCATCTTGACGGCTCACTAAGAGCGTCAACGTTGCTTGAACTTTCCGGTCAACAAGACAAGGCGCTTCCTGTAGCTGATGCTGACGCGCTAGCCGACTGGATGCGCGTTGACGATGCCCGCGATTTGAATGACTACCTCGCGCGATTTGATGTCACGCTCGCCATCATGCAGGATGCGGTTTCGCTCGAACGAATCGCGGCGGAGCTG
>JBBSTN010000444.1:0-2437 GCA_038235845.1 Gemmatimonadales bacterium | reverse complement strand
TCAGAACTACGCTCTTCGCCCGTTCAAGAAGGGTCCCTTCGTGCTTGCGATTGGGTCCGGCGCTCCTGTTATCCCCGTGGTTGTTCACGGCACCATCGCAGTCAATAAGCGCGGCTCTCTAGTCGCACATTCGGGCATCGTACATGTTCACGAGCTCGAGGCGATACCCACCGAGGGTTTGTCGTACGACGACCGTGAAGCGCTTGCCGCGCAGACTCACGCGCGAATGAGCGAGTTACTCCAGCGGGAATACGGAGTCGAGGCCTATCCCGTGCGTCCCGTCACCTCCGCAGGGCAGGCATCGCCCGCCTCGGCTCACGGCATCTCGGCATAGCCGACCGGGCATAGCCGACCGGGCATGGCACAGAGGGTCGTTTCAGAGTATTTTCGCCAGGTCCCGACAACATCATTTCACTTAACTCTACTAAATGTCCGCTATCATCTCCGTAACAGCGCGCGAAATTCTCGACAGTCGAGGAAACCCCACCATTGAAGCAGACGTCGTGCTTGACAGCGGCGCCGCAGGCCGGGCAGCAGTGCCAAGTGGCGCATCGACGGGTGAACGAGAAGCCATGGAGATGAGGGATGGCGACGGCAATCGCTATGGTGGAAAGGGCGTTTTAAATGCGGTCGCGAATGTCAACAGTGAAATTGCGGAGGCGCTGGAAGATCTCGATGCCACCGATCAGTTGATGATCGATCGCACGATGATCGCACTGGACGGTACAGAGAACAAGTCGCGGCTGGGTGCAAACGCGCTGCTGGCGGTATCGATGGCGACTGCGCGCGCTGCCGCGCAGGAAGTGGGTTTTCCACTCTATCGCTACCTCGGCGGCCCTATGGCGCGAACGCTGCCCGTTCCGCTCATGAACATTCTGAATGGTGGTGCTCATGCCACGAACACCGTTGATTTTCAGGAGTTCATGATTGTCCCTGTTGGAGCGGAGTCGTTCAGCGAAGCACTGCGCATGGGAACATCCGTTTTTCATTCGCTCAAGAAGGTGCTGGTGGAGCGGGGACTTACTACCGGAGTTGGTGACGAGGGTGGGTTCGCGCCAAATCTTGGCAGCGATGAAGATGCGCTTAAGGTGATTATCGAAGCGATTGAAGCCGCCGGTTTGCGCCCAGGCAAGGATATAGCGCTCGCGCTGGACGTTGCGGCAAGTGAGTTGTACCGCAATGGATCATATGTGTTCAAGAAGAGTGGCGGTGCCAACCGTTCTTCGGCCGAGATGGTGGAGTTGTACAGTGAGTGGCTCGAGGAGTATCCGATTGTTTCCATCGAGGATGGAATGGCGGAAAACGACTGGGATGGATGGAGGCAGCTCACTGAAGCGATTGGCGATCGTTGTCAGCTTGTCGGTGACGACTTGTTCTGCACAAACAGCGCGATACTTGCGCGCGGCATAGAGGAAGAAGTTGCCAACGCCATCCTGGTGAAGGTCAACCAGATTGGCACGCTCAGCGAAACGCTGGAAGCAATCGAGTTGGCGCGATCTGCCGGCTACAACAGCATCATATCGCATCGTTCGGGTGAAACAGAAGACACGTTTATTGCTGATCTTGCGGTGGCAACGCAGGCGGGGCAGATAAAGACTGGTGCACCATCGCGATCTGATCGCGTAGCCAAGTACAATCAATTGCTGAGAATAGAGGAGCAGTTGGAGATGGTATCGGAGTTTCCGGGCGGCGCGATCTTTGGTTTGTGAACTGGCGCATGATTCGGTTTCTATGTTGAGGGACGCGCGGGTTTGACGCCGGCGCGCGCGGGGAAGACGACCGATACAACTACGCGACGAATTATCCGCCGCGTAGCGTGGACAGTTTTTGCGCTGGCGATGCTCGCGGTTGCAGTGGAGGGAAGTGAGTACGGAACGCGTGACGTTTATTTGCAAAAGATCCGACTTGACCGTCTTCGCGCGGAAGTTGCGCGGTTGAATGTTGAGGTGGATTCATTGCGCAAGGAAGTCGTGGCGGTGAAAACCAGTGACGCTCGGCTCGAGCGAATCGCGAGGGAGCGCTACGGAATGGTGCGCGACAACGAGATCCTGTATCGCACGGGGGGCGTCGACGACACCGTGACTGCGGGATCGGGTAAGAGGTAGTCGTTCGGCATCACTTGACTGGGCGTCGCCACCCGCTAGTTTCTCATGACTGACGCGGGGTGGAGCAGCCTGGTAGCTCGTCGGGCTCATAACCCGAAGGTCGCGGGTTCAAATCCCGCCCCCGCCATCTGGGATTCACTGGTTACAACAGAGTGGAGATTGCATGCGGCCGGTCCCTCGGGGCCGGCCGTTTTTGCAAGGTATGACTAGGTGTTCCTGTTTTTGGGGGCAGGGTAGCTCAGCTGGTAAGAGCGCACGACTCATAATCGTGAGGTCGAGGGTTCGAGCCCCTCTCCTGCTATCGATGTCTAATGCTGTGGTTGCAATCGGTA
>JBBSTN010000443.1:0-2446 GCA_038235845.1 Gemmatimonadales bacterium | reverse complement strand
CGCTTCGCTTCGCGTTCGTCGTGCGGCCACACTCGACGACCTGCTTTCAGAAACCAACATTCTCACCGTTCACGTACCGCTCGCCGAAGACACCCGCGCTATGATCGGCAAGCGCGAACTGGCAAAGCTGCCCCCGCACTCGGTGGTCGTGAATCTTGCCCGCGGTGGCATCGTCGACGAGACGGCGCTGCATTCAGCGCTCGAATCGGATGCTCTTCGCGGGGCTGTACTGGACGTGTATACCAGCGAGCCGCCGCAGGCAGACCATCCGTTGCGCGGCGTGCGCAACATCGGTCTCACTCCGCACCTCGGCGCAAACACGGTAGAAGCTCAGCGCAACGTTTCGCGCGACGTTTGCGCCGCGGTACGCGACGCGCTTCTGCATCAGGATCTCTCCAAGTCGATGAACGCCGCCGCAGGTATGGGCGGCAGCAGTGACTTGCAGCCGGCAATGCTGCTTGCACGCCGTGCAGCTGCGGTGGCCAGGGCCGTACTCGCCGACCAGGGCATGCGCGCCGTGAAGCGCATAGCGCTTCGCACCGGGCCAGCTCTCGCGCACGGGGCCGGCGCATTGCTCGCCGCGGCAGCCGCGGGGGTAATGGAAGGTGTCACCGCCACAGAACGCCTCAACCTCATCAACGCCAGAAGTCTCGCCGAGTCTCGAGGGCTTGAGTTTTCGATTACGGAGGCCGCCGACTTGGAGCATCCGCGTGCACTCGAGATCGCGCTGTCCGGCGGCATGCAGCAGTTGGCTGTTGCAGGTGTCGCGCACGAAGGGCTCAGCCCACGCATAACCCGTATCGGCTCATTTCACGTTGATGTCAATCCTCGACACACGCTGATTATTCTCACCAATCATGACGTCCCTGGCGTAATTGGCCGCGTGGGAACGTTGCTGGGCGAACGGAATGTGAATATCGCCGAGTACCATCAGGCGCGACTTGCTCAGGGCGGCGACGCTCTTGCCGCGATTTCAGTCGACGGCACTGTCGACGAAGCAACACGGCGGGCGTTGCTCGAGCAACCGGATGTAATCACCGCCAGCATCGTACATTTTCGGCAGGGTCAATCGGCCTAGTGCTTTCGCATGACGCAGACGTAAGACGTGCATTTGCGCGCGACGCGTCGGGGCTTGAGATGATTCCGCAATCGGTCGCCCGCCCGCACTCGATTGCCGAAACCGCCGAGCTTTTGCGGGAGTGCTCCGCGACACGAACAAGCATTACTGCTGCAGGCGCTCAGTCGAGCACCACGGGTGCATCGATCACTGACCAGGGCGTGCTGTTATCACTCCGGAACCTCTCCGCGATCGGTGAAGTTGATA
Source organism: Gemmatimonadales bacterium (assembly GCA_038235845.1). GTDB lineage: Bacteria > Gemmatimonadota > Gemmatimonadetes > Gemmatimonadales > Gemmatimonadaceae > Gemmatimonas. The sequence continues at coordinate 1,122 of JBBSTN010000443.1, read as the reverse complement.
CCATCAATCGCACAATTCGGGTTGGACCGGGCGCCATTGTCGCCGACGTTCGTCGTGCCGCGCAGGAAAAAGGACTGTTGTTCACTCCCGATCCCACCAGCGAGGAGGAATCCACGATTGGTGGTGCGATCGCCTGCAACGCTTCCGGTGCGCGCTCGCTTCGTTATGGCGCCACCCGGCCATACGTACAAGCGCTGACCGTACTTCTTGCAGATGGTGAACAGCTCGACATTCGCCGTCCGCAACTGGAAAAGAATACTGTTGGATTTCCGATTGCGCATGACCCGATCGATTGGTTTGTGGGAAGCGAGGGCACACTTGGCGTTGTTATGGAAGCCGAACTCTCGCTCATTGCGCTTCCCGAGCATGTGCTTGGCCTCGCCATTCCCTTTAACAGCGACAGCGATGCGCTCGCCTTCGTGGTCGCAGCGCGAAAGTTTCGGCTGATTAGCCCTCGTTGCCTCGAATTTTTTGACGCTCTCGCCGTGAAGGTGATGACGGATTCCAGCGTTCCCAACAGTTGGGCTTCTGGGGCGCGAGCGATGGTGTACGCCGAAGACACCTCCGATGGTGACAACGAAGTATCACTCGATGCGTGGCTCGAGCTCTGTGAAAAACACAATGCGACCACTGCTGACATACGAATCCATGATTCACCTTCCTCGCTTCGCGAGGCGCGCGCACTTCGTCACGCGATTCCGTCCACGATGAACGAGCGCGGAGATGCGTGCCGCAGCAATGGAGGACGAAAAGTTTCGACTGACTGGGCGGTGCCATATCCGCTGCTCGGGCATGCACTGCAACGCGCTCGTACCCTCGCCCGAGAACATGGGGTGCCGCAGGCCGTGATTTATGGACATGCCGGCAACGGCCATCCGCATCAGAATTTCATTGCGCACGACGCTGTCGAACTAGCCGCAATTGAGCGCGTGGTCGAAGCCACGTTGCGCGAGGTAATTGCTCTGGGTGGTACAGTTGCGGCAGAGCATGGCATTGGGAAAATCAAGCGGCGCTGGCTCTCGCTTCAGGCAAACAGCGCCCAGATACGTCTCATGCGGGCCGTAAAAAACGAGTTCGATCCGCACGGATTGCTCGCCCCGGGTAACGTGTTGTAATGTGTTG
>JBBSTN010000442.1:0-2458 GCA_038235845.1 Gemmatimonadales bacterium | reverse complement strand
TCCTGTGCGACCACGGCAAAGCCCCGCCCCGCGCTTCCCGCCCGTGCTGCCTCAATGGCTGCGTTCAATGCCAGCAGATTTGTTTGAGTGGCTATCTCCGAAATCACTCCGACAAAGTCGTCCACAACCGACGTAGCGTCCTTGAGCGCGGCCATCTCGCGCGTCGACTCGGCCACACCCTCTCTGGCGTCGAGCAGCGTATCGATGGCCGCCTGCACCTGGTGTCGGGTGCTGTTTGTCGTACTGCGGATATCCCGACCCACCCGTTCCGTTTCGTCCGCTGCTTCACCGATCGTCGCGCCTGCCTCTGCGAGATTTTTTACCGCGATGCTTGCTGCGTTTAGAGCCCCGAGCTGCACCGAAGCTCCGTTGGAAATCTCCATGATGGCCGTGTTGACGTGCTGTGAAGATGTTGCCGCTGCTGCCGCAGATGCGCTCAGTTCAGTCGCGGCGAGAGTCACGTGATCTGCCTCTTCCTGTACATGAGATAGAAGCGATCTCAAACGCTCGCGGGCCTGTTGCATCGCCCCCATCAGGTCGGCGTACTCCGTGGCAACGTTGCTGCTCTCCCACTGCGAATGGGGCAGGCGCAGGTCGCCTGCTCCGATGGCGGCCATCTCCTCTCGCAGCCCCGCGAGCGGCGCGGTTACGGCGCGCGAGGTGGTGAGACCAAAAAAAGTGGCTACCGCCACAGCTAGTGCTAACACAAGTGCCAGACTCACCTCGGCGCGATGAAGTCCTTCGTCCATGGCGTCGATCGACGAAACCGTTCCTCCCCGCGTGTTGGCCTTGAGCTCCTGCAACTCGATCTCAATGGCCTGTATGTCGGCTGAAAGGGAGTCCAGTGCGGCAATTGCTCCTGCCTCCTTCCGTGTCTCCCGTGGCGTCTGCGCGCCGATTCTGGCTTCGAGAGACTTCTGGAGAGTGCCTATAGTTTCCAGGCGACGACGTTCCGTTTGCAATGCTTCGGTCCCAAGCGCGTTCACGCGAACGGCGTTTGCCGCGTCCGCGAGCGTGTGATAGTACTTGTAGTTTTCTGGCGTGCTGCTGTTTACATAGCGCAAACCGGCCACGATTTCGCGCAGCACTGCAGTCGAAAGCTGTTCCGTTATCGCTGACCGATTGGCCAGGGCACGGAGTGTGGCGTCGGCCTGCGAACTTGTCTGTGCGAGACCATCCCAGCCGACGGCGCCGGCCAGGAAGATCAGGACGATTGACATTCCGAAGCCCGCGATAAGCCGAGCCCGGATGGTGCGGAGAAGCATCAGTGGTGAGGTTGAGCCGAAGGTGCAGCGCAAGACAAGCAGACCTTTAGTGACGACTGGTACTTCGTGAGGCAATCAGCGACTATGTGACGCTTCTTCGTGCTAAATTGCGAAGAATTGAGTGCGGATAGCTCGTTGTTCCTTGCCACATGGCAAAACGCCTGTTTACCTTCGCTCGGTTATCTCTCTAAACGCTTCTCGATGGTGCCCAACCATGGGTGCATATCGGAAGGCAGCACACTCTCAAGGACCCGGCATGGTAGGCACGTTCCGTCCGCGACGGCTGCTACGCGTAGCGCTTCTGGGTGCATTTGCACTCGGGCTCGCAGCGTGCAACGGCGCGTATCCGAACTCGACGTTCAATCACACAACCGAGTACAACACTGCGATCGACAATCTGTGGGATATTCTCCTGCTGCTTGGTACGATCGTTTTCGTGCTTACTGAAGCGGGTCTCATCTACACGATTTACCGCTTTCGGAGACGCCCGGGTGCGGGTACACCAAAGCAGGTACATGGGAATACAACGCTCGAAATAGCGTGGACTGCAATTCCGGCTGTAATTCTCATTTTCATTGCCATTCCCACGGTCCGCACGATTTTCAAGACGCAGGCCAAGGCGGCGCCGAACTCGCTGCAGGTCGAAGTGATCGGTCACCAGTGGTGGTGGGAGTTCCGCTATCCCCAGTACGGCATCGTAACTGCGAACGAGCTTTATCTGCCGACGGGCCGGACGGCGAACTTCTCGCTCAAAACCGCCGACGTGCTGCATTCGTTCTGGATACCGCAGCTTGGCGGAAAGCGCGACTTGATATCGAACCGCACCAACTTTGTGTGGTTTACGCCAAATTCCGACTTGCCGTCATCGGCATTCAACGGAGCATGCGCAGAGTTCTGCGGTTCTTCGCACGCGAACATGAAGTTCCGTACGTATACCGTATCGCCAGCCGAGTTTGAGCAGTGGGTGGCTCATCAGAAGAGCGGCCAGATGTTCGAGGCGCCCGCGCCAGTAACTGGCCCACCGGCACCTGCGACGGCGCCCGCTATTACGAGCGGAAATCCACAGGCCAGAGCGGATCTTTCAAACCAGGCAGCGCAGACCGCCGCTGTGGTGTCCGTCGCAGATTCTGCCCGACCCCCGGTCTGGGCGTTTCCGAGGGATCGCCTCGAGAAAGACTTTGCCTATGCGATCC
>JBBSTN010000441.1:0-2460 GCA_038235845.1 Gemmatimonadales bacterium | reverse complement strand
ATCCAGTCGGGAAGCCACTGCCTAACGTGCGCTGCTGCCGACGGGCGATTTGCGGAAGTGCGCCTGCGGCGCGATTATGGGGTTCGCCCGCAGCAGAGCTGGGGCGTTAGCTCGCAACAAATAGTGAATATCGATCAGATCATCGCCGAATACGGCATTGCGCATGTGTTCCACTTCACGGACGTGAGGAATCTTCCTTCGATCCGCTCGCACGGCTTGCTGTCGTGGCGCGAGCTTCAGCGTCGCGGCATTCAGGCAGTTCAACCAGGAGGCAACGACTGGAGCCACCAAGCCGACGAGCGGAAGGACCTCGATGCCTACGTGCATCTGTGCTTTCGCAACGAGCACCCGATGGAGTACGTCGCTCGAAAGGAAGGGCGCGTCAAGGAGACAGCATTCCTGCAGATCGCCTCAGCGTATCTCCGCTCCCCCGACGTTCTGTTCACCTCGGATGTCTCCAACAAGGCGGGCGTTTCACCAATGGCGGTCAAGGAAGCGGCATCCCAGCTGGATCTCGATGTTCTGTATCGGTGGCACGATTGGCATGACAAAGAGATTCAGGAACGTCTGAGCGTCGCAAGGAAGTACGAAATACTCGTGCGTGACGCCATCCCCGTCGAGTTTATTACATTTCCGAAATGACACAGCGCCCCGTGTTTATTCCCAGCAACGGCGAAGCGGCTCTCGTAGTCGAGCGATCCTTTGCCTTCAAGTGGAGCGGAGGGTTTGCGCCGTCTCAAAAGCGCAAGAATATCTCGGCACTTCACGAAGCTGCGCTTGAGGTCGGCCTCACTCCCGTACTCGAAGTTTCCACCAAATCCGATAGTGACATTGGTCAATCGCTGTCGGCCTTTAACCTAATGGTACGTGTGTCGCGGGATCGGACGGCCTGCGTTGAAGTAGCGTATCAGGCTAGCAAGGTGTTCTCGCAAGGTGGGCCGTTCGTGGATCTACTGGAACGAGAGCCGCGTGAGGCGAAGCGCGATCTGAGGCTACAAAGCTCGGGGACGCTAGTCGGCTTTCGGTTTGGTGGCATCGACTTCCCACTGCGACCACCCTCCGCGTTCTACGAGTGGCTATACCTCCGCGCTTTGGTCAGCAATCCGACCTTGCTCCGGAGCCTTTCAGCCTACGTCGGTTTCACCGATATCGAGTTCAATCCGGCAAAATCGATAAGCTGCCAAGCGCGAGCCTGCGCGATCGCTGTTGCGCTGTTGCGGCGGAACTCGGTTGGGCCCAGTGCTCGTCGTTTTTCCACCTTCTTGGAGCAATACCGAGCGTCGGCTCTAAACGCATCCGATTCGCCGAGCCTTACCTTCGGGATCTGAGTGGCTGCGAGCTAACGTTCGTTGCAGCTGTCGGGCGATTCAATGATGGCTCGCTTCGCTCGCTTTTATGAACTCGCCCGCAGCTGAACTTGGGCGTTATACGCCAGCGCATGGCCTCTACTGGGCTGGACAGGAACGGGTTGCCGGTTGTACATTCTATTGTACAACCGCAAGAAGGCCCCGATGAGCCGTAGCCGTCCCAGCCTAGATATTCGCCCGCTGTCCGAGTTCCGCGCGAGCGTCGCCGCTTTTGTCGAGCAGGTCCAGAGCACCAAGCGTCCCTTGGTGCTGACACAGCACGGTCGGAGTGCAGCCATTCTCCTCGCGGTCGACGCCTATGAGGCGTTGCTGGAGCGTGTCGAATTGGCCGAGGATGTGCGGACGGCTGAAACGCAGATCGCGGCCGGCAAAGGTGTCGCGCACGGCAAGGGCCAGGCGCTGCTCGTGGCACGATTGCGCGCCACGGCCGCCGCTCGCAAACGCAGCGCGTAGCCGACGTCGTCGGCTCCCGTCGTGCGCATCGTCTGGTCGCCCCTCGCGCTGCAGCGTGTCGAAGACATTGCGGGCGTGATCGCCGCTGAGCGGCCACTCGCGGCCGAACGATGGGTACGTGGCATCTTCGCGCGCGCCAAGCAACTGGGCTCCTATCCCGAGTCCGGGCGGATGGTCCCCGAGCTCGGCAACACAGAGCTCCGCCAGCTTCTTCATCCTCCCTATCGCATCATCTATCGCGTCGAGGCGAAGCGAGTGCTCGTGTTGACCGTCCGCCATGGACGACAGGACGACGTTAGCCCTACGGAGCTGAGCGACCCGGACACGTGGTAACCGCCAAGCCGGCGTATAACGTGCGTTGCACCAGCCGGGCGATCTTTGGAAGCTCGCCGCGGGGTGAGTCCCAGGTCTAGTTGAAATTCAGGTGGTGCCTCCATACTGCAGCGTTGATCCCGGCAAGGATTCGCGCTCCACTCCAGAGGACACCACCCATGGGAACAGTACGAGGACCGCAGCGGAAGAACCAGCGTCGCGTCGCATCCGCCGTGCCGCAGGCGATGCCGCTGGATGATGGGAGCGTCACGACGCCCGCGGCGCTGGCGATGATTCAGGCCCTGATCCCGCTCGGGTTGCGGGCCGT
>JBBSTN010000440.1:0-2467 GCA_038235845.1 Gemmatimonadales bacterium | reverse complement strand
TAGATCCGGCCACCGACTTGACCGTGATCGTCGTTCTCCACAGAACGGCTCCACGGGGAATCGTGAGCTTGAAGCCACGCTCCGGCATTTCCAGCACTCCACCTCTGCTGTCCACCGTAATCGAACGAACCAGTTGACTCTGCGCCTGCGTACGCTGGAGAACTCGCGCAGCTTCGCTGGACCGTGCGAACTTCGCCGGACTATCGACCGGCGACGGACTTGTAACGCGATCTGTTGAACACGCGGAGAGTGTTGCAATAATCACTGCACCTGCAATGACTGCTGCGCAGCGTGCGCCCGACTTTTTGACCAATTGCAATTTACTGCCTGCTTTCATTCTCATGCGCTACCCTGGGTGTTTTGTGAATACATCCAACTCTGCCCGAATGGCTAGACGCCCCCTGCGTTCGAATATCGGCATGACCGGCACGAACTTGAGCAGGCACATGAAATTTTGTTCAGCCCTTACTCGATCGCTCCTCATGCGCACCTGCCTCAACATGAGTTCAATCCCATACTCAAGTGATTCCTGCACTTAACCGACACTTTGAAAGCATTGGCTGTCCCATGACCGACTGCAGTCGACGAAACTCACCCCGAGAACATTTTGCGAAGCATCCGAGTATCCCTTTTGGCCACAGGCCTGATTTTCATTGCAGCCTGCTCAGGCTCGGACAGCTCAGCGGTGGACGACGTACGTCGTGATGTTCTGACGATTGCTACACCCGCCGACCCCGACGCACTCTTACCGCCGCTGGTGCAAACCACGCAGGGCAAGCAGGTAGTCGACCTGGTGTTCGACCATCTTGCGCAACCTGCAGAGCAGCTCGAAATGCTCGGAGACGCCGGGTTTCGCTCCCAACTCGCGACAAGCTGGAAATGGTCGCCCGACTCGCTGTCAATAGAGTTCCATATCGACCCTCGCGCCCGCTGGCATGACGGCGTTTCTGTACGCGCTAACGATGTCTCTTTCTCCTTTGCGCTCTACACTGACACAATCCTTGCATCACCGCATCAACACGCCTTCGACGGCATCGACTCGATAACGGTGCGAGATAGCCTGACCGCCGTGGCCTGGTGGTCGAAGCGCCATCCTGAACAGTTTGCGCAGCTCGCTTATAATCTCGCCATTCTGCCGCAGCACCTGCTCGCCTCCCTGCCCAGGGCAACGCTTGCTCAATCAGCGTTCGCGGCAAATCCCGTGGGCTCCGGTCGCTACAAGTTCGATCGCTGGACTCCGCACAGAGACCTGGTGCTCTCATCCGACCGCAACAATTACCGAGGTGCACCCGAGATCGGACGTGTAATCTGGATCGTAACCGCCGACCCCACGGCCGCCAATCTGAGTGTAATCGCGGGACAGGCCGATGTTCTCGAACAGCTTCGTGGAGACGCGTTCGTAAAGGTCAGACAAAGTGCCAACATCAGCGCGGTGGATTACGGAAGTTTTGACTACGCTTACCTGACCTTCAATTCCGCTCGCACAGTAAGCGGAAAATCACGCTATTTCAATGATCGGAGTGTGCGCGTTGCGCTGACTGCTGCCATCGATCGGCGCTCAGTAGTAATGAACGCACTCGACTCCATCGGATCTGTTGCGCTTGGGCCGGTTACCCGTGCCGATCCAAGCGTGGACACGAGTATGAAACAGATTGCATTCGACCACGCCCGAGCAAACGGTATGCTCGATTCTCTTGGTTGGCTGATGGACCCAAAGAGCGGCATACGCCGACAGGCCGGCCACAATCTCGAGTTCGAGATTCTCGTTCCCTCCACCAGCAGTACGCGACAGCGTGTGGCCGTGCTTCTTCAGTCGCAGCTGCGTGCAGTTGGTATCACAACCACGATTGCCTCTGTCGAACCGGGAGTGTTCTACGCAAGGATGTCGGAGGGCAACTTCGACACGGCGCTCAATATGTGGCATGCCGATCCCAGCCCCTCGAGCATAGCAGCCGTATGGGGTACAGCACGAGGAAAGGACTCTGGAATGAACTTCGGCAGATATTCGAACGCGCCTGTTGACCTGCTGCTCGATAGTGCCTCCAACGCATTTGACGTCGCCAGCCGTTCAGCACTGCTTCGAAGGGTGCATCAAAACCTGGTCGACGACGCCGCAGCGATATGGCTCTATGAACCGAGAAACTTCGCCGCCATCAACAGGCGCATAATGAGTTCGGCGATGCGAGCCGACGCGTGGTGGGCAAACATAGCTGATTGGAAGTTGGCCGCCGGATCCTCTCCTACAGTGGCATCTCGTCCGTGACGCTGGTTTCGATGATCAGCCGTCGGGCGATCAGAGCGTTGTTGGTAATCATGGTATCGTCAACGATGGGCTTCGGAGTCATGAGTCTTATTCCCGGCGACGGCCTGGCAGTCTCCGATGAGTCATCGCTTTCTGGCGCCGCTTCGAAGGCTGCATCTATAGCCGCAGCGCGCGCGCGCCTTGGTCTCGACCGGGTTGATCGTC
>JBBSTN010000439.1:0-2470 GCA_038235845.1 Gemmatimonadales bacterium | reverse complement strand
TTGGTCAAAACACGGTAATTGCTGCGCAAACGGGTATATCAGGGTCAACGAAACTTGGTGATAACTGTGTCATTGCCGGTCAGGTTGGTTTTGCCGGTCACCTCGTTATCGCCAATGGCACCATCAGGACAAACGCCAGCATGCCGACAGTGATGTAACGGTGCTTCAACACATCCTCGATAATGTCGGACACGTTGAAGAACTGGTCTAGCCCGACGTAAATGCAAAGATGGCCCAGCGCATAAAAGAACGTCGACAGCCCCAGAAAACGACGCTGGCGTATCAGCCACCCCCAGCGCGTCATCCTGATGAGCGGCGTTACCGCCAGCGAACCCGCGAGCAAACGCAGCGTCCACTCACCGGATTCCTTCTGCAGCATTTCGATTGGATTTGCACCCAGCTGGCCTGTCACCGCCTGCCATATCATCCACAAAATCGGGGTGATAACCAGAAGCCACATCGCCGGACGAATCCATCGCTTTATATACGGTTCAACGGAAGCCAGCATTCGTCTCAGTAATTCTTCCTCAAATCCATGCCCGCGTACAGCGACGCCACCTTATCGGCGTATCCGTTGAATGGCAGCGTCGGAATTCTCAAAAACTGACCGATACGACGCTCCTTCGCCTGCGTCCACCGCGGATGATCCACTTCAGGGTTCACGTTAGCCCAAAATCCGTATTCGTTGGGCTTGACCGTATTCCACGAAGTCGCTGGCATCGTATCGGTGAAGCGGATGCGCACTATCGACTTGGCGCCTTTGAAGCCGTACTTCCACGGCACTATCAGATGCAACGGTGCACCGTTTTGCGGCGGCAACGACTTGCCATACATTCCTGTGGCCATCAAGGCGAGCGGGTGCATAGCTTCGTCCAGGCGCAGTGCTTCGGTGTAGGGCCACGGCAGAACATTGCGGCGCTGACCCGGCATGCGAGTAGGGTCGAGCAGCGTCGTGAACTCCACGAACTTCGCACTCGGCAACGGCTCGAGACGCGCCAGCAGATCTTTGAGCGACACTCCACGCCACGGAATTACCATCGACCACGCTTCCACACAACGATGCCGGTAGGTTCGATCCTCCACCGACAAGCCCTTGAGCAGCACGTCGATGTCGTACCGTGCAGGCGTCTTCACCATTCCGTCCACAGACACCGTCCAGGGGCGGGTCTGGAAATCTTTGGCATTCTCCGCAGGGTCTTCCTTGCCCGTGCCGAACTCGTAGAAATTGTTGTACGAGGTGGCGTCCTTCGCGCTGGTGATCTTGTCGTCCTGCGCACCGGTGTCCTCCGACGCACCCTCGCGCGTGCAGGCCATCGCCTGCAATGCCCCCGGTACCACCAGAACGCTCAACGCCAGTGCGCCGGCGCGTCCGACGAAATTGCGTCGATCGAGGTAGACGGACTCGGGAGTGATTTCCGACGACTTAATGTCGTCCGGACGACGAATCAGCATGAACTGTGGGGATCGAGGAAGTGCAGCATGAACAAGAGCAGGACGTCTCGGCTCCGTCCAACAAGCTTTTCCGATGCGCTTGACCAGCGCAAGGTGTAAGCGTTGTCTTCGGAAATGTCAGATACGCCAATAGATACACCAAGTGCTACCGCAACGGATACACCGGACAACGGCAAGCTTCCCCCCATAATGGAGAAAACGCTTCGCCAATTCCGGATGTTGGGACGCGAGGACAAGATGGCCGCTTTGCTCGGCTGGTCTCGCCGCCTGGAGCCGCTGCCGGAACGGCTGGCAAGTCTCGACCGTGCTCCATTCACTGTGCCGGAGTGCCAGACTCGTGTAGATCTGTTTCCGGAGACCAACCCCGATGGTACTCTCCACTTTTTCGCCGACGTCAATGCACGACAGTCCCCCACTATAGCAGCTGTACTTGCAATCGTCTTCACCGCGGTGAACGATCAACCACCCTCCGCCGTGCTCGAATTGCCGGTCGACATTGTGCGGCTTCTAATGACGGATATCGGACTGGGCGCGAGAGAGAGTGGTCTCAACGCGATGATCACGCGTCTGAAGCGACATGCGGTTAACCTCCAGCAGCACTAGCTCCGAGCAAACTCAGCTGCTCGTGGCTTGTTCGAAAGCGTTGTCATAAACTGTCCTCAACGATATTTACAGAACATGACCGAAGCATCCGTGTCGATTACAATCAGGAAGACCGCCTTCCTCGGCGCCGAGTCTGCCAGGGCAGCCTATGACGTTAGCGAATCGGCTGTACCGAAAAGCTCGGACGGTTGATGCTGCGGGTGCTCAATTGGTGGGCCTGGACTGAAACGGTACTTTGCGTCATCATCGGCACCCCGATCGTGATGCTGGTGTTCCTGTTCACAGCTCCGTTCGACAAAGGTCGCTACGCTGCGGGTCGTGCGTTCAGACTCGTGGGTGTCGCGGCGTTGAAACTCAACCCGCTCTGGCGCTTCACCGCCCGAGGCGGCCCACTGCGCGATCCACGGCGGCCGTA
>JBBSTN010000438.1:0-2482 GCA_038235845.1 Gemmatimonadales bacterium | reverse complement strand
AGGCGCTCGGCGCGACGAAGGGCACCATCATGTGGCAGTTTCTAGTGGAGGCGGCAACCCTTACGGGCATCGGGGGCGCCATCGGCCTGCTTGTAGGTTGGGGCGTAACTCTTCTCATTCGCAATTTTTCTCCCATCGAGGCTTCTATACCTCCGCTGGCCGCCGTGATCGCGCTGGCTGCAAGCTGCGTGACGGGAGTGCTGTTTGGCATATTGCCTGCAAATCGAGCCGCTGGCATGGATCCGGTGGAGGCCCTGCGGCACGAGTAGGATGTTGCCAAGTAACTCTCGGGGGAGGCCGCGGCGTGTGCAACGCGGTAGGTTCTCGTGGTGGGCTCGAAAACATAGTCCGCAAGCAAAGAGAAACCGTTCCGAACAGATAAAGTGAATTCGTCCCCGACTTTTGCGAAAAGCACCCCGCGCAACGATCTCCTGCTACGCGCATTGAGGTCGGAGGCGGTAGACCGTCCGCCAGTGTGGATGATGCGTCAAGCGGGGCGATACCTCCCGGAATATCGCGCTGTACGCGCAAAGTCCGACTTCCTTACGATGTGTCGCACTCCCGAGCTCGCAGTGGAGGTGACGCTACAACCGCTCGATCTCATCGGCGTCGACGCCGCAATTATCTTCAGCGATATTCTTGTCATTCCGGAAGCGATGGGGATGGAGCTCACGCTGGATGAAGGTGTTGGACCTCGTTTCCCTTCTCCTCTTCGTAGCAGCGCCGATGTAGCGCAACTGAGGACAATCGACCCGCAAGATTCGCTCGGATACGTTCTGAGTGCGTTACGGCTTGCGAGAAAGGAAATCGATAACCGAGTTCCACTGATAGGATTTGCCGGTGCGCCGTGGACGCTTGCTGCATACATGGTGGAGGGCAAAGGAACAAAGCAGTTTGCCGTTGCCAAGCGAATGATTTTCGAGAATCCATCGATGGCTCACTCGCTTCTGGATGCACTGGCAACCGCTGTTGGCGATTATCTGGTGGCGCAGGCAGAGGCGGGCGCGCAGGTACTCCAGCTGTTCGATTCGTGGGCGGGCGCGGTTGCTCCTGCGCAGTTTCACGAGTTCGTGCTGCCTTATCTCGCGAAGGCCGCAAACCGTGCGAGAGAGAGTGGTGTGCCGTTGATTGTGTTCGCTCCCGGCGCAGGTTGGGCGCTCGGCGACATCGCTTCAGCGACGGGTGCTGAGGCCATCGGAGTGCACTGGGATACGACAGCAACCGACGCCCGAAAAAGAACGTCGCCGGAAGCAATGGGCGGCCGTAAGGTAGTGCTGCAGGGAAACCTCGACCCTTGCGCCCTTTACGCATCGCCCGGAGAGATTCGCCGACGCACGCACGAGATGATTCGCGAGTTCGGGCCGACCGGTCACGTGGTCAACCTTGGTCACGGAATTCTTCCTGACGTTCCGCCCGCACACGCGAAAGCTTTTGTTGATGCTGTGAAGGAGTGGAGCTGGAGATGAACTCCCGCCGTGCTGAAGCCACCCGCTGGATCTCCGGTTTACACGACGAGCTGACTTCGTTTTTTGGAAGGCTCGACGACGGCGGCACATTTGCTGAGGATCGCTGGGAGCGTCCCGGTGGCGGGGGTGGTGTTGCGCGCGTGATAACCGAGGGCTCGACCTTCGAGAAAGCCGGGGTAAACCGCAGCGCGGTGATGGGAGAGTTGCCGCCCGCGGCAGCAAGTCGATTGGGCGGATCTGGAGCAGCAGATGGTGCTACCAACTTCTTCGTGACTGGCACAAGTCTGGTGGTTCATCCAAGAAGTCCGATGATTCCGACAGTCCATCTAAACGTGCGGTATTTCGAGCTTGCTGACAGCAACGGCGAGATTACCGATAGCTGGTTCGGGGGAGGGACGGATCTCACTCCATTCTACCCGAACCCCGACGACATCGCACTCTTTCATCGATCGATACAGGAAATGTGCGACAGGCATCATTCGTCGTTCTACCCAGTGTTCAAGAAGCAGTGCGACGAGTACTTCGTTAATACGCACCGTGAAAACGAAGCTCGGGGCGTGGGCGGAATATTTTTCGATCATCTTCGAGCCGACAAGGAAGGACATCAACTTGGACACGAGGCTCTTGGCGCATTTGTTACCGATGTCGCCCGTATACTGCGATGCGCTTACGAACCGATCGTAGAGCGTCGTCGACATGAATCGTATGGAAAAGCTGAACGGGATTTTCAGCTCATGCGTCGCGGGCGCTACGTAGAATTCAATCTTGTGCACGACAGGGGCACTAGCTTTGGCCTGCACACCAATGCCCGGATTGAGAGTGTGCTCATGAGTCTTCCACCACTGGCGATGTGGCGCTATGCGCCACGTTTCGCGCTCGAGTCCTTTGAAACGCGATTGCTGGAAATGCTCAAGCCTCGCGATTGGGCGGCGTCAACTTCAGGGTCCTGATTGATGGTGGTGATGACGTCCCACGGCATGTTTACCTCCGTGCCCGATGTAGAGCATTCGGATGTT
>JBBSTN010000437.1:0-2501 GCA_038235845.1 Gemmatimonadales bacterium | reverse complement strand
GGTGTTGTAGATGCGTTGATGGTCGGGCGTCTGGGTGGCGATGCGATTGCATCCGTCGCACTTGGCAACTTCTATTTTTTCAACGTAAGCGTATTCGGGATGGGCGTTCTTTGTGTGCTCGACCCGATTGTCGCTCAAGCCGTCGGCGCCGCAGATACGGAAAGCGCAGCACGTGGATTGCAGCGTGGAATTGTACTGGCGATTGCAATTTCGGTTGTCGTTACCCTCGTGTTGATGCCGGGGGAATCTCTACTCAGTTTTCTTGGGCAGCCTGCCAGTGTTATTGACGACACGGCGCAATATGCGAGACGTCGCGCCATTGGTGTCTTTCCGTTCCTGATGTTCAACGTGTTTCGTCAGACTCTTCAGGCGATGGGCCCGGTACGACCGATCATCTGGGCAGTGATGATCGCCGCTGTTTTGAATGTTCTCGCGAACTGGATATTCATTTACGGACATCTGGGTGTGACCCCCCGTGGTGTGCCAGGAGCTGGCATCGCGACCGCTATCGCTATGTGGTCAATGGCACCGCTGCTGCTCTGGTTTGCCTGGCCATTGCTGAAAGACTGGTTGCGTCCATTGCGGCCCGACACTTTCAAGCTCGCTGCGTTTTCCAGCATGCTGCGTCTTGGAATTCCAATAGGTACGCAATGGTTCTTCGAGAGCTTTGCGTTCGGCCTGACAGCGCTCTTCATGGGTTGGCTTGGCGCCGTCTCACTTGCGGGTCATGAAATAGCGTTGAACATGGCATCGTTGACGTTCATGGTTCCACTTGGAATATCTGGAGCCGCTGCCGCTGTGGTTGGGCGGGCGATCGGAAGGGGCGACATCGAGGCAGCCAGACGCGATGCAGTTGCAGCAGTTTTCTGCGGTGTCGGCTTCATGTGTCTCAGCGCAATTGTGTTCATGACATTTCCCGATTGGCTTGCCACACGCTATACCAGTGAGTCGGCTACTGTGGCGATCGCCGTTTCCCTGATTCCTCTAGCTGGAGTATTTCAGGTATTCGATGGTTTGCAGGCTGTGACGAGCGGAGTCCTTCGCGGAACTGGCGATACCCGCGTGCCGGCAGTACTTCATCTTGTGGCGTTCTGGGGCATCGGTGTGCCCCTTGGTGCGTGGCTGGGCTTTGGAACGCCGCTTCGGGAGCGCGGCTTCTGGTGGGGGCTTGTAGCGGGCCTGGCGGCTGCCGCATTGCTGCAGACATGGCGTGTGGTGCGAAGGCTTACAGGGACTACTGCACTAATGAGGGTAACTGTAGAGTGAAACTACTCCACACCCACTTCCCCTCGAGCGACGTCTACCGCGGAATAAAAGTCCTCTAGACCCGCTTCTCTTCAAGCAGTGCCATGAACTGGGCGGGTTCTGTCAACTCGAGCAGCCGTCCAGGGACATCGCGCTCCTTGCTGAACTGAGCGATCTTGCCCAGCACAGGCAGGTACTGGTTGGAGACCTCGAGGGGGGGCGCGACAATGAGAAAGAAAAAGTTGACTGGCTTGTCATCGATGGCCTTGAAGTCGACGCCCGCAGCTTTGCGCCCGAAAGCGACTCGCAGACGATTTACCACGAGTGATCGACAGTGGGGAATAGCGATCCCTCTCCCGATGCCAGTGGAGCCCAGATTTTCCCGGCGTTTGAGCATCTTGAAGAGCATACCGTCGGATTTCTCATCGAGTCCGAGCAGTCCGATGAGCTCCTTCAAAATGTCGTCTTTGGTAGTGCTCTGAAGGTCGAGCTCGACGGCATCGGCCGAAAAGAATTCGCGGAGTTCCATAGCCCTAAATGGTAACCTCGCGCACGGCTCCGGTCAAAACGATTGTTGCAGAGTCAACATTGTGGGACTAGCTTGTAACTCTATGGCGGCCAAGACCTTTCCCTTCAAACAGGCGCATCGCGTGCCATTGTATCTCGCGCCCATGGCGGGGATATCAGAGTCGCCGTTTCGTCGACTATGTCATGCACACGGCGCCGATGTGGTGGTAACCGAATTTTTGTCCGCGGAGGGCATCCGTCGGGAGAATCCCGCGACGGTAAGCAAACTTCGGTTTCTGCCTGAGGAAAGACCCATTGGCGTGCAGATTTTTGGCGCCGATGCCCAGGCGATGGCAGACGCGGCGTCGATGGTTACCGATCTTTTCGATCCCGATTTTGTCGACATAAACTTTGGATGTCCCGTCAAGAAAGTCGTGCGACGCAATGGCGGGTCAGGATGTCTAAAGGATCTCGACTTGGTGCAGCAGATCATTCGTGCTGTCGCCGGTGCGACATCGAAGCCGGTCACCTGCAAGATCCGCAGTGGTTGGAATGAAGAGATGCGCGACCCGGTTGGAATTGCGCTTCGCTGTCAGGACGCCGGGGCGACGGTGCTGGCACTTCACGCACGGACGCGAACGCAGATGTACACTGGATTCGCGCACTGGGATGAGATTGCCGCGGGTACCGAGGCGCTTGACATACCCGTGCTTGGCAACGGTGATATCAAGACTCCGGCAGATGCGATC
>JBBSTN010000436.1:0-2505 GCA_038235845.1 Gemmatimonadales bacterium | reverse complement strand
TCGGTACTTGTGGTTAGAATCATGAGCGTGGTTATTTACACCTTTCTGTTACAGTTGGATCACGGAATAAACATTACACTACCACTCATTGATGTCCGTTCGGCCGAATTAGCGGCCGAACGGACACGAGGTAATGGAGCGAGAGCGGGGGCGATTGAGGGTTTTATCACTGGCGTAATCCTGACACCGGCCATATTTGCGGTAGTATCGCAGGCAAAGGGTGAGAGTTCAATCGCTTCTTCCGGACTCCGCGCCTCGGGATTTGGAATAATTGGGTCGACCATGGTTGGAGCAACACTCGGGTTCGTGCAACGCAAGATATTCTGGCGTAAGCTGAGTGTAGGAATTGGCTCCTAGTTAAAGCGGCTACAATTTTTCAGAGAGTAATGCCCACCCGCTTGGGGTGTGTCTAAAAAGAAGCTGAAATTCAGGTGGTGTCCTCCATTATGAAGTGTTGGTCCGACCAAGGATTGCACTTCGAAACAAAGGACACCACCCATGCGAAGAGCCATCTGAGGTTGTCTGTCAGGCCTCATCGGTGGTGCTCGGGTTTCCTCACGGGTCAAGCTATGCCGCTTGCAACGGTAGCCGTGCGGCGAGTGGGGCAGCGCGCGAATGGAGGGCACGCGTGTAGCGGGCCTCCTCATACGGTGTTCGGTCCTGCCAGCAGCGCCAGATGATCCGGATCCATTTGAACGCCAGCGCTCGGAGCGCCGCATGGAGCATCTTCCCGCGGGCGCGCTGCTGCGCGAAATACGCGCGGGCCCATGGGGACCAGCGGATCGATTGGCGTGCGAACTCATGAAACGTTTGTCGCAGGAACGTCGGTGCCGCCCAGCGCCAGCGCACCGCCCAACTGTTTCCGCTGCGCACGGTGACGGGCGCGATGCCCGCGAGCTGTTGCAGCTCGGTCGCGCTGGCGAAGCGAGCGCGATCCCTGCCGAACGCCGCGAGAAGGCGGGGAGCTAGCGCCGCACCGCTGCCCGGTAACGTTCGGAACAACTCGGCGTCGGCGTGCGCGGAAAAGCGAGCGTCAATCTCTTCGTTAAAATGCGCGACACTCTTGGCCAGCGCCTCCAGCTGCCCCACCAGCATCGTCACCAAGAGGACACTGGGTTCGATAATGGCGACATCTCGCGTCAGCGGAGTCGCCTGCGCAATCTCTGCTACGTGCTGTGCGATCCGCGCTCCATGGCGACAGTTGTGCGTGATGTAGAAATGTTGCAGCGTCCTCGGGCGGGCGCGTTGCACCGCCGTCAGCGTCGGCCACCGTCGCAAGAACGCGCGAGCCAGCGGCGCGCTCAGATCCGCCCCGGCCCACCGCAGGGCCTGCGGATAATACTCTTTGAGCGCGGCGATCAACGCCTGCGTCAGTTTGGTCCGCAGATCGACTGCACGACGTCGACTCTCGACCAAGCGCTTGAGCGCGCGCACGGCGGGGGTCCGCCGGGACCCAGGCGCTCAACCGATCACGGTGTTTCGCCACCAGTTCGCGTAGCGGATCAGCATCCGAAAGATCATCTTTGGCACCGCTCGGTGCGAACGCCTCGCGGAAGCGTTGGAGGCTGCGTGGGTTGACGGGATACAGCACCACGAACTCGTGCTCAAGGAGCGCATGCACGAGCGGTCCGCGAGAGGTTTCGACTGCAATACCTAACGCGCCGTGTGGAAAACGCGCCCGCATCTCGGCCAACCAGCCCCCAATGGCCTCCGGTGTATGCGGCACGCGGCGCCGCTCAGTGGGCGCTCCCGCCTCCGCTTGCCACGTGATGTCATGATGCTGATCGGCCAATCGATCCCGATGAGTGCCGCCAATGGCGGCAGGGGTTGCGTGCACGGTGCCATGCGTCCTCCTATGCTGCGGTGAACTCGGTCGAGCCCTCGTGACCCGACCCCTGGAACACGCCGGCTGCAGTTACGCGAAGGACTTATAGACGAGACCTGGGAACGTGACCGGTCGGCATCTGAGTATTCGTTGGAACTGCAGCGCGCCGCATCGCTCGAAACGCTCTTCGGGTTCGTCTGGTGCGAAATACGAAACCATTCGTAGCGATGCGGTGCGTGTGTGGCTCATTCTTGCGATCCCGCAGTGCACCATCGCCCGCCTGTCTCCTGTGAATTTCACGCAGACGACACGCCGCCGATGCAGGTGGACCAACTATAAGTACGAACGAAAGCGACTTGGCACCAGTGTTTAATTGCTCCCGAAACCCAGCTGACAGCGCAGCTCGATGACGGCACCGTCACTCTGTCGATGATCCAGGCATTGATACCACTGGGATTGAAGGCTGTGGAGGATGCACTTCAGCAGGAGGTCACTGCGCTGGCTGGCGCACGATATTCCAACAGCGAAGGCACATCTGGAGTAGCACGTTGGGGGAAACAGCGTGGCTCGGTTTATCTCGCTGATCAGAAGATCGGAATCGAGGTACCACGAGTGCGCGATGTGAATACAAAGACGGAACTCCCTCTATCGACCTATGCTGAGCTGCAGACGCCACGTGC
>JBBSTN010000435.1:0-2513 GCA_038235845.1 Gemmatimonadales bacterium | reverse complement strand
ATATCCACCGCCTTCATCAGATCCTCGTAATCTTCCATGCCCCAGCGACCGCGAGTGCTGTAGGTGAAATCGGCTCCGTAACCGCTCGAACCACGCGGATTGGTGAAGAGCACGAACATGCCCTTTGCGGCGAGATTCTGGAATTCATCAAACCAGCCTTCGCCATACGAGGAGTGCGGGCCGCCATGAATGTATATGACCATGGGATATTTCTTGCCCGCTTCGTAACCGTATGGCTTCATCAACCAGCCCTCGATCTCCACGTCTCCCACACTCTTGTATGTAAAACGTTCGGCATCGCTCCACACGACATCCTTGTTCACATCATCGTTGAACCCTGTGAGTTTGCGTTCGCCGGTACCATCGATATTTGCGATGAACAGCTCCGTTGGTTTGGTCAGCGAAGTTGCAACAAAGGCGATTTTCTTCCCTGTTGCATCGTACGACGTTCCACGTATCTGGCGCCGTCCGTTGATGACTTCTTTCGGCGTGGTCTTGCCGGTGAGATCGACGCGCAGCACAGCGCTACGTCCGCCGATGTCTGCGGTCATCATCAATTCTCCCGTCGACAACCAGTCGACATCTGACGGTTCGTACTGGTAGTCGCCGATCAAATTGCGCGGCGTTCCCCCGGCGACGTCTACCTGATAGATGCGTGACGACTTCGTTCTCGCAGGTCGTCCAACAAACACAATGCTCTTTCCATCTGGCGACCACGAAAACGACGATTCGGCGCCGAGCCATTCGGTGATCTTGCGAGGATTTCCACCGTCCACTGGAATGACGTAAAGGTCGATATCATTTCGCTCGGCCTCATCGCGATTCTTATCGTACGGGAGCTTTGCTACCGAGTCGCGCTCCATACCCGTAACGGAGTCCGGTCTCAACCCCGCATCCGCAACAAAGGCAATCCACCGTCCATCGGGTGAGACCGTCGCGCTACGATGCGAGTATGCGGTACTTGTGAGGACTTTCTTGGCTGTGTCCCCCACATTCTGCCGCACGATCTGCATTGGCCGCCACGTCTGCGGGGTTCTTCTGCCGGGGACGAAGCCCGCTCCGTTCACTTTGTAGCTCATGTCGGTGACATGTCGACCGTCAAAGCGGGACGGTTCAATGGGCCGCGTTATCGCTTCGTAAGTTGGACGCGCCATAGGTTGCATGCGCGAGAACGGGTCATTCGCGGTCGGCGTGGTGTCGACGCGAGCGGGTTCCGTGAAGATTGCAAAAGAGTTGTTCGATGGCGTCGAACCGGATGGGTACGTTTCAATTTGCGTAGCCTCACCGGACGGTTGGTCCAGGCGAATCGCCCAGCTGTTTCCGCGTCCTCCAGCTCTCTGCGAGTTGAAGAAAAGATATTTGCCATCCGGGCTCCAGCGAGGGTTCGAACTCTCTGTTCCGGGCGACGTCCACCGTTGAGGCGCTCCACCGTCCGTGTTCACGACCCAGATCTCGGAGTGACGTCGATTCTCTGTCTCCCTGGGCGTTGTCACCGTTATCGCTATTCGCTTTCCGTCGGGCGACATGGCAGGCGAGCTGACATTCGAGACGCGATACCAGTCAGCGAGCATCATGGCACGCGGGCCGGCGGGCAACCGATTGCTGGAGGCAACCTGTTGCACCTCTCCGCCCGCTGACGAGCCGCTCCGTTGAGCGTCTGCCTTCTGAGTCGGGGCGGCAACGAGGTATGCGCAGCCGATGGCCGTCGCAAGGCGTAGCAGGTTTCTGGACATCTCTCTTCCCGTCCGTTTTCGTTAGATGATTCGGTTGACGATTCTCATGACTATCGCTTGAGGATCACTCTAATGTTGCCATCCGGAGGGCAGGACTGCAACTTGACCCTCGCTGCGCGCTTGCGATGAGTGCGTGAACGTTTTAGGATGTCGGTGGACGCGGAGGAGCGCCGCGTTCGGTTAGAGGTGCTTTAGAGGTAATTGCTGTAACCGTTGTACATGTAACGCAGTTCACGCAGGATTTCGCCCGAAGTCCCACTCATTATCAGGGAGGTGATCAATTGGCTTCTTCAGACAGGCGGTTCGCCAGTTGTACAAGTGTTGGTGACGTCATCGCTTTCGAGGTTACTGGCTGACCGACTTGATTTTCGATGGTAGAGGTTCTGACGCGGGGTAGCTGGCAAAACGTCACCCCTTCGTCATGGGCACCTTTCCAACGACAAAAACCCCGGCAAACAAACATGTTTGCCGGGGTTTTTGTTAACCGCACATTGGGAGCTGTACACTTGGCGAGCGAGCGCAATGCCGAAACTACGACAACTTTTTTTCTCACTGACGCTTCGGAAATGATTTCACGTTCGTGTCAATTGCCCTCAGCAGATTATGCGCGAAATCCACTGCGGCTGAATAGAAGGCCGGGTCCACCTTGTCGGCGTCGTCTCCCGGCTTGTGATAATCTGCGTGATCTTCGACGCCCAGATAGAGAAAGGGAATCCCCTTGTCATGAAAAGCTTTGTGATCGGATGATCCGGTCCAATCATCCCCGGGCGGAAGGCCCTT
>JBBSTN010000434.1:0-2517 GCA_038235845.1 Gemmatimonadales bacterium | reverse complement strand
TGTACGGAATAATGATGGTGCAGAAGAAGGTCATGAACGATCGTTTTCGTGATAAGAGCCGTCATGACGAGATGGAACCCGATGTCGACAGTCAGCTCTACATTCCGCCGTCGAAAATAGACGAGCTTTCCGAACCGTTTGGCAATTCGGTTCATCAGACGCGCTCGAATCCGTAATGGTGCTGACTACCGTGACAGGCAATTCGGACGATATGGGTAATCAGTTGTCGGGTGGTTCAACCGGCGCGAGCGCTGCGTCGGCTGCCGTTGCAGCACACACATCACAGGCGGTAACGCCGCGCAATGTTCCTCATCGCGGCGGCGCGTTAGCGAAAAGTGCGCTTGATCTCGCCGTACAATTTCCCGATGCAGTAGAACGCACCGAGGTGATCTGGAACGAGACCACCGTGTATGTGCGCGCCGATCAGTTACACCAGGTTGTACGCTGGCTGCATGACGAGCCGGCTCAGGCATACAACTATCTGGTTGACATAACAGCGGTGGAGTATCGCGATTACGACAGACCTATCGAGGTCGTGTGGCACCTTCGTTCGCTTACGCACTTGCGCTTTCTGCGACTCAAGGTCGAGTTGCCTAAACGAGGCCCTCTCCAAGTCGATTCGGTGACGGACATTTACAAGAGCGCAGACTGGTTGGAGCGCGAGTGCTACGACATGTTTGGAATAAAGTTCAGCGGTCACCCCGACCTGCGTCGAATTCTACTCTGGGAGAACTATCGCGAGGGATTTCCGTTGCGAAAGGATTTTCCGTTGAGGGGACGCTTCAGCCGCGCCGAACAGCTCAAGCAGGTTCTCACAGCCGATCCAGAAGCGCGCTATTCCATGGAGGAGCTCACTATCGCCGACGCTTACGACTCGCTTCCTGACGACATGCGGCGAAGGCTTGCCCAGGAGAGCGAAGGCGGAGCTATCCCGGAGGTAGGAGAATGAGCGCAGTGAGTGAAGACGCGCTGTCGTCCGATATGTCCAGAATCACAACGCCGCCGATTGCCCGTGAACGACGCACCATCGAAGTAGCACTCGCAACGAGTGGCCTCGATGCAAATGGTGCTCCCATTTGTGCTCCACTCATGGCACAGGGAGGTCGTGCTGTTTCTGCCGACCCGTCATTCTCGACGTTCGAGCCGGAGCTCGAGGCCGACCACATGCTCATCAACATTGGTCCACAGCATCCGGCCACGCATGGTGTATTGCGATTGGTGTTGGAGCTGGACGGAGAAACGGTGGTGCGCTGCGTCCCGCATATAGGCTATCTGCATTGCGGTTTCGAGAAGATCGGCGAGTACCGTCAGTACAATCAGATCATTCCGTGGACGGATCGCGAAGACTATCTGAACTCACCCGGAAACAACGTCGCCTTTTCGCTCGGCGCCGAGCGACTTTTTGGAGTTGAGTGCACTCCCCGATGCACGGTTTTGCGCGTTATTCTCATGGAGCTATCGCGCATCATGTCGCACATTGTGTGGCTGGGTACCACGTCTGTCGACATTGGCGCGTTCACTCCGTTTCTGTGGCTGTATAACGAGCGCGAGAACGTCTACAACCTGCTCGAGAATTGGTGTGGCGCGCGGCTGACTACGAGCATTACCCGTGTTGGCGGCCTGGCTGCAGATATTCCTGACGGCTGGCTCGACGGGTTACGCTCGTTCCTCAAGGGTTTCCCTAAAACACTTGAGGAGTCGGTGCGCATGCTCGAAACGAACGCTATCTGGGCAGGGCGGACCGTGGGCCTTGGTGCAATGGGCCCCGACGAAGCGATAAATGCGGGCCTTTCCGGGCCTCTGCTCAGAGCGTCCGGTGTTGCCTATGATGTGCGCAAGGACTTTCCGTACCTTGACTACGAAACTTACGACTTCGACGTGCCGATTGGATCGGCGGGTGACGTTTACGATCGTTTTCTCGTGCGCGTTGAGGAAATGCGGCAGAGTGTTCGAATTCTCGAACAGGCTATCCGTCGTCTTCCCGATGGTCCGATCAATATCGACGATCCACGTCTCATCCTGCCGCCCAAGCACAAGGCGACGAGTGAGATGGAGTCGATGATTCACCACTTCAAGCTCGTGATGGAAGGGCCGCGTCCGCCGGTTGGCGAGTGCTACGTTCCGGTGGAGAGTCCGAAAGGGGAGAAGGGTTATTACATGGTCAGCGACGGAACTTCCAAACCTGTTCGGTGGCGCATTCGTCCGCCCTCTTTCGTGAATCTTTCAGCTATTCCACACATGGTCGAAGGACATTCGTTGTCGGACGTGATCGCGATAAACGCGAGCATTGATATCGTCATGGGAGAGATCGACCGTTGAGTCACGGACCATCTGCAAGCGGTGGCGCGCTCGTATCCGCATCGCCCAGCGGCGCTAGTGCTGAGTCTGCTCATCATCAACCTTACGTTACAGTATTTGTCGGTGCGATGCGCGAAGAACTCGACCGAATACTATCCCGCTATCCTCAAAAGATGGCGGCGTTGCTGCCTGCGCTCTGGATGGTGCAGGATGTAAACG
>JBBSTN010000433.1:0-2546 GCA_038235845.1 Gemmatimonadales bacterium | reverse complement strand
CAATTGCCGCAGCGGCGTCGACTCCGGTGACGTTGAGTGCGTCCCCCCCTCCCCCGCCCCCGCCCCCGCCCCCACCGCCATGTCTGGCCACCGGCGATATCAGC
Organism: Gemmatimonadales bacterium; assembly: GCA_038235845.1. Lineage (GTDB taxonomy): Bacteria > Gemmatimonadota > Gemmatimonadetes > Gemmatimonadales > Gemmatimonadaceae > Gemmatimonas. The sequence continues at coordinate 2,442 of JBBSTN010000433.1, read as the reverse complement.
GGAAGAAACCCCGCGGTGAGTATCGCTTCCACGAGGGTGCCGTCGACCGATTGAGGCGCACCGGCTAAACCGAACTTTTCCTTATCGATTGGAATTGCGGTCAGCAGGTTTCCATCCTCTCCCGATACTCCTACGGCCTTTACGCCGGCTCGGGTAATCGACGCAACCAGCTGCTTGTTGGCCAACCCTGAAAGCACCATCCTCACGATATCCAACACCAACGGAGTGGTAACTCTTCGCCCACCAATGAACTCCGGTTCCTCACCACCCGCTCGCTGTAGCGCACTGATCTGGTCGCCACCGCCATGCACAATGATGAGCTGGTGATCGGAAGACTCCCAGAGTGCCGCGATTTCCGCGGGCAGACCCACCTCGCCCTGCGTTCGTCCGCCGAGCTTCACCACAATGCGATTGCTTTTGGCAAAGTTCATGAATGCAGCCCGAGACCTTCATCGATGCCAAGCATGAGATTCGCATTCTGTACCGCCTGACCTGCTGCGCCCTTCACGAGATTGTCGATGGCACTGAAGACGAGCAGTGTCGGAACCCGTATTCCCTCCGGCACTCTCACTGCAATACTCACCACGTTCCTCCCACGCACATCACCCGTGCTCGGCAGTTCCGAAACGATCTCAACAAACTCTTCACCATGGTACGCATCTCGATAGACGGACAATGCATCGAGCTCCGAGGTTGCGAGCGGGACGGCGATCGTACTTAGTATTCCGCGATCTATCGGAAGAAGGTGAGGCGTGAAAAGCAGATCACAGTTACCGCCAATGGTGCTCATGACGCTCCGCATCTCGTGAAGATGACGGTGTGAGTTGCCAACAGCATACGCGCGGAAGTTTTCCGTGATCTCGGCGAATAGCAGTTCGGGTTTAGGTGAGGCGCCAGCACCACTCGCTCCACTGGCCGAGCTGATCGACACCGTTGCGCCATCCGCGATCAAGCCAGCTTTGGCGAGTGGAGCAAGAGCCACCAGCACGCTCGTCGCATAGCAGCCAGGATTGGCAACCACGCGCGCTCCACGGATCTTTTCGCGAAAGAGCTCCGGCAATCCATACGGTGCATGCGCCGGAAGACCGTCTGGCGCGCCGCGACCCGTTCCCCCAAATCCGGGACGAAGGTCACTGGACAGGTCGACCACTCGGCACCCCGCCGCGTAGGCACGCGCAGCCCACTCAGCGGATGCGCCATGAGGTAGGGCGCAGAACACGAGTTGCGCTTGTGACAAATCGACGTCTTCGGGCGCGACTAGACCGACATCGTGCATGGCGCCCTGCGCCCGTACGCGCATGGTCTTTCCACGCTGCGAGTTTGCGGTGGCGAAGGCGAGTGAGAGCCGAGGATGGCCGATTATGAGCGAACACAGCTCCCGACCGGAGTAGCCGCTGGCGCCAAGCACTCCCACGGCAATATTATTCTGAATAGTATGCACCCGTAATGCATAATTTTGCATTACCTTGCTGTCAACCAGCAGAGGGGATCTGACCCAGTGAGGGAAAAGCAGCAGCGCAAGCAGGTCATTCGCGAACTCGTGGATTCACGTCCCGTCGTAAGCCAGGACGCGCTCAGGCAATTGCTTCACAAGCGTGGATGGGACGTGGCGCAATCGACGCTTTCCCGTGACCTTCGCGAGCTTGGGCTGGCGCGAATTCCGGACCAGAACGGCTCTGTTCGCTATGCGTTTCCCGAATCGGCCGAAGACGAGACCACGGCGGAGCTTGAGAGAATGCTTCCGTCTCTCCTGATCGGGGCAGAAGGAGTTGGTGTGTTGGTTGTTGCAAAAACGCGCAGGTCGACGGCGCAACCCGTTGCCGAGGCGGTCGATCTGCTGGCGTGGCCCGACGTGGCCGGCACTATCGCTGGTGACGATACAGTTCTCCTCATCTGCCGTTCAGCCGCGGGGCAGGCGCGTGTCGTCAGACGTCTCGAGAAGTATCTGTATAAAGCTTGAATGTGAAGCTTGATTATAGAGCTTGATTCCATCATCCATTTCCGCGTTATTCCGCATCCTTTGTAGTCGAACTTCCAGGACAATCATTTCATGGCTCAAACAATTGCACTCGCCTATTCAGGCGGTCTAGATACATCGATCATAGTTCCATGGCTCCGCGAGCATTATGCGGGCGCCCGGGTGGTGTGTGTCGCAGCTGATGTGGGACAGGGTGAATCAGAACTTGCCGGAGTGCGTGAAAAGGCCATCGCGTCGGGTGCAGACGAGTGTTACGTCGAAGACCTGCGAGAGGAGTTTGTGCGCGACTACGTGTTTCCCACGCTACGGGCAGGTGCGATTTACAACCGCAAGTATCTGCTTGGCACATCGATGGCGCGCCCCGTGATCGCCAAGGCGCAGGTTGACGTTGCGCGTCGTGTTGGCGCGGACGCGCTTGCGCATGGCTGTACCGGAAAGGGTAACGATCAGGTGCGATTCGAACT
>JBBSTN010000432.1:0-2552 GCA_038235845.1 Gemmatimonadales bacterium | reverse complement strand
CGCTCAACCGCTCGCGATCTCAGGGAAGAATGGCCGAGGCCCGGACGACGATAACCGACAGCTACGAGCATTCGCTCCGTGCCCACCCCAACTCTGGCGAGCGAAGCCCGGTAACTAGCGGACACTGGATGACGTCACGACCGGTAGATACGTCTCCGCATTCGCGTTTCCAGCTGCGTCACGCTGTGCTGCATCCGACACCGAGGTGGGTGGTTGCTTGATACATGCGACGAAGTGGCCGGGCGCTTTCTGCTCGAGGGGCGGAACGATCCGGGTGCAGGCTGCGTCTTTCGCCGGATGGGGACAGCGCGGATGAAAGACACATCCGCTGGGCGGGTTGGCGGGTGACGGTGGTTCACCGGGAAGCAGCAAACGGCTGCGTTTTGTAGACGGGTCAGGAACGGGCACCGCCGAAAGAAGCGCCTGCGTGTACGGCATGAGTGGCTTGGCGAATAGCTGCTGTCGCGTCGCCATCTCTACGATCTTGCCCAGGTACATCACCGCCACCCGGTTTGCCATGTGCGCGACCACGGCGAGATCGTGTGCAATGAACAGATATGCAAGGCCGCGATCGCGCTGCAAGTCCATGAACAGGTTGACCACTTGTGCCTGCACACTCACGTCGAGAGCGGAAACCGGTTCATCGCAGACGATGAACGACGGCTCAACAGCCAGGGCACGTGCAATACCGATACGCTGACGCTGTCCCCCGGAGAACTCATGTGGATATCGGGAAGCTACCTCTGCCCTCAATCCGACTTCCTCGAGCAACCGCGCGACTCGTTTATCTGCTTCCGCACCCCGCGCAATGTTGTGAACGATGAGTCCTTCACGAATCGCAGCGCCAACTGTCATGCGCGGATTGAGCGACCCATATGGATCCTGAAACACGATCTGCATGCGGCGACGCATCCTTCTCAGTGATTCACCTTTGAGCGCGCGAATATCGGTCTTGTCAAAGTGAATCGAACCTGACGTTGGTTCTACGAGCCGCAAAATCGCACGGCCCGTGGTCGTCTTGCCAGAGCCGGATTCACCCACGAGCGCAAGGGTTTCACCCGCACTGATGTCGAACGACACTCCGTCAACCGCTTTGAGAGCGCCGGTGACGCGTCGAAATAATCCTCCGCGGACAGGGAAGTGCTTCACAAGGTCGCGAACCTGCAACAACGATTCACCGGTGCGCGGGCCGATCGCGTTGCTGGCGTCGTTCACCTGGCTACTGAGCGTCGGAGAATGCACTGGCATCACGTTGACGTCCTGACTCGCGCTAACCTTCGCTCCGGTTCCTGCACGAGATGACAACGGGCGCTGTGTACATCGCGATCACCGCCTTCCGAATCAAAGTCGATACCGTCCCCAATTCCGACGCGATTGCGAACATTCAAGAGCGTGGGATCTTCGGTCGCACAGCGATCGAAAGCATACGGGCATCGATCACGAAAACGACAGCCGGTCGGCCAGTCCATTGCCGATGGTACGCTTCCCTCGATCGTGCGAAGTCTTTCCTGCTCACCGCCGAGTCGCGGTATGGCGGCGAGCAATCCCTCGGTATAGGGATGGGTCGGATTTTCGAAGAGATCACTCACCATTGCTTCCTCGACGACCTGTCCTGCGTACATGACAAGCACACGGGTGGCCATCTCCGCCACTACCCCTAGGTCGTGAGTGATGAGCAGCAGCGCCATGCCGGTTCGGTCTCGCATCTCGCGCAACAGCTCGAGAATCTGCGCCTGAATGGTTACGTCGAGCGCCGTAGTTGGTTCGTCGGCAATCACCAGCTCGGGGTCCATTACGAGCGCCATGGCGATCATCACACGCTGACGCATTCCACCTGAAAGTTCGTGTGGGTACTGTTTTGCACGAGCAGCAGGGTCCGCCAGACCTACCTGGCCAAGCATGTTCACCGCGCGCTTCCATGCGTCGGCTCTGGAGGTCTTCGAGTGTACTCTCACAACCTCGGCCACCTGATCTCCCACAGTTAGCACGGGGTTGAGCGCCGTCATCGGCTCCTGAAAGATCATTGCCATGCGCCGACCGCGGATCTGACGCAGCGGCTCTTTTTCGAGCGACATTATAGAATCACTGCCGAACTGTATGCTGCTTTGCGGGTCGATCTGGCCAGGTCGCGGAACCAGCCGGAGCAGGGCGAGCGCAGTCATGGACTTTCCGCAGCCGGATTCGCCAACGATGCACAGCGTTTCGCCGGACGAAACGTTGAAGCTTACCCCGTCGACTGCTCGGCCGCGTCCGTGGGCGGTAGGAAAGCTGACGCTAAGATTACGCACCTGCAGAAGCGCCGAACTGCGAGCGTCGTTTTCTCGAAAGGATGACTGTCTGACTGATGTCATGCGAATCAGCTTCGTGACGCAGTACGATCGCGTAGGGCATCGCCGAGAGCGTTGCATGCGAGAACGGTAATCACGATAGCAAGGCCGGGAAAAAAGGTGAGCCACCATTGGGCGGCGACAACACCCATACCGTCATGGATGATACTTCCCCAGCTCGCGGTTGGAGGTCGGACGCCGATTCCGAGATAGCTAAGTCCTGCT
>JBBSTN010000431.1:0-2554 GCA_038235845.1 Gemmatimonadales bacterium | reverse complement strand
GTGCCGCAACAGACGTAACGGCCGTATCACCACTGATTACACGGGAGGTCGGCGGAGCGTCGGAGGCGGCTATGGTCGCGATGGAGCCGGGCAAAATAAATGCTTTGCATTGACTCTCGCGTTTGTGTCAGTAACGGAAACAATTGCGCACCCTTACCGGCGAGAATTGCGCACTTCGGCTCCGGCGCGGCGTTGACCGAGGGTTCCGGCGAGCTAGGAAATAGCCCGGGCTCGGTCTAGCACACATTGGAGTCGTTTCGTAAAAAGCAACGAGTGATAGGTGGCACCGTGCAGAGCTACCGTTCATCTCCCGGTGCAGGCACACGATCCTTCACCTTCTTCAAGACTCTTTGAAAAGCACTTCGCGAGCCCTGTTTCGCGCGCGCCTCCAAATACTCACTCGTCATCAATGCCGACATCTTTTCGGCGAGCGACGTCGCAATGAGTTGATTGATGGAAATGCCTTCTTGCTCCGCAAGCTCGCGTGCTTGGCGATGGAGCGATTCGGGCAGCCGTAAACTGATCGTACTCATGGAGCATCTCCTAACAGCGCGAGAAACTGTCCTGGGGTAATCGCCCGTATACCAAATTGCTCAATGTCGGCAAAGTCCCGCAAGTTGAACGTGACGATGTACGAACATTGTGCGTAGACAGCGACTTCCGCCCGGATGCCTGAACCCGCCTGACTGCCCGCACACAGTGCGGCGGCGTCACTCGACGCGTGACTTTATGGTCTGGCGGCGGTCGCCGTTCAAAATTCGCGGTGTTGGGGTACCCCTCCAGACAACCGCAGACCTCTCACGTTGCCCCGCACGGGCAGCCGTCGTGGGCACCCTGCTCCGGCGAACGGTCCATCGGAGACGTCATGTCGCTTCCCCCCTCCCCACGTTCTCGATTTCGCATTCATCGGCGCTGCAGTGGAGCACATGTAAGTACCAGTGGTGGCTTGCGCGTGTTGCATCGTGGCAAGGTTGGCCTGGAGGCGATCGAGCGAGCGATCCGATTGCAGCGTCGGCGTACCGGACCAGCAAGCTTGTCACGGCTGATCAGTTGCTCGGCATCATTGTTCACGCGCTCGCAGCGCAAGTTGTCGAATCAATCAGGGATGGAAAACGCCCACCGTCACCGGACGATCTCCACACCGAGCTTCGTCGCCGAATGGCGTACGTGTGGCGACGCGACAGGAATGCATTCATAGCGAAGCCAAAGCTGCGAATGCTGCTGGAGCACTACTATGCTCGCGCTCCAAGCGCCGATCAGTACCGTTGTATGCCGTCCCGGACTTGGTGCTGGTTTCAAGCTGTCACTCCGTGGTAGTGGACGGGGTGCGATTTGAACCTCCGGTTCCACAGCTGGTCGATTTCAAAACCTCCGCTCGGTTGCGCATGCCTCAGGTCATGCGACAACTCGCACTCTACGGATACTACTGCCGGGAACAGCTTGGCATCGCTCCACATGAACGTACCGGGATCTATGTCGGACGGGTGGTCGATCTCTCGCCTAGTGGTACTGACGATTTCTTTGTCACGATCGGTCCGCGAGAAATCGACGCGGCAGTAGCGGACCTGCGCAACGTCGTCGGGGACATGACCTCGCGTCCCACCGACGACGACGGTGTGATCGCCCGTCGTGGAGTGCGGCGCACCGCGACACCGGCGCGCACCTGCCCCACATGCGCGCTGCTTGAGGCCTGCGAGTTGTCCGACCGCGACAGCTCTCCGGATTAGCCACGACACCGGCAGCGCGATTGGAGCGCTGCTTACTCACACGTCAGACCTGTGACGCACCCGCGGCGTAGCACTCAAAAAACGCCGCTCCTAACACGCCAACTCAAGGAGCACTCAAGTGAAGACTTGTCCCAGGCGCCTTCGTCGTATTCGCGAGCTATACGCTGTAAATAACGTTATCCATCGGGTGCGCATGCACGAACGGCGCGAGCAGATAAAAAGATGGGGCATCGCTCTTCTCGGCGGAGCCTGCACTCAGTGTGGACTAACGCTCGAGGACGTGGATGGCCGACTCGAGGCCTTCGATTTCCATCATAAGCCGGGAGAAACGAAAGCGTTCAATATCGCCGGTTCCTACCAGTTTTCCTGGCGCGGCTTAGATGTGAGCTGCTAAAGTGCGAGCTGTTGTGCGCCATTTGCCATCGCATCGCCACCGTTGACAATCCATCGTCGCGCAGGGGGTGGCCACGGGCTAACGGAACAATTGTGCAACTTGTGCCGGTCACACATACGGGTAGAGCGTCGGCGCATGCACAGCATAAGCGCTTCGTAATTCGGACGCGCATCCGCGCACGGTGGAGGCGTTCCCGGCGGCGAGCACGATGTGTAGGGCAGCTGGAGTTAGCCTTGGTGTGCAAGTCGGGGAATACTTGTGAGGGGAACGCGCACCTACTGCGAAATGCGGAGCAGCGCAGTAAGTCGAGTAACGCTGAGGAAGCCTGCCCTCTGAAACGTGAAACGTTGCCGACGGGCAGAAAAACTCGCGACCCTGCGCAACGCGGCGCGACGAGTAAGTGGCACACCACGGTCTCGATCCCTACAACCTC
>JBBSTN010000430.1:0-2563 GCA_038235845.1 Gemmatimonadales bacterium | reverse complement strand
ATGGAGCAGCCGCTGGCGCGTCTCGCGTTTGTCATGTTTGATCCACGTTCGGACGACGGCTTCATGTACTGGAATATCCTGGACGCCGTCCTCGGCGGACCACAGGCGCCACAGTTTTATCCCGTGTGGCGCTCCATGAACGCTGTCGGGAACTGACCGCTACCGCTTCGCGCTTCGGGTTTGCGTGCGGGCGAGGACGTCGATAGTGAATTGAAAGTTGCTGGCATCGTGCAGAGACTACTGCGTGATGCCAGCAACTTTTTCAATGCGTGCAACAACCGCCCCCACATCATCCTGCGGGCGCGGCTGCAATGCAGCGAGAATTTTCGTGTCGTACGCGTAGACGTCGTCGCGGTGCATCAACGTGCCATCCCGCATGTACGCCGTAAGATACGCGACGTATACCGGCAGCTTCTGTCGAAGGTTCACCTGCTTTTGGTACTGTCCGCCATGGCCTGCTGCACAGCCGTGCTGTCCCAACCCTGCACGCCAAGCACGTACCGCGCCAGTGCATCGGGCCGTTCCACTCGAATGCAACCGTGGCTGAATGCCCGGACATTCTGCTCGAACAGCGACTTTTCCGGCGTATCATGCAGATAGACGTTGAAATCGTTCGGGAAGATAAATTTCACTCGTCCAAGCGCGTTTTTCAGCCCCGGCTTCTGGCGCACGTACGTTCCCCAGCTCGCATTCACTACTTCGTAGTCGTTCTTTCGGAAGTACGAGGGGTCACTTCGCTCTTTCGGCCACAGCTCCTTGGTTGCAATGCTGTTTGGCACGTTCCAATACGGGCCAAAAATTACGTAGCTCATTGAATCGCTGAAGATTGGTGTGCCGCGATTACCCCCCTGTGTCAGGATAGTTGTCGCATGATCGGAGTTTCTATTTCGATGATGTGATAACCTCTGGGGGCTGGGAAGATTTCACCGTGGTGCGATTTAACGATGCATTTAGAGCCCGTGCCGTTCAGCGAATGGTGGGTCCGGGTGCGGTAAGCGCCAACCGGCTTTCCGCCGCCGTGGGTGTGTCACAAGCCACGCTCTCCCGGTGGCTCCGTGACGCGCGTAGTGTACACGGCATGACGAAATCATCAGGGCCGAAGGGGAAACGGCAGACGAACGCGCAGTGGACTGGTGCGGAGAAGCTGCGGGTGGTGATGGCGGCGCAAGGTCTGAGCGAGACGGAATTAGGGGCGCTCCTTCGACGAGAAGGATTGCACGAAGCCCAGCTCATCGACTGGCGCATGGCGGCGGTCGCCGCGCTCGAGGCACCGGTCAAGCGGCCGTCCCAGGCTCCCTCGGCGGACGCGCGACGCAACAAGGAACTGGAGCGTGAACTTCGGCGCAAGGATAAGGCGCTGGCCGAGACGGCCGCGTTGCTGGTCCTCAAAAAAAAAGTCCAGGCGATCTGGGGGGACGAGGACGATTTCACGGACCCGAGGAGCGCGCGATGATCGGTGCCCTGATCGAAGAGGCGGTCCGGCAGGGCGCCCGTCGAGCGAAGGCCTGTCGCACGCTCGGGCTGAGTGTGCGGACGGTGGAGCGTTGGCGTGGAGCGACGCCGCAGGATGCCCGGGACGGGCCCCATACCCGACCGGCCAACCAGCTCACCGCCGGGGAGCGTACGCGGCTGCTCGCCCTCGTGAACAGCGCGGCGTATCGCAACCTGTCCCCCAACCCAATCGTGCCCAGACTGGCCGACCTGGGCTCCTATCTTGGCTCAGAATCGACGATCTACCGGGTGCTGCGGGCAGAGTCGCTGACGGCCCATCGGGGCCGCGCGGCGGCCCCCGTGCCGCGTGTGAAGCCCGTGCATGTGGCGACGGGTCCGAATCAGGTGTGGAGCTGGGATATCACCTATCTGCAAACCCCGGTGCGCGGGGTGTTTTCCTATCTCTATCTGATCATGGACATCTGGAGCCGGCAGATCATGGGATGGGCCGTGCACCCGGTGCAGCAGGACGACCTCGCGTCCGAGCTCTTCCAGTCCACCGCGCAACGTCATCGGCTCAATCCGAAGGGGGTCGTGCTGCATTCGGACAACGGGGGGCCGATGAAAGGGGCCACGATGCAGGCCACGCTCGAGCGTCTCGGGGTCGTGCCGTCATTCAACCGGCCGGGCGTGAGCAATGATAACCCGTACTCGGAAGCGCTCTTCCGCACGGTGAAGTACTGCCCGGACTATCCGACGAAACCCTTTGCCGATCTCATGCATGCAATCCGCTGGGTGGAATCATTCGTCCGCTGGTACAACCACGAACATCGCCACAGCGGGATCCGATTCGTGACCCCGCACGAACGCCATACCGGACGCGAGCACGCCATCCTCGCCAAGCGACACACGGTCTACACAAATGCGCGCGCCAAGCACCCGGAACGATGGAGTGGAACGACGCGCAACTGGACCGCCATCACGTCCGTCTATCTCAACCCAGAACTGGAGGTCAGCGAACAAACACAGCAAGCCGCAGCGTAATATTTCATGCGACAACTATCTTGACACTCACCGTTACCATAATCGGCACCAACCACCACTTTCATCGACAGCACCAGTTGCCCGCCGT
>JBBSTN010000429.1:0-2569 GCA_038235845.1 Gemmatimonadales bacterium | reverse complement strand
TTCTGCGCGTATCCGATGCGCCGTACCAGTAGCGTGCTTGTTCCTGGCGGAACCCGCAAAATCGTGAATCGTCCGTCGACGCCCGTTTGCGCGCCAAGGGTTGTTCCAACCAACTGCACCGCCGCAGCGACAATTCCCTGTCCGGTTTCTGTGTCAATTACACGACCGGTAATCCTGGCCGGTGCATCGGACGGTACGGTTTGCGCTGATAGTACTTCTGGAGCAGCGAAGGTGGCAATTGCGACTACGGCGAGAGCTATCGCTGCGTTATTGAAAGCTCGATTCATTGCAGCAGCGAGGCCGCGCACTGGTCGAGATGAAATGTTCAAATTTAAAAATGCCACGTGACGAGAATTTACGTTCCCGGAATATCGCATGGATTCAAAGGGCCAAAGGACGTCGTCTATCGATGTGCATGGGCAGGACGCCCAGTTTCGATGTCCTCAATTTTCGTGACGCAGGTTTCGGCCACCTCACGGTTCTGCAACGAACGTGTCACGAAGCAAGCTGGCTATGCTCTAGCGCCCGCGCCCTCGCGCCCTCGCGCCCCGGTTGTTGGCCCTAGCCCTCGCCCTTGGTGGCGCCGCTGCTTTAAGCAGTGCTGAGCTGTAATGGCAGCCACACGGAAATGACCGTGCCCACGCCCGGCTCGCTCTCCGCCGTTACGCGTCCACCGTGAGAGTCGGCCAGGTGTTTCACGATGGAAAGTCCGAGGCCGGTGCCACCTTCGGCTCGTGAGCGACCGGGATCGGCCCGATAAAACCTCTCGAATATGCGCGGGAGGTGCTCCGCGCCAATCCCTGCGCCAGTGTCACGCACTCCAATTGTCGAGCCGCCCTTATCTCTTGTCGAAAAAAGGACAATCTCACCGGTGGATGTATGTCTCAAAGCATTCTCTGCGAGATTCGTCAGGATCTGGCGTATGGCGGTGTGGTCTGCGAATACCGTCTGCGCATCGTCGGCCACCTCTACGCGAAGATCTACCCCACGCGACTTCGCCTTCTCCTGTAGCGGCGAGATGACGTCTGCCGTAACCGCATCCATGTCCTGCTCCGAGGGATTCGGCATCCAGCCACCCGACTGAATCCTCGAAAGGTCGAGCAGGTCGTCAATGATTCTCTGCATTCTCAGGACATTCTTGGACGCCATTCCCAGGAACTGTCGACGTAGTTCGACCGGCATGTCCTCGTCGTGAAGCGTCTCGACGAACCCGCTGATAATCGTGAGGGGTGTTCGGAGTTCGTGAGATACATTCGCTACGAAATCCCGTCTTACAGCCTCCACTCTCTTGAACGGAGTGAGATCGTAGAGCGCGAGAATGGCGCCACCCGAGGGCAGGGCACGAGCAGTGAGCGCAAATGTCTTCTCCTGCACTTGCACTTCACCCGGCTGAGGGCTGCCGCCGGACAGTACTGTGGCTAATGCGCTTCGCAGTCCAAGGTCGCGCGGTAGGTAGTCGGCGGGAAACGGCACCGGCCGGCCGAGTCGCAACATCGTGCGCGCGGTTTCGTTAATGTGAACAACACGTTCACGACGGTCTACCGCGATCACTCCTTCGTTGAGTGATTCCGTAAGCGCGACGAGCAGAGCCTCCTCGGCCTTGAGCTCAGTGATGCGGCTTCCGAGTTGCTCGGCAAGCTGTCTTAGCGCATCGTCGAGATCGCCCACTTCGGCAGCACCTTCACGGGACGGTCGACGCGTGAGATCTCCTTCGGCCATTGAACGGGCAACATCGCGAAGTTCGAGGATCGGTCGAACTACCGGGCGCGCGAGGAGATGCGCCACGCCCGCTCCGATGAGCAGCACTAATACTCCCGAAATCAGAATATCGCGTCGCAGGGGTACAAGTACTTCTTCCGGAGTGATCTCCGAGGATGCGTCGCGCGCTGCGTCAAGTCGTTCAGCTACCCGTCTCTCCGCTATCGTCAGAACAACAGCGACGAGAAGTGTGCCAACTACAACGGTGTTCAGAACGAGTCGTCTGGCAAGTTTCACGTCGAATTATTAAACGATTTCAAACGTTCTTACATCCCGCGGCTGTTGACAGATCTGAGGCGGTATCCAAAGCCACGGACTGTCTCGATAAGATCGCCTGCCGGTCCAAGCTTGGTCCTGAGGCGTTGGATGTGCATGTCGACCGTTCTCGTCTGTATATCCGGCGCGGCTTCCCAGACCGTCTCAAGCAGGTGGCCGCGAGCCTGCACTCTGCCCCTTCGCTCGGCCAACGTGAGCAGGAGTCGAAACTCCGTTGGAGTGAGGTCGACGAGCTCGTCATCCACCAACACACGCATCCCGGCAGTATCAATTCGCAGCTGACCGATGATAATGCTGTCAGTCGATGCTGCCGCAGAGCCCCCCGCGCGCCGCAAAATAGCACCGACGCGAAGTACCAACTCCTGGGGGCTGAAGGGTTTCGTGAGGTAGTCGTCTGCGCCGAGGGATAAGCCCTTGATGCGATCGGGCTCTTCCCGACGCGCAGTGAGCATCAGCACCGCAATGTCCTTCGTACCTTCGTCGCTCCGAAGCTGTTCAAGCACTTCCAGACCGGAAATTCCCGGAAGCATGAGAT
>JBBSTN010000428.1:0-2608 GCA_038235845.1 Gemmatimonadales bacterium | reverse complement strand
TCGGGGCAGTCTACGTCCAGGGTATGGCGCTGGCTGCGATTGGTCGGCGCGCCATGAAACCGATCGGCGATGCGGCCGATGCGACCTTGCTCGGCGAGGCGGCGAAGCGCGGGCAGGGGGAACCAGGTGCCGCTATCGGTCATGCTGGTGTGTTTGCGGTCGATGCCGACGTGCGAGATGCGCAAGTCGGGGTCGCCAGAGGTGTCATCGGAATAGACCGAATAGAACTTCGCGGCCGCGTTATAGGCAGCGCCCGGGCCCTGTGGTCCTTTGCCTGGTTGATAGGGGGCGGCGGTGGTGACAATACCGACAATGCACTGGCTCATCGGTTTTTGCAGACGATGAAAAGGCACATCCCTATAGTGCGCCCACCGATAGGGGTTGCCGTAGCCCAGCGCGAGATACCAGTCCCGGGTGCGCTGCATGTAGGGAATGGGGCTGTCTTCGTCGGGTGCGAACCCGAGGACTTCCTCAGATGCGGTTTGAGCTTGCTCGAGCGAGAAGTGCGTCGATTGCTGCGAGGCTTTCAAGAGTTCTCCCTATAACGATTGGCCGCCGACGCAGGATCTTGCGATCCACGCCGAGAGACTGCTATTCACCAGCAGGCAGACTGGCTTGATCTACTGGGCCTCGTCGCTTGCCAGGAAGGCCGCGGGTTTGGCGTTGTCCAAGCCGGTTCCCATGTGCCGGTTCGCCGAGGTGGCGCGCCGCTTCGGCGCCCATTCTTCGTGCGAGGCATCAGCGCCGACGATGCGCTGAAGAATAGGCGGTGTTTCCATTGGTCCAGCCATTATCGCCCGGATAGTCGCAGCCGCTGTAACGCTACCCTGTCACTGAGGAGTTGCTGGTGATCATTTTTGGGTCGAGGGCTTCTACAATTGGCAGTGGCCCCACTGGTCGGTCCGATGCTGCTCGCTGGTGCAGGTCGAATGCGGCCTGAAAGCTGCATAGGTTGGTAACCGTGGAAACGAGACAAGGTCGTTTGCGCTATGAAATCCAACAAAAGCATGCAATTTTTCAACGAACAGTTCCGCGACCAGATTGCCGCTGGCAGCCACGCGCTCAACCCGTTCGAAACGGCAGCCCTGCCTCATCTCCGGGGCAGGGTACTCGACTACGGTTGCGGCCTTGGCAATCTTGCCCTGGAAGCGGCACGCCGCGGTTGCTCGGTCGTAGCCCTCGACGCAAGCCATGAAGCAATCAGCCAAGTACGCTCCATAGCAACACGGGACGGGCTGGCGCTCCGCGCCGAGCAGGCCGATCTTCGCTCTTACGTTCTCGCGGAAGACTTTGACGTTATCGTTTGCATTGGGTTGCTGATGTTCTTCGACTGCCCCACCGCTTTTCGACAGCTCGAACAACTCCAGGCGCATGTCCGCGCAGGAGGCATCACCGTTGTGAATGTATTGACTGAAGGCACGACATTCATGGACATGTTCACTCCCGAGGGACACTGCCTCTTCAAGCCTGAGGAGCTTCGCGAACGGTTTTCAGGCTGGCAACTAATCAGCTACGAGAAGCAGGAATTTCCCGCTCCTCACGAGACTCGAAAGGTCTTCGTTACAGCCGTTGCGCGCAAGTCTGATCAGTTTGCCGCCGACGCTTAACTCTTTAGTCAACCGGAAATGCTGCGGCATGCCACGCTTGAGCCTCACTTTATTCCAGCCCGAGGGGGTGATGTCGCGTCACGCCGGTGACCCTGAACGTTTGGTTTCTACAGTGGTCAAATCAAAAGCCCCACATTGAGAGAAACACCGTATAAATACGAAAGAGAACGGAAAGTCGCAGTTCGAAGTCGGTCTCGTACAAGGGGTAAATCGATTGATTCGCTTTCCCAGGACGGCTCTCGCGAAAGCGTCCGTCAGTCTTTTTTCCATAGCGATGGGCGTGGGCATAGCCATCGTACCCCTGCGTAGCCAAGCGGAATCGTTCGACATTAAAACCGGTACGTGGGAGGTGACGACGACCACCACGATTGAAGGCATGCTGATACCGAAAGAGGTGCTTGCCAAGATGCCACCTGAGCAGAGAGCGCAGTGCGAACAGCAGATGAAAGCGCGCGCCGCCAAGCCGGACACGGATATGGAAAACAGCTGCATCACGAAGGAAGAGCTGGATCGCAACGAGATTCTCAAATCCGAGAATCCGAAGTGCACCCGCAACGTGGTGTCGAACAGTGGCGGTACGCTCGAAGTCGAAGAGACCTGTCCACCACCACAAGCCACCAAGACCCACTTCAAACTTGAGGCGAAGTCACCGGAGAACTATGTTGGCACCATCGACATAGTTCAGAGAGATGGCGGCAAGGTTCACGTCGCTATGACCGGGCGCTGGCTTTCCGCAACATGCGAGAAGGGCGTCGACGACTGATCGGTCGATATACGACTATGCGATGCGGCAATCGATGAGCCGCCGCCAGCGTTTTAGAAGGATGTGTCGACGCGACTTCCTGTCTGTCGTTGCGACGATCCGTAACGGACGTTACTATCGATCCTCTCGCGACCAGCGCTCAGGGAAATTCCGATGACCTCCATTCTCAGGACCCGTTCTGCAATTGACGTGATCGAGGCCTCGGACATCGCGTGGCGCGACGGGGGTAAGCAGGGTA
>JBBSTN010000427.1:0-2610 GCA_038235845.1 Gemmatimonadales bacterium | reverse complement strand
TCTGTGAGATTCTCAATCGAGATGGTACGACCTCGCGCCGGCCGCAATTAGAGCAATTCTCTACAAAGCACAACCTCACCTTTATAACCATCGCTCAACTCGTTGCTTATCGCTTGAAGACGGAGCGCCTGGTACATCGCGTTGCGGAGGCGAGACTTCCAACTGAATTTGGTGAATGGCGTGTTGTTGGATACATAAACGATGTCGATTCGCGCGAGCACATTGCTCTCGTACACGGCGACGTGAAGGACGCGCCCGACGTCCTTGTGAGAATGCATTCCAAGTGTTTGACGGGAGATGTGTTTCACTCCCGTCGCTGTGACTGCGGCTGGCAACTCGAAACCGCGATGTCCATGATCCAGGACGAAGGTCGCGGAATTATCGTTTATCTGGATCAGGAAGGACGTGGTATTGGTCTGATAAACAAACTAAAAGCATACGAATTACAGGATCGAGGCGCAGACACCGTGCAGGCGAACGCAGCGCTGGGTTTCAAGGACGATCTGAGAAATTACGGAATTGGTGCCCAGATTCTTCTCGATCTCGATGTGCACAGCATTCGTGTTCTCACGAATAATCCGCGCAAACTTGTCGGACTAGATGGATACGGATTGGTTCTTACCGACAGGGTTCGACTGGAAATGCCGTCACACACCGAGAACTCGGCGTATCTTGCCACCAAGCGACTCAAGCTCGGGCATCTGCTGAACGAGAAGCATGGCGTTAGCCATGACAATGAAAGCTCGTCCCATGCGCAGAAAACTCTTTTAAACGACGATCTCAGCCACCAGATCTGATTATGCCGGAATTCAATGGTAGTCCAGTTGGCGAGGGTCGTCGCATCGTCATTGTGGTTAGTCGTTTCAACGAAACCGTCACGGTGGCCCTTGCCGAAGGTGCCGTAGAGGCCCTCGTCGGTTGTGGCGTACAGTTCGACGACATTGATGTGCTATGGGTGCCGGGTGCATGGGAGATTCCGGTTGCAATCAGACGAGCGCTCGGTACAGAACGGTATGACGCAGCGGTAGCTGTGGGTGCGGTGATTCGTGGTGAAACTCCGCATTTTGATATTGTTGCCGGAGAAACGGCGCGCGGGTTGATGCAGATATCGAACGAATTCGACGTCCCTGTCACACTGGGGTTATTGACCACTGACACGCTGGCACAGGCGGAAGCTCGCGCCGGCGGCGCGCACGGAAACAAGGGAGCTGACGCTGCTCTTGCCGCGCTCGAGACGCTTGATCTGCTCGACCGCGTGGTCTCGGCTAATTCGCTCGATGAGTCGGAACTGGGTTCATGAAGACAAACTTGCGTGACGACTCGTTCTGGAACGATCAGATACAGGAGCCACCCGCTCCGTGGGACGCGCGGGACGGCGCTACAGCGGGCGCATCGGAGCGGGTAGAGACTCGCGGGCGATCGCGGGCGCTGCAGGCTCTCTACGCCGCAGATCTGCGCGACTTTACCAAACTACGTCGAATTGCTGCACACGTATTTGATGATCTGGCAATTGACCCCGGCGAACGCGCCGTCGCCTCGAAAATTGTCGCGACAGTTTCAGAGTTTGCATCCGAGATCGACAGCGAACTTACAGAAGTCACTGTCAACTGGAGATTTGAACGTCTGGGCGCTATTGAGCGAAGTGTGCTTCGGCTGGCGGCAGCCGAGCTTCGTCGAGGCGAAACTCCGATCAAGGTCGTGATACAGGAAGCGGTCAGGCTCGCCGAGCGTTTTGGGAGTGAAAAGAGTGCGCGTTTTGTGAATGGCGTGCTCGACGCTCACGCGCGCCGGATCGGCAAGTTGTGACAGCTGTGGCTGCAGTTGCTGTTGACGACGGTGATCATAAGCGTACCGGGCTTCGAATCGCAGTTGTCAATTGGCAGTGTCTTGAAAACCCGCTTGCTGGTGGCGCCGAAATTCATCTGCATGAAATATTTGGCCGACTCGCCGCTTTTGGACACGAGGTTGTTTTGCTCTGCGGCGGCTGGCCGGGCGCGCCATCGCGAGTCGAACTCGACGGAATGGAGGTGCACAGGGTCGGCACGCGTCAGACTTTTCCGTTTCTTGCGCGGGGCTACTGGCACCGGGTTCTGGCGTCGCGCAAGTTTGATGTGATAATCGAAGACATCAACAAGGTGCCGCTGTTCACCCCAACATGGCGAGGCGCCGGTGGTCATCGCATCGAGCATGTTGCGTTGGTTCCGCATCTGTTTGGCGGCACTGCCTTTCAGGAGCTACCTGCGCCACTCGCGAGCGCAGTCTGGCTTTCGGAGAGGCCGCTGCCGTGGGTGTACCGCAACAAACCGTTTCAGGCTATCAGTGAGAGCACGCGCGATGATCTTGTGTCCCGGGGTGTGTCGCGTCAAAACATCCGCGTGATATTTCCCGGTATCGACGCGCACCACTACACGCCTGACGAATCGGTCAGATCACCAACGCCTCTTTTCGCTTACGTGGGGAGACTCAAAAAGTACAAAGGAGTCGATCTCGTTTTGCGAGCTTTTGCTGCCTGCAAAATTGCCGATGCAAATCTTGTGATCGCAGGCGCAGGTGAGTTTCGGGATGAGCTGGAGCGCATGGCCTCGAGTCTTGGCGTTTCCGCTCGCGTGC
>JBBSTN010000426.1:0-2632 GCA_038235845.1 Gemmatimonadales bacterium | reverse complement strand
CGGCAGCGGCGCAGATCCTGGCCGCCTGCAAGGAGTTCAAGGTGCCGTGCGGATTCCCAACGAATAATCCTGCAGACATGGAGAAGCGGATGAACGAAGGATGGAGTGTGTTCATCATGCAGCGCAGAGATGAGGCCGGCTTTGGTGCGGTGGAAATGGGCAGGAAGATGGGCGGCCGGTAGCGACGAGTTTTCACAGCTGGTCGCCCATCGCATTATCAATCCCGCGTGCGCGAATCGCCCTCGCGACACTGCTGCCGACTGTCAATTACGGAGGCGGCGACACGACGGAGTGCAGAACGCGCCGCACCCGTTCAAACACAACCGGATTGTTTGCGCCACCAAAGGCTCCGCGATGTGGCAGGTCGATGATCGCCGCTAGATGGCCGAGCATGGCGGCTGCTCGCGCAATTGGCGCGTAAGCGCGCGACGCCACGAGAGCACCGGGGAAAAACACTAGACCGCGCGAGCTTGGGGATGCCGTGACGACCGCCGGCAGGAATAGCCAGACACCGTAGTCATGATTCACGCGCACCGTAGCGTCACTAACAGCCGCGTCACGTGCGTCAGACGTGGCTTGGTACGCAATTAGACTCCACGTCACGAACACCACTGTGAGGGTGACGCCGAGCGTGATCCAAACCCGACGGATACGGGGCCACCAATGAGAAGTCATGGTCTCAATGTATAAAAGCGCTGCGCGATACCGCGACTCACGAGACTCCTGTTGCCGGCATCGATAACTGGCATCGATAACGGGCATCGATAACGGAAATCGATAACGGGCATCGATAAAACGAGACAACCCGGTACGCGGCAATGCGCATGTTTGACATCAACACAGCGCTAGCTTTCAACGTTATCTGTGAGACGCAGTTTCCCTTCTCTCGCTCGTTGTCACGTCCCGGAGTTGGCATGTCAGGCTCGAATCGCCGTTCGGTTTCCCGTCGCGAATTCCTTACGATTGCCGGCACAGCCGGCGTTGCACTCACGGTAATAGACCCTGCGCTTAAGCGCTTACTCGGCGCGCAAACGCCTGAGGTGTCGGCCAACGCACCATCAGCATCCGACCTCGCGACAGGCATACTTGTTGGTGATGCCTCGCCAGCGACACTTACCGCCCCAGTCGCACCTTCGCTCTTTTCTGGACTGCGCTGGCGCGATCTTGGACCGTTCCGTGGTGGACGGGTAGCCGCCGCCACGGGAGTGCCGGGGCGCCCTAACGAGTTCTACTTCGGTTCGGTGAATGGTGGCGTGTGGAAGAGTATTGATGCAGGACATGTATGGATACCCGTCTTCGACAGCCAGCCGATCGCAAGTATCGGTGCCATCGCAGTTGCGCCGTCGGCACCTGACACCGTTTATGTCGGAAGCGGTGAAAGCACGTTGCGTGACAGCACGGGATATGGAAATGGTATGTACAAAAGCACCGACGCCGGCAAATCGTGGTCACACATTGGTCTGGACAACACACAGCACATAGGAAAAATCGCGGTCGATCCGCGGAACCCGGACATCCTGTTCGCGGCCGCCATCGGTCATCTCTATGCGCCGAACCCAGATCGTGGTGTTTTTCGATCGACCGACGGCGGCAGGACATGGACCAAAGTGCTGTTCATGAACAACGATGTCGGTGCAGTGGAAGTCGTCATCGATCCCAATGATTCGCGCGTTGTCTACGCAGGCCTCTGGAATACCCGGCGCCCGCCATGGTTTACATACGCACCGACGAATGGGCCAGGCGGCGGTATTCACAAGAGCACGGATGGCGGAACTACGTGGAAGGCGCTTACCAATGGATTGCCCAAGGAGGGCATCGGTCGCACCGGGATCGCGGTGGCTCCCACCAACTCGAAGCGGGTGTATGCGGTGGTCGATTGTCTCCTGCCGGAGCCGGGCACACCCGCGCCGTCTGGGCCCGTCGCACCGGGTCAGCCCGTTGTGCAGCGCGGGCAGGGTGGCGTATTCCGTTCGGACGATGCGGGTGCGACATGGACGCGCATGTCGGGCGATAACGCGCTTTGGGGACGCGGTTGGTACTTCGAGAAAGTCACGGTTGACCCGAAGAATGCAGACATCTTGTACGTGCCCAACGTTGCCGTTAATCGGTCCAAGGACGGTGGGAAAACATGGGTACCCCTTCGCGGTTCGCCGGGAGGTGACGACTACCACCAGGCGTGGGTATCGCCCGATGATTCCAACACTATGATTGTTGCCAGTGATCAAGGCGCAGTCGTTACACGCAATGCAACTGTCGACGATGTGCTCGCAGTGACGTGGAGTTCGTGGCTCAATCAGCCGACGGCCCAGCTGTACCACATATCCGTCGACTACCGTTTCCCGTACTGGGTGACGGGCGCGCAACAGGACAGTGGAGCGGTTGCGGTTGGCTCGCGAGGCAAGTTTGCGGTTATGACGATGCGCGATTGGGAACCGGTGGGTGCAGGCGGTGAAAGTGGATACACAGCAGGCGATCCGTTGAATCCTGGCATCATCTACGGTGGCACAGGAAGTCGACACAACCTCACGATCAATACACCAGTGGGCGGTACGACCGCGCCGAAGGGGCCGGAGACATTGCGGGCTGATTGGACGCAACCACTCGTATTATCGAAAGCTGATCCGAAAGCGCT
>JBBSTN010000425.1:0-2667 GCA_038235845.1 Gemmatimonadales bacterium | reverse complement strand
GTGCTCTCGATACGATTAGGTAACTCGATGCTCCGCACTGACTTAGGTTAGCGCGGAGCATCACCGTTTTGACGCACTATTACTTTGATCCGCCCCAAAGTCAGGATATGGTCACGGCTCCGCCGAGGAACTGTCGTGGTGGTTGTCGTGGGGGCCGACCTGACGGAAACAGCTCGTCTTTCACGGACAGCTGATCGACGGATTCCACTCGCTGAACATCCCGCTGGGATTGGTGTTCCAGATCCACGCGTGCTTGTCATAGTGCCACGGCATCCCCGGCTCATGCCCGGCCATCGGCCCATCGAACGGCTCGCCAAACACAGATGGCCGCTGGGTGATCTGGGTGTATCCGGCGCCCCACGGAGTCGGTTCGAACCAGGGAGACACGGCGCCAGTCGTATTGTTGCGGACCAGCACCGGCACCATGTATTCGACGCCGATGAGCTTGAATCCGCCATTTGCCTTCGGAAGGTAGAGCAGGAGCTCCGGCTCGTCCGATTCCACAGTCTGGTCCACCAATTCTGACTTCACGACATGCACGCCCATCGTCCCGAGCGGGCTGGCTACGCACGGAATACCGGAGGGGTCGGCATACCCGGCGGCTATGGCGGCGTCAACATTGTGAAATCGCGCGGTGGCGTTGCGCAGCGATGCAAGCCCCTTGGACACTTCGGGGCCGAGACGCGAGGTAGCCGGCGCGAGCTCTGTGGCGGACGTCGCGCCAGTCTCGCCCGGCGCCACCGGGTCCGCAGGTGAACACGCCGTTGTGATCGTGAGGGCGGATCCTAAGATCAGAAGCCGTCGAATCGGAAATCGAGTGCTGGAAGACATGGTTTCTCCGTAGTGCAGGTGGTCAAGGAGCAAGTCTCGCGATATTACGGCCCACATAGGAGGCCCGCAAGACCCGACGGATCAATGCCGCTTACTGTGCGAGCCGCGCTGGGTAGAGGTGCTCGAATCATCTTTACGACCGAGGGCGGCCGGTTTTCAGCCGACCGTAACTTCGACAAACTCAGTAGGCGTAGCCGAAGATGATGTCCATCTCATTGGTCGACGAGAGATCAAAATAAATGGTATTGGCCGTGACATTGTTCCACGTCACCACACTTACCAGAGCATCACCCGCCTCCAGTACCAGTGGTGTCGGGAAGTTCTGAAATCCCGGGTGCTCCCAGTCAATATTGACGAACACTGTGGATTCGCTGCCGTTTGCTCGTCGCACAAGAATCTCAAAGCGTTCGCCCATCGAGTGCATGTGCGACGTGAGCCCCAGCACGGTGGTGCGCACCGACAAGGGAAACCCTTTCCGGATTGTCGTCCGCCGGTTGGGCGGAAGGGTTATGTCCGTATTGGGCATGTTGAGCGTGCGCGCTTCGTTGGTCACCTGTGAGCGATTGACCGGGTACAGATTGACGAACGCCTGCCCCGGGATGTTGATCGGCGACCGATTGACGTAGTGCACATTGAAATCAAGGGACGCACTGGCCGGCAGCTTGAGCGCCACACCCCCCGGGAATCGATGGAGCCCTGCAATCCAACCGGCTTCTTCTCGATAGCAATTCACACTTCAACTAAAAAGGGACATTTCTATTGGCGTAACTCAGGGGACATTTCTCTTAGCACAGGACACAAGGTCGAGCCCTACTTGACCGAAGATGCCGCGTGCGTGCATACTTGCCTGCTGCGCGAACTCGAAAAAGTGAGCGCCGAAACTCCCCTGGCTGGATGGTTGGCACGCGAAATATGGTCTTGATTGTCGTGGGTGTCTGATTACGTTGGTTGTTAATGCTGTGGCGTGCGCTGGCAGGCTCGGCTTCGTAAGTACATGTGCTGTATCATGTTGGCAATCGTTGACGAGACGATGTGTGACTATGGAGCAAAAGGTTGATGGTTGGAGTCCTTCCAGGCGCGTAGTGTGAGTTGGGGATGGGTCTGGATGCAGCACGAGTCAACGGGGCGTAGCGTAGCCCGGTAGCGCGCCTGCTTCGGGAGCAGGAGGTCGCAGGTTCAAATCCTGTCGCCCCGATTGATATAGAGTACAGCCCCGCAGCGACTTTCGTCGCTGCGGGGCTTTGTATGTCCGGCAATATCCAGACCTCGCCTCGAGTGCACATCCTCTACGAAGTGGGTATCGCAGGTGGGGTGCTGGGCCAGCAACCGATGCCGATTCGGCGCTTACGCTTGCGCCGTTCCGGCGCTTGGCCAGCGCATTCGGCTCCGCTGAAGGTTAGCTGATCCAGGTGCCCAGACCGCCGGCGACGACTGCAGCCACCAGGATCATGAGAGCGATCACACCAACAACTGTCATCAGGCCTCTGAGCGCAACTAATGCCGAACGTTTTCTCGTGCCGAGCGCAACCTTACGATCAATCGACAGCGTCCGTTCGGCGATCGCCCACAGTCCGTAGCTCGCAAAACAAGCTCCGATGCCGGCAATGAAAACCCATGCCGGAGGTCGCAACGAAAGCGCCAGGATTACCACTGTTACGCCAAGCACAATATCGGCCACAATGCGGCGATGGGTCGATGCGACGGCTCTCGCGTGGAGGAAGGCGGCCATTGAGGCATTCTGGCGACGCAGACTTTCAGACATCATTCGGAGCTCCGCTCGGGGACGTAAGTGATGCTCGTGGAAACTGCAACTGACGTCACACGTGGATACGTTAC
>JBBSTN010000424.1:0-2669 GCA_038235845.1 Gemmatimonadales bacterium | reverse complement strand
TCTCATCTTTTTTCTCTACAATGTGCGCGCGGGACTGATCGTCGCTGTAACCATCCCGTTTGCACTTCTGTTCGCATTCATTTGTCTCGATCTCAAGCACATTCCGGCAAATCTGTTGAGCATCGGCGCCATCGATTTTGGAATCATTGTCGACGGTGCAGTGGTGATGGTGGAGAACATTTTTCGCCGGCTTTCAGAGCGAATTGAGGGATCGCCTGATGTTCTGAGCACAATCATTTCTGCCGCGGCAGAAGTCGACCGGCCGATCTTCTTTGCAGTCGCGGTTATCATTGCCAGCTTCCTTCCGATTTACGTGCTTGGCGGACCGTCGGGAAAGCTCTTTGCTCCGATGGCGGATACAACGATCTTTGCGCTGATCGGCGCGCTCATCGCAACTTTGACGCTCATACCGGTGTTGTGTGCCGTGCTGTTAAAGCGGGGCGTGCGTGAGCGTCGCAACGCGATTTTCGAATGGATTCGCGGCCAATATGAAAGAGGGCTGGTTCCTGCGCTTCGTCGTCCGTGGGCTACCATCGGCATTTCGAGCGCAGTGTTCGTGCTGTCGCTTCTGCTGATTCCGGGTATGGGTGCGGAGTTCATGCCAAAGCTAGACGAGGGAGCCTTGTGGGTGCGGGCAACCATGCCATACACGATCTCATTCGAAGAGTCGTCCAAGATAGTCCCTCAGATTCGCGCGATACTAAAGTCGTTTCCCGAGGTCACTACGGTTGCCTCCGAGCACGGTCGCGACGACGACGGCACCGACCCGACTGGCTTCTTCAACGCTGAGTTTTTTGTCGGCCTCAAGCCATACGGCGAATGGAATGGTGATTTTCATACAAAAGCGCAACTGATTGCGGCAGTCGACAAAAAACTCGCGCAGTTTCCGGGTGTGACATTCAACTATACGCAGCCCGCCGAAGACGCGGTGAATGAAGCTGAGACAGGCCTCAAGAGTTCGCTCGATGTGAAGCTGTTTGGCACTGATCTCACAGTGCTCGAGCAAAACGCGCGTGCAGTAAAACGTGTGTTAGAGCAGACACCCGGCATTCGCCAGGTGACGGTTGTACAGGAGCTCGGTCAACCGAGTCTATCCATTACGGCAGACCGGGCCAAACTTGCCAGATACGGTGTGAATGTGGCCGACGTGAACGGAATTATTGACGCCGCAGTGGGTGGCACGGCGGTAACCGAAGTGGCGCAGGGCGAACGTCTGTTCGACCTCGTGGTTCGACTTTCGCCAGAGGCGCGAACGTCACCAGAAGAAATTGGCAACATCCTGATTGGAACACCCGACGGGCAGCAGCTACCGTTGCGACAGCTCACCGACATTTCTGTGTCGAACGGTGCATCGTTCATCTACCGACAGGACAACTCGCGTTTCATCGGCATTCAGTATTCGGTGCAGGGTCGGGACCTGGCGAGCGCAGTGCAGGACGCGCAACGGCGTGTGAGCGAAGCAGTGCATTTGCCAACGGGTTACCGTCTGGCGTGGGGCGGCGAGTACGAGGAATACACCCAGTCGCGAAGTCAGCTTCAACTGGTACTTCCCATCACGCTGGTGCTCATCTTCCTCATTCTCTTTGCATTGTATAGCAACTTCAAGTTTCCGTTCATTACGGTTGTGGGTGTAGTGCTATCTGCCCCGGTGGGCGGGCTGCTTACCATGAAACTCACCGGTACACCATTTTCGGTGTCGTCGGGAATCGGTTTTCTTGCACTCTTTGGAGTAAGTGTGCAAACGGCAATCGTCTATATCTCATATGTAAACGAGTTGCGGGCTTCTGGTCGAAGCATCAGCGCTGCGACCGTCGAGGCCGCACTGTTGAGGCTCAGGCCAATCATGATGACAGCGCTGGTGGCGGCGTTCGGTCTACTGCCTGCGGCACTCGCTACTGGTGTAGGAGCGGACTCCCAGAGACCTTTCGCCCTGGTGATTGTGGGTGGCCTGTTTTCGCGCTTGTTGATCAGTGTATTTCTCATGCCCGCGCTGTACACTGTGAGTGCAAGGGAAGGAGATCGCCTGGAAGTCTAGCAATTCTCGTCGTCAGGGGGCAGGAAGTTGGCAGGCCAATTGTCGAACGATGGGTACGAGTTGGATGATATCGAATCGGAAACTCTGGCCGCGCTTTGTGACGGCCGACTAACCGATGCGAGGCAGCTGGTGGGTTCGTATCCGCAGATCATCTCCCGGAACATTTACATTGCCGCGGCGTTCGGTGACGTCGCCAGCGTTGAACGTTTGCTGGAATCGGGCGAAAGCGCGAATGCATCAGTCCCGGTCAGCGACGATGGCGAGCAGCAAGTACCTGCGCTCTATTTCGCGAGTGTTGCAGGCAATGCGAAAGTGGTACGAGCTCTGCTTGAACACGGCGCTGATCCGAACGACGGGGAGAGCGTCTACCATGCGGCCGAAATGAACCAGCGAGATTGTCTGCAACTGCTGAAAGAGTACGGAGCTGATCTCAACGGACCGGGTGGGAAGTGGGGCAATACACCACTTTATTTTCTCGCCCGCCATCGTGAGTCGAGCCCCTTGTGCGCGTCCTCCGAGCTGGGAATGCGCTGGCTACTGGATAATGGCGCGGATCCGAATGCACTAAGCTGTGCGAAGCCGGGAGAAGCAGAACCCGAAAGCGTGTCGGAAGCTCCACTTCACCGCATTGCAT
>JBBSTN010000423.1:0-2695 GCA_038235845.1 Gemmatimonadales bacterium | reverse complement strand
CCGGCGCGGTGGGCGAAACGTCAGCGGTGGTGGCCGAGTTGCCGTTTTACCGGGCTGAGTAAACAGAGCGGGGCGAGCCTTCCGGTTCGCCCCGCCTGCTGATTCAGAACTGATGCAGGGTCAAACTGCGGCTTACTTGTGCGTGGTGTCGCCCATCATCATCATGGTGTCGCGCATGATCGAATCGGCTCTCATCATCGAGTCGGCCTTCATCATGGAATCGGCACGCATGGCCGAATCGGTCATCGCGGCGTTGGACATCGCGTCCACTGGGGCCGCTTCTTCCTTGGCGGAGCAGGCAGCCAGCACGATTACTGCGGCAATTAAGGCAAGACGCTTCATGTAATACTCCATAGCAGTGACGTGTTTGGCGCCGTGCACAACCAACTCTGCACGGTGTGCGAGATCTCAACTTCATGTTCGCAAACTGCTAATCTATGGAGACGGGCTGGACTGTCAAGTATTAGACATCCTGGCACAATGTACGGCCCCGATCGATTTACCTTCCATAACACTTTTAATTCCTCAGTCCCAGTCAATTACCGTGTCACGTCTTCCTGAAACCCTCGGCGCGCTGCGACGCTCCGCGTATGCCAACTCCCGCCCCTCGAGCGTCAAGGACGAACTTCGACGCAATCTGATCGCAAAAATCCGCTCTGGTGAGCCCCTCTTCAAAGGTGTGCTCGGCTACGAAGAGACGGTGATGCCACAGATCGTCAACGCGCTGCTCGCCCGACACAACTTTATTCTGCTCGGTCTTCGAGGTCAGGCAAAGTCGAGAATTCTTCGCGCGCTGGTTGATTTGCTCGACGAGCAGATGCCAGTGGTCGCGGGCAGCGAGGTAAACGACGACCCATTCGCGCCAATTTCCAAGTTTGCCCGGCAGCTAATTGCCGAACATGGCGAGGACACTAAAATCGCGTGGGTGGGAAGAGATTCCCGATACGTCGAAAAACTTGCCACACCCGACGTCACGGTCGCTGACATCATCGGTGACGTCGACCCGATCAAAGCTGCGCGTGGCGGTCACATTCTGAGCGACGAACTGACCATTCATTACGGAATGCTTCCCCGCGCCAATCGCGGAATCTTCGCGCTCAACGAACTACCTGATCTGGCGGGCAAGGTGCAGGTTGGTCTGTTCAACATCATGCAGGAAGGTGATGTGCAGATCAAAGGCTACCCGGTGCGTCTCTCGCTCGATGTCATGCTCTGCTTCACGGCCAATCCGGAAGATTATACGGCGCGCGGCAAGATCATTACTCCGCTCAAGGACCGTATCGGCAGCGAAATCATCACCCATTATCCCGAAACGGTCGAATTGGGAATGCAGATCACACGGCAGGAAGCGTGGACCGCTCGCGAGGGCGTGAATGTGCGCATGCCCGATCTCATCGAAGAGGTTGTGGAGCGCGTTGCGTTCGAGGCGCGAGAAGACAAGCGTATCGACCGGCGGTCGGGTGTATCGCAGCGAATGCCCATCAGCGCCATGGAAAATGTGGTTTCCAACGCCGAGCAACGTGCAATGCGTGAAGGCGTTGACGAGGTGGTGCCCCGGATTGCAGATGTCTACTCCGCTCTCCCGGCCATCACCGGCAAGATGGAGCTCGAATACGAAGGTGAGCTTGTAGGAGGTGCGAATATCGCCCGCGAACTCATTCGACGAGCGTGCGATAGTACCCTTCGCGACCGTGCCGGAGATCTTGATTCGGACGAAATAATCATGTGGTTCGACGCTGGCGGTGCCCTTCAGGTTGCCGACGACGTGTCGATGAAGCTTGTCCGAATGGGGTTTGACACCGTGCCGGGGCTTGTATCGACTGTGCATGCGCTGGGGCTCGCCCCCACAAAAGATGACTCGATGACAGTTGTGGCCTGCGAACTCGTGCTCGAGGCTCTCGTCGCGCGTCGCAAAATTTCGCGCAACGATACCGGCACCTATGGTCGCGCCGAACGGGAACCACGCAGGAGACCAGGTCAGGATTACAACGGCTGAGGGTTGCGGTTGACTGTGGCGGGTGCCGTTGGCCTGCAGTGACGCCTTGGCGTCACTTCAACGGAAAGTGGTGAGAGTGCATACTTGAAACAGACTTTACTCTCACCTCTTTCTTTACAATGCTTTTGTTCTCAAGAACGCGAATTGGTTCACATTCGAGCTCTTTGACCGCAATGTCAGTTGCTGCAGCGCTTGCGGGGAGCCCGGTAATCTCGGAAGCACAGGATTCGAAACGCGACTCGATCGCGCGCGCGGACAGCGCGACCATTCGACTCTCACCGGTAAATATCCGGGCCACTAGGAGTTCGGTGTCGGCATTTAACTCACCGCTGGCGATAACACACATTTCGCGGGACGAGTTCAGGACAAAAGCCGGATTCGGTCTCAACGATGCGATGAGCAACGTTCCGGGCGCGCTGGTGCAGTCGCGTTTTGGAACGTCGGATGTGCGGATCGTCATCCGCGGATTTGGCGCTCGTGGTGCTGGCGACCGGTCGAACGCGGGTACTTCACGCGGTATCCGCGTATTGATGGACGGTATGCCCGAGACTGAGCCCGATGGGCGTACGTCATTTGACAACGTCGATCTAGCAGCCGTAGAGGGCATCGATGTCATCCGGTCGAATGCAAGTTCGTTGTGGGGCAATGCGGCGGGGGGCGTCGTCAGCATTTCCACAGTGCCGTCCATCGATCGTCCCT
>JBBSTN010000422.1:0-2735 GCA_038235845.1 Gemmatimonadales bacterium | reverse complement strand
GACTCGACTTTTTTCTACGGAACGGAATGGCTGGCGGGTACGCGGTTCTGCTCGGAGACTCGCTTTTCGTGCCGGGACCTGATCTCGTCAAGCGATTTCTCCCTGCCGCTCCTCTGCTCTGGGCCTCGCTCGGCAGGTTGTCGCTACCGCCAACCCCGGATACCATCGCGCGAATTGACGGCGACACACTTCGCGTTGATCTGGGTATACTGCGTGGTGCAGACGCTTCTCGTTCCGATGGACGGGCGTGGCGGGTGTTGTTCGCCGGAAACACGCTTGCGCAGGCGGAACGAATCGAAGATGGCAAGCTGACGGAGTGGGTCTATCGCCGTAGAAACGGACAGGGTCAATGGGACGTGCAATACAGACACGAGCGCGCGGGACGGCGTTTGTCGATCAGCGTTACAGATACCAGCAGAGTCGAGGGGTTCGATGAATCGATCTGGCGGCGTCCGTAAGCTTTCGGTTGTGACAAGTCGGCTTGTTCTGCTTGCTCTCCTTGCAGTTGGTATAACCGGCTGTCTTTACAAGTTTTCCAGTGGCGGTGGATTGCCGCGCAATTTGCGCAGTGTGGCGGTGCAGCCATTTGACAATCAAACTCCCGTACCAGAGCTGCAACGTGAGATCCTCGATCAGCTTCGGAAAGGAATGAAAGATCGGCTTAATCTGCGCGAGGCAACCGAACAGAAAGCGGATGTCGTGGTTCGCGGTACAATCGTTAGATACGACGTCGATTTACCGGCCGGTGTCAGTGCAGATCCACGTCAGACAACTTCGACTCGGCGACGTTTGCAGATAATACTCGACGTTGAAATTCTCGATCAGTCGACAGGACGTATTCTTTTCAAGAGGGCCGGTATATCCAAGGAAGCCCAGTACGCCGAGGGTGGAGAAGCTACAGGTCGCAAGGACGCCGTGGAAAGTCTGGTAAACGAGATGCTTGAGGGAATGCAATCACAATGGTGACTAGAGATGCTCCGAGACTTCCGTCGTCCAAGGTCATGGCTCTGGACGAGGCGCTCGCGTGGCGAGACAGCGTGAGAGGAGCAGTGGTGTTTACGAACGGCGTCTTCGACCTGCTGCATCCAGGGCACGTCTGCTTGCTCGATACCGCGCGCCGCGAAGGTGCCGCGTTGATCGTGGGCGTAAATGGTGACGATTCCGTACACCGTCTCAAAGGTCCGTCGCGGCCAATCTGCAGCTCTTCGGAGCGTGCTCTCATGCTTGGCGCGCTCGAGTGCGTTGATGCAGTAATCATTTTTGACGAGGACACGCCGCTCGAAGTTGTCACTGCACTTCTGCCCGATGTAATCGTTAAAGGGGGCGATTACACGACAGACACGATTGTCGGTGCAGACCTGGTATGTGCGAATGGCGGCCGCGTGGTTGTTGTTCCATTGATCGAAGGACAGTCAACCACATCAACGATAGAGCGAATGCGTGCAGAACAAGGTTGAGAACAGTTCCACCTCCAGTCCATCGCGGCCCACAGCTGAGAGTGCATTATCGCGGGCACCGAGACATCTCGATCGCACGTGCGATGCGCTGAGAGCGGTAACGCTTGAACGCGCAGCGGTGAGATATGCAGAGGGTTCATGTCTTGTTTCGTTTGGTGGGACAAAGGTGTTGTGCGCCGCTTCCGTGGAGACGGGAGTTCCCGGTTGGAAGCGCGGATCGGGTGAGGGCTGGGTAACGGCGGAGTACGCAATGCTTCCGCGCGCAACTCGCACTCGTTCCTCGCGGGAGCGTCAAGGCGCAGGTGGACGTACGCAGGAAATTCAGCGTCTCATCGGTCGAAGCGTGCGAGCGATGCTGGATGATTTTCACTTCGGGGAGTTCACCGTCAAGGTTGATTGTGACGTCTTGGAGGCGGACGGCGGAACCCGTACGGCTTCGATCACAGGAGCTTGTATTGCTGTCGTCGATGCCTTCGACTGGCTGGTCGAAACGGGACGGATCACGTCGTCGCCGATTCGTCGAAGGGTTGCGGCTATAAGCGTGGGTATCGTCGACGGTGAACCACGCCTGGATCTCGATTACGAAGAAGATGTGCGCGCTGCCGTCGATATGAACGTCGTCATGAGCAGCGAATCCCGATTTGTCGAAGTGCAGGGAACGGGCGAGAATGGCACGTTCGCGCGTTCGGAACTCGACGATCTTCTGTCATTGGCGGTAGCGGGTATCGCGCAGCTCGATGCAGCGCAGCGGGAGTGTCTCAAGGGCCGGTGAAGGCACGATGAAGACGTTGCGTCCGTTGCTATTGGCTACCCGAAGCGAGGGGAAGTTGCGCGAGCTTCTTCCGCTCGTCACCGAAGCCGGCTTCCAGGTTGAAACGCTTGCCGACGTTGGAATAGGTGAGCACGCCGATGAAGAGAGGCTCGAAACGTTTGCGACATTCGAGGAGAATGCGTTTGCGAAAGCCAGGTATTTCTCGAGGCTTGTACCGGGCCGTTTCGTCCTTGCGGATGATTCCGGGCTCGAAGTGAGCGCCCTTGCGGGCGCGCCGGGCGTTATGAGCAAGCGCTGGTCGATGGTGGAAGGTCTGGCTGGTGTGGAGCTCGACCTCGCGAATAACCAGCTTTTGCTGCGTGAACTCAAAATTGCCGGCGCGATGTCGACGGAGCTGCGGGGCGCGCGGTTTGTGTGCGCCGCGGTGTGCGTCGGGGGCGGGGTTGAGCTGTTTGCGGAGGGCTATTCGAGCGGTTCGATCCTTATGGAAAGCGGCGGGGATAAGG
>JBBSTN010000421.1:0-2736 GCA_038235845.1 Gemmatimonadales bacterium | reverse complement strand
AGCGCGTGAACTGACGCTCGTAGAAGAAATCCTGAATAGCCTGCTCGACTTCATGTCGGACACGCATGATCGCAACCTGACGGGGCGTGCGCAGCCAGAAGTGGCGATTGTCCAGCAGAAAGTCTGTGCCGTGCTCCTTGGGCTGAATGGGGTAGTCGGACGGACTTGCACCAATCATCGTCAGTTCGGTTACACCGAGTTCGAAGCCACCAGGAGCTCGCGCTTCTGCTCGCACTTCGCCCGTGATTGCCACGCTCGCTTCTGCAGACAGACCGCCAAAAGCAGTCCACGAGCTCTCTGTGACCTGCGATTTGACCACTACCGCCTGCACTGTTCCATAGCCGTCACGGGCGACAACAAATGCCACTTTACCGGATGAGCGCAGATGTACGACCCACCCCCGAACGGTCACGACAGAGCCAACGTGATGCGGCAGATCGGAAATTCGAACGGAAGAAATGCTCATGAAGTAATTGGTTTCGACCGGAGACAGTTGGCGCAGAATAATCGTGCAAAGTAACGTACCGATTCAATAGGAGCGGGCAGACTTCCTTTGCGATGCAAAGTGCTTGACGCACTCGGACAATTGACTTATCCTGCCACCATGCCCGTCCGACACACTAATAGTCGATCTTCACCGGTAGCCCCTGCCATCAAAGGTGGCTCCCCGCCCCGCGCGCTCCACGATCGCGCTCAGGCAGACCTTGCCTTCGTGAGGGACACTGTTGCCCGCGCGGCTTATTTCTCTGCCGTACCCGGCCTCGCCGGCATCGGCATGGGCGTCACCGCGCTCGTTGCGGCACTCGTCGCGTCGCGGCAAACAGATCAGGCCCATTGGCTCGGGGTGTGGGTCATCGAAGCAGTTGTCGCGGCCGTCATCGGCGCAACAGGAATTATTCGCAAAGCGCACCGTCGCCGAGTTCCGCTGGGCGCAGCTCCTGCACTTCGATTCGCCTTCGGGCTGGTGCCACCACTACTAGCTGGCGGAGCGCTCACCGTTGCAAGCGTTCAGGTGAACGCGTGGAGTCTTTTGCCGCCGAGATGGTTGATGTGTTATGGAATAGCGAGACTTACCGCTGGTGAAGTTTCGCAGGCGCGCGCGGTGCCCCTTCTCGGCGCAACGTTCCTGACGGCCGGATTAGCGTGCATCGCGTTGCCGATGGCCTGGACTGATGCTTATCTCGCGCTGGCGTTCGGACTCGGCCACATCATCGCAGGAGTTCACATCGCACGTCGACACGGGGGCTGATAATGTCTGCGAGATCCAATCGAAAGCTGAAACAGCAGCAAGCTGAATCGTCAGAACAAGACAACGAGACTCGCCGGCATCGACTGGAAGTTGTTGCGGGTGATGCAGCCGGTAGCGTTCCTGCGCTCGACGGCGTCATTCACGAGCGTGCACGTCTGGCAATCCTGACGGCCCTCGCTACTGGTGATGACCGCTCGCACACTGAACTTCGCGACCTTTTGGGCCTCACTGACGGAAACCTGAGTGTGCACGCACGCAAGCTGGAAGAGGCCGAATATGTCACCTGTTCGAAGGAATTTGCGGGTCGTACTCCGAGAACCACTTATCGCCTCACCGATCGTGGGCGTAAGGCGTTCGAGCGCTACATAGCGCATCTCGAATCGCTTATAAGCGCAATCAGAACAACACAGTGAACCTGCTCGAATATCAGGTCCGGACGTCTGACATTCCGCGATCGTCACGGCATGACAACCATTAGGGCCCCGCTTCAGATTCTGGCGTTTCTCGGCACCGCATCGTTGGTATTCTGCGCGCTCGCCGCTTCAGTTGAACTCGCGATGCGGGTATAAGCTATCCTGGGCTTCGCGGGCACTCTCGAACGGCGCAGTCGTCGCCGCACTCTACATTGCAGTGCTACTGATCGCCGCTGCCAATAGTTCGTCGCGGATAATTGCCATTGGCGAAAGCAAAGCTTTTTGTGAAATCGACTGTCATGTCGTTGACCATGTAATCGGGCTACGCAGAGTTGATGACACAGTAATCGTGTCGGTGCGTGAACAGTTCGACCCGTCGACTATTTCACCCTCGAGAGGCATTGGAGCGCTTTATCCCGGTGGCCGCCGCTTTGCGCTCGTCGATTCATCAGGAGAAGAGGTGGAGCCCGCCTCGATTTCGACAGCTGGAAACGAGGCTCTATTTTCGTCGCTCAAGCTTGGAGAGTATCGTCGCGCAGAGCTTCGATTCGTCGTTTCGGATGCGGCTCGAGTGAGGGGACTGCTAGTGGAGGACGACAGCCCCGTTTCTCCTCTCCTCATAGGCCATGTACGCAGCTTTTTCACATGAAAACGCTTCTGGCAACTCCGCTTTCACAAGAGTTTACGAGCGTTCAATAATAGAACGTACCCGTTCGACAATGGCGTCAGGAGTGAATGGCTTTCCAATAAACGAGTATCCGTGGTTTTCAGGGAGCTCGGCACCGGCTGGATAGCCGGACATGAACAGCACCGGTATGGTGAGGCCTAGTTTTTCCATTTCCTCAGCCAATGCACGGCCTCCAAGTCGTGGCATTACGACATCGGAAAGCACGAGGTCGGGCATGTCGGCTGCTGTGGAAAGAATTGCCAGTGCCTCGAATCCGTCGGCTGCAACCTGTACCGAAAATCCTGCTCGGGTGAGGACTTCGGCAACCAACCTTCGCAAGCCTTGTTCATCTTCCACCACCAACACTCGCAGCTGGTGATCGCCAGGCGTTGAAGCGTTGATTGTCT
>JBBSTN010000420.1:0-2740 GCA_038235845.1 Gemmatimonadales bacterium | reverse complement strand
TTTCCACAGGAAGTGTTAACTCTGATGCTGTGGTGCGCACCAGCGGGCTTTGGTCTACAGTTTCACGCACTGGGCTGGCATCGCCGCTTGCACAGCCGCCGTCTCCCGCAGCGCTGATATTGCCGGTCTCACTCGACGAGATCTATCAGCGATATCCCATTCTTCGTACTTCTGCGGGGATGTTGCTTCGCGACCAGAAGGCTGATCGGTCGCTGCGCAACTATCCTGTGATCAGCGGAGCGATTTCGCCGGAGCGCGCAAGCGAGGTATGGCTCGGCACCAACGGCGATGGACTGTACAAGGTGGATCCTTCATTTCAGCAGGCCACATCGCTGCGCTTCGGGCCGGTGGAAAGTGCAACAGGAGCACTTGCTGCTGCGGCCGACGGGGTGTGGATGGCGGGAGCTGGCGAGTCGAATATTCGGTCGGGGTTTTCGTTCACAACCAATGATCTGCAACGTTGGCGCTGGATCGATGGAACCATCAGCGTGCCGATGGTTGGTGTGAGAGCCAACGCAATGTCTGTGCGGGGCAACCGCGCATGGGTTGCAACAGAGCGAGGAATAGTTTTCGCAAATCTCGATGGTAGCGATGCGCTAGAAAGCTGGACGTCGCTCGATGGATTGCCCAGTGATCGTGCTTTCGCGGTTGCTGCAGGCGACGGCGGTGCATGGGCAGGCACTGCGCAAGGATTGGTGTGGTTGTCCGACAGCACGGGAGCCAGAAAATCCCGGTCGCGCGGTATCGGCGCGAAATTGCTGGAGAACGTCGCGATCTTCGCGTTGCAACCCATTGGCGACACGCTCTGGATCGGCACGTCGGGAGGCCTTGTGGTGCTCCCGCGCGCAAGAGCAGCATCCACTGGTGGCGACGACGTTGCGCAGATGCTTCGTCCGGCAGGAACGGAGCCTGAGTTGCGAAGACCGATTCGGGCGCTCGCGTGGAGCGACACGATTTTGGTGGTCGCCACCGATGACGCGATTATTGCAGTTAACCCGCGCGGTGTCAGCGATCCAGGTCGTATTGAAACAGTCGACGTGCAACAGGTTGGACGGCTGACACGAGTCGCGATCGACGCCCGTAGTATTGCTGTTAGTGGGTCAGATGGAGTGATATTGCTGTCGCGACGAACCGGTGCTCCCACATTCCTCCGAATTCCGGGAGATTTACCGGCGCCAGCGATGGATGTCGTTTTGAGCAATGACTGGATGTGGATTGCAACAACTGCAGGACTTGCACGATTCAGACGAGATGACAATGGCGGTTTGCGATGATCTGTTCATGAGCGTTCCCCGTCACCAGGCAATGGGCCCGGGTCGAGAGTTCGATACCATTCGAACATTGCTCGATCGTTGGGGCGAACTTGCGGTGGGTATCGGCGACGATGCTGCGTTGTTACATGCGCCCCAGGGTCGCTCGGTCGTGGCAAGCACCGATGCATTCGTGGAGGACACTCACTTTCGTCAGGAGTGGATCACACCCTTCGAAACCGGGGTTCGCGCAACGGCTGCGGCGCTGAGCGATCTCGCTGCGATGGGTGCCCGCGCGGATGCATTGCTGATTGCGTTCGTTGTTCCTGAACGATGGCGGTCGAAGCTAGTGGATGTCGCCGATGGAATCGCAAGTGTGGTAACGGATGCGGGTGCCAGAATTGCCGGTGGTAACATCAGCAGTGGCGGTGCATTTAGCATCACCACGACGGTAATAGGTTCTGCTTCACGTGTAGTTCCGCGAAGTGGTGCCTGTGTCGGTGATACGCTTTTACTCACCGGTACTCTTGGCGGGCCGGGTAAAGCGCTTCACAGTTGGGACGATGGCCGCGAGCCTTCCGAATGGGCGCGTGAGAGATTTGCGCGTCCTGTTGCGAGACTGGCAGCCGGCGAGGCATTTGCCGAGGGAGGTGCGCACGCGATGCTCGATATTTCCGATGGCCTGGCAGCAGACGCGCGACACATGGCCGCCGCAAGCAGAGTGCGATTACAGATCGTAGCGTCTGCGGTTCCGCGTGGGCCTGGTGTTACCATCCCCGAGGCATTGACAAGTGGCGAGGAGTACGAGTTACTCGTCGCCGTTGCACCGGAATCCGCCGGTAAATTAATGGCTGACATTGCTGCGAAATACGGAGTGCGCTGCACGCGAATTGGAGAAGTTGTTGCGACTGATGAAAATGACATGTTGGCGGGCCGCTCGGGTGACGTCGATGTATTTGGATTGACGGGAGCGCATCCGGGAGTGCATCCGGCAGTTGAGCTGGTTAAAGGTCACGATCACTTCTCGCTCTGATGCGCACTCTACTTAGCATTATTGCGCTTTTATTTGGCACGTTGATATTCGGAACGTGGGTACTTCTCGCTCAGCTGTTTGGAGTAAAGCGCAAACCAGGCGGTGTTTACGAAACAGCTCAAAGCATCTGGGGCAAGTGGTTGCTTCGTGCGGCGGGCGTGAAAGTTGTGCATCATGGCAGCAATGACTTGCCCGAGGGCGCTCCCCGGGTGTTTGTGTCCAATCACGTCAGCTGGTTTGATATCCCGGTGCTACTGGCCGCGCTTCCGCCGTACGGCTTTGTGGCCAAGAGAGAGCTGGAAAGCGTTCCGTTCTTTGGTTCCGCAGCTCGTGCGGCAGGCGTTATTTACATTGATCGTGAAAATCGAAAGGCAGCGTTTGGTGCATATGCTGACGCGGCCGAGAAGATTAGGGAAGGGCAGTCGGTACTTGTGTATCCCGAGGGAACCCGAGGTCA
>JBBSTN010000419.1:0-2752 GCA_038235845.1 Gemmatimonadales bacterium | reverse complement strand
GTTTCGAAATCGAGTGTTCGAACCGGGCTTCAGCACAAAGGAGCACGGTTGGGGAATCGGGCTGTCGTTGGCACAACGAATTGTGCACGAGAACCACAGTGGTGAACTCACGCTCGCCGACGTCGGTAGTGGCGCGGCGTTTGACGTTATCTTGCCTGCATGACAACAACAGGCTGGACAGGCTCTCTCTTCGATACGCCCGCGCCCGTCGTCTCGCATACAGACGGATTGAATAGCGCACAGAAGGAAGCGGTCATGCATGACGAAGGTCCGATTCTCGTGCTTGCCGGCGCGGGTTCGGGAAAAACCCGCGTGCTGACAACCCGCATTACCCGGCTTATCTCGAGCAGGGGCATCGCGCCTCATGAAATCCTTGCGGTCACGTTCACCAACAAGGCCGCAGGTGAGATGAAGGAGCGTATTTCCCGCCAGCTCGGCTTTGAACCAAAAGGAATGTGGTGTGGTACCTTTCACTCGCTCGGTGCGCGCCTGCTGCGTGGTGCAGCGCCGCTGGTTGGACGTGAACAAAACTTTACTATATACGATCAGGACGACACACTCGGCGCATTAAAGCGCGTGATGGAGGCTCGCCGGATCAGTCCCAAACAATTTTCGCCGATGGCTATTGCCAGTGCCATATCGGACGCGAAAAATGCTCTTGTCGGAGCGGCGGAGTATTCGAGGCTTTCACGCGATGTGTTTTCACAGACCGTAGCGGGCTGCTTCTTTGATCTGGAGTCGGCACTCGAACGCGCAAATGCAGTTACGTTCGACGATCTACTCACGCTGCCCGTGCGTGCGCTGGAGCAGGACGAACGGTTGCGCACACACTACCAGCGCAAGTTTCGCTACATTTTGGTGGACGAGTATCAGGATACCAACGCCGCTCAATACCGTTTTGTCGGACTCATGGCAGGTCATTACCGGAATGTCATGGTGGTAGGAGACGACGACCAGTCCATCTACGGCTGGCGAGGCGCAGACATACGGAATATTCTCGACTTCGAGCGAGACTTTCCTGGTGCTCAAATTGTTCGTCTGGAAGAGAACTATCGCTCGACGCCGGATATTCTCTCACTTGCCAACGCAGTGATCGCCGAGAACGAAGAGCGACGGGGAAAAACGCTTCGTGCAACACGCCCGTCGGGCGAACGGGTCACGCTCATCGAGGCTCTCGATGAGCGTGATGAGGCTGACACGATCGCGGGCATCGTTGTCAATCGAACAGGTGGGGTCGATGCGCGGCTGGTTACAACGCGCGCTGGAAGCGCGCGCGTTCCCGTCAGTGCCACAAGTGCTGCAGCCGTTGACGAAGCGCGCTCCGTCCTTTCGAAAAGCGACTGCGCGGTTTTGTACCGCACTAACGCTCAAAGCAGGGCGCTCGAAGATGCGTTTCGCCGCTACGCGATTCCGTATCGCCTGGTCGGCGCTGTGCGCTTCTATGATCGACGGGAAATTCGTGACCTTATGGCGTATCTCAAGCTCATCGCCAATCCCTCGGACGATGAAGCGTTCAGACGCGCCGTGGCTGCGCCTCGGCGTGGCGTTGGCGACACTACGATTGCACTCCTGGCGGCGCGTGCGATCAGCGAACGGACATCCATGCTCGAACTCGCATCGCGCGAGGAGGAGCTGTCCGCGCTCCGTGGCGCAGCGAGGACGTCGCTGCAACAGTTTGTGGCACTCATCAAACGCCTGAGAACATCGGCCGCTGACGCGGCCGTAGACGAACTTCTCCGCGATCTGATCGACAGCATCGGCTACGCGGACTATCTGAAAACTGAGGGACAGGAAGGAGTGGAGCGCGCCGAGAACGTGCGCGAACTGATCGCTGGGGCCGCCGAGGTCGTCGAGGAGGACGGCGGGGAAGTTGGACTGACTCCTCTGGATCACTTTCTTCAACGCGCTACTCTCGTCGCTGGAATAGATCGACTCGATCCCACGGCCGACGCAGTGACGATGATGACAATGCACAATGCCAAGGGCCTCGAGTTTCCCCTTGTATTCGTGACGGGTCTCGAGGACGGGCTGTTCCCTCTTGCGCGCGCCGCTGAAGACCCAAAACAGCTTGAGGAGGAGCGACGACTTTTCTATGTCGGAATCACCAGAGCGGAGGAGAAGCTCTATCTCACTTGCGCTGAACAACGAAGACGTAACGGTGAGCTCATGGTCTCAATGCCATCCCGATTTCTTCGTTCGATAAGTGCCTCGCTTGCGGACAAGGAAAAAACACTTAGGGTCAGAACCGAAGGCCGACGCTCCCTGGGCGATGCGCCGGGAGCACGATCGGGTGGTCAATACGGATCGACGCGACGCTCAACAGGTCCTTACGGAAGTGCAGCTTTCGGGCAGTACGGTTCGCCCGGAAATCGGTATGGAAAATCTGGTTCGAAGGAAGCAGAGTCGTGGATTTCACCCTCTGCGGCGACCAGATCGTTCGCATCCGATCCCGAGCCCGAGCACGAATCACAGGACCTCGCCATTGTCGCCATCGGCGAGCGCGTGCGACACGCGAAATTCGGAAGTGGAACGATCCGGGAATTATCCGGATCAGCACGCGATGCCAAAGCGCGAATAGAGTTCGATGATCCCGAAGTCGGGCGCAAGACACTCGTCTTGGCTCAGGCGAAACTGGAAAGAGGGCTTGAATAGTGGCAGTTACGCGCGATGACGTGATGCGAATGGCTTTGTTGTCAAACTTGGAGCTACCGGTCGGCGATATCGACAGAATTGTCGACGACCTCACGAACAT
>JBBSTN010000418.1:0-2766 GCA_038235845.1 Gemmatimonadales bacterium | reverse complement strand
CAGGCAAAGCGAGATCGCGCTGAAGCGGAAAACGATTACGAAGTGAATCTCAAGGCGGAGATCGAGATTCGTGAGCTGCACGACAAGCTTGACGAGCTAAGAAAAGGTCAATGGCTTCAACTCGTCGCGCAGCAGGAGGAGCAGATCAAATTGCTGGCGAGCTTATGCGGGCCGAGCGGAGCGAGATCCGATTCAGACAACGTCGAAACAGCCGGTTCGTCGCTCCGCGGAGGGTGACAGCCCAGCGCTACTTGCTCTCCCCGTCGTTGTTGTCTCCCTTGGGCTTTTCATTCGCTGGCCGGACCGTCGGATACTTGATACCGAGCTGCTCGAGATACGTTTTGTACTTCGTCGGGTCATAGTAGAACTTCTTCATCTCGGGCAGATAGCGCGCCATAATATCGGCGTTGAGCCAGATGGGCGGCGTATCCTGTGGCCGAATAAACGGCTGGTACTTTGTGTCCTTGGTTTGCACGTCGCGGAAATACGTCCACGCGTCGGCAACAACCTTGGGCTGCAGCATAATGTCGAGCATAGTCATCGCCTGAACTTTTGCCCCTGCGAGCGCGCCCTTGTGTGCAATTGGCGTCGCCATCGCGATTGCGTTGGCCCAGTTGTGTCCCGGCAAACCCGGAATATTCGACGGATATCGTAACGTCACCGTAGGCACGTTCCACGAAACATCACCGATGTCGTCCGACCCGCCGCCCGTCCAGTTCTGCAACGTCTCGGCGCCACGCAGCTGCTTGTTAACCTCTTTCTGAAGTCCGTCTTCAGGCGAGCCGAGTTCGTGCTGTATGCCCTTGGCGAGCGTCTCGTCGTTTTCGTCCCACTTGGGCATACCCACTGTCTGGATATTCTGGTTCATCGCTTCAGCAATAGGCTTGCTGAAATGGCCAGACCAGCCCGAGCCGAGGATCATGACCGTGTCGAGCTTCGTATCGGTCATCATTGCGGCACCTTCGGCGATCTTCTTGCCGGTTTCGAAGAGCGCCATCGTGCGAGGATAATCCTGTTCGCGGAAATAGAACCAGATGCTGGCAGTGCTTGGCACAACGTTGGGCTGATCGCCGCCGTCCTTGATCACGTAGTGCGAGCGCTGCTGCAGTCGGAGATGTTCACGCTTGAATTCCCAGCCGCTGCCCATCAGCATGACCGCATCGAGTGCACTCTGTCCACGCCAGGGCGCTCCCGCCGCATGAGCACTCGACCCCTTGAAGCGAAACTCGGCAGAAATCAGCGCACTCTGTCCGCCCGCTCCCCAACTCACGGAGAGGTCGCTGCTCACGTGAGTGAAGAGCGTTACATCGGTATTCTTGAAAACGCCGTCGCGCACGAGAAACGCCTTGCCCGCCATCTGCTCTTCCGCGATGCCGGGAAAAAGCATGATGGTGCCTGGAATCTTGTCGCGTGTCATCAGATTCTTGACGACAATTGCCGCTACCACGTTCACGGCCTGTCCCGAGTTGTGCCCTTCACCATGGCCGGGCGCACCAGCGATCATCGGATCCTTGTAGCCAACACCAGGCTTCTGTCCTGCCTGCGGAATGCCGTCGACATCAGAGCCGAGCGCGATTTCCGGCTTCCCGTTACCCCAGCGAGCTATCCAAGCGGAAGGAATTCCCGCCACGCCCCGCTGCACTGTAAAACCTTCTTTCTCGAGAATTCCTGTCAGGTAT
This sequence comes from Gemmatimonadales bacterium, assembly GCA_038235845.1. Lineage (GTDB taxonomy): Bacteria > Gemmatimonadota > Gemmatimonadetes > Gemmatimonadales > Gemmatimonadaceae > Gemmatimonas. The sequence goes on along the minus strand of JBBSTN010000418.1, from coordinate 1,087 downwards.
TTCTGGGTTTCAAACTCCTGAAAGCCGAGCTCCTGAAATGAGAAAAGCATGTCGACGATTTCCTGGACCTGTTTTGCGCGCCCTTCGACCATCGTAACTGCCTCAGCCTTTAGCTTCTCAAGACGGGGGTCGGTGGGAGCGGCGGACACGCCGCTGGAAGTATTCTGCGCGTGAAGCGCGGAATTGGTGCCAGCGAGAGGCAAGGCAAGCGTTAGCAGAGTCACGGCAGATGACACGGCAAGCGCAATCGACTTTGTGCGGAGCGGATACATTGAGCGTCTCATGGGCAAGGGCACGCAGAGTGGCAGGGAGGAAATAGCTGTAGCACGACTGGGCATTCGGTACGGAGCTTTCCACGCGCGAACTAGCGCGCGGAGCCCATCGTGGAAACCGGGGTATGGCATCTCTCGTACTGAGAGTACCCCTGAGAATACTCACTCTCGATGTATCGTGCACCCCGCCCCGCATAAATGATTTCATTCTCATACCGCCCTCGCTCCATACTTCTCGTGATTGCCGGGCTCATCGTGGCGGGCTTTGTTGCAGCGACGGAGGTTGAGGCCCAGCAGAAAACTTCGCCGCCCCCCCGCGATACGCTAACCGTTGCCGAACGCGACGCCCTTCGGGAAGCTTCCCGAGATGCCCGCTCCATGGCTCGGAGGAATCTTGGCGGCGACAGCGCTGTCAGAGCCCATCGAGCGGCGGCGGCAGCATCCACAGCCTTCGCCGACGGTGAAGCAAAAACCACGCTAGAACGGGCCCGCGTCGCACGAGTCTCACAGGACAGCGCTCTGTTGGCTTACCGCGCTACCACCACGCAGCGCATTTCGGTCGGGCTGGGCGTGCGAAGGGTGGGTGTCGAGAAATTGCTTTGGCGAATGGATAACGTTGCCCAGGTTGCATGGAAGCGTGACGTCGGTGTTCGGGTCACACCAATTGGTTCACGAATGACGGTTCCAATGGCCACAGCGGTAAACGGAGACGTGGTGGATGCTGTGTCCATTCCGTACGTCCCGGGTCGGGAATCACTGTGGTTTCCGTCTTCCAACTTTGGTGTCGTAAAAACCGACATCGACGAACGCGAGAT
>JBBSTN010000417.1:0-2767 GCA_038235845.1 Gemmatimonadales bacterium | reverse complement strand
CAGTTCCCGGCACAAACGGACAGTTGGCCACGGGCGCGCCGGAGCAGCCGGTCGACATCATCACGCCGCATATTATCGATTCGCGGCATCTCGAGTTGCCGTACTGGAAATCGCCGTTTTATAAAGAGTTCGCACTTCCGCAGGGGCCGGTTTTTCACGTAGCTGGTATAACGTTCGACATGTCGCTCACCAAGCATGTCGTCTTCATGCTCTTCTCGGCGCTTGTAGCGATGTTACTGCTCGTTTTCGCCGGCCAGGCCAGCAAGTCACATCATCAGATGATTGGTCGCCCACGTGGTGTTGCCGCTGCGGTCGAGGCGATGGCGCTCTATCTGCGCAACGACGTTGTACTGCCCAATGTCGGGCCACATGGCGAAAAGTTCGTGCCTTTTGCGCTCACGCTTTTCTACTTCATTCTTCTGTGTAACCTGTTTGGGTTGCTTCCATACGGCTCCACAGCAACGGGTAACATCTCAGTCACCGCGACACTAGCAATCGTCACGTTTTTTGTGGTCGAGATTGCAGGTATTCTGTCGCTAGGGATGGGTTACCTGGGAACGATCTTCTATTGGAATAAGGATCTTCCGATGTTTATGCGTGTCGTCATGTTTGTCGTCATGACACCGGTGGAGATCGTCGGAAAGTTTGCTAAACCGTTTGCGCTTACAATACGACTGTTTGCGAACATGACGGCAGGACACATCATCCTGCTTGCACTCATTGGCTTGATCTTCACTTTCAATAGCTGGGCGATCGCGGGCGTACCCGTGGTTATGGCCACTGCGCTGAGCGCGCTCGAAATCTTTGTGTCGTTTCTTCAGGCCTTCATCTTTACCCTGCTGGCATGTGTGTTCATCGGACAGATGCGTGAGTCGCATCACTGATCGCCCGTTGATGATTGGTATGGCAGACATTTGATGGACGGTAGATCAACAGCTCATGGCCTCTGAGCTGTTGGAGACGTAGCCGGTCGAGCGATCGGTGAAGCCTGTTGGACGAGAGTCCGTTGACGGGTAGCGTTTCGTTTAGCGACGCAGCGCGGGGCGACATTAAAACGTTGTAATCGGAGCTTTACATGATCGAAATTATGGGTCTTCTTCAGAACGCAGCCGCCGTTGCGTCCGATCCTCGCGGATCAGCAATGATTGGCGCAGGCATTGCAGCCGGCGGCTCCATCATTGGTGCAGGTATCGGCATCGGTTTGGTAGGCGGATCGGCCGTTGAAGGAATGGCGCGTCAGCCAGAAGCAGCGGGCCGTATTCAGACCGCTGGTCTTATCTTCGCCGCACTCGTTGAAGGAGCCGCGCTTTTCGGAGCAGTTATCGGCTTCCTCATTCAGAACAAGATCGCGTTCTAATTGTGTTTTCAAAGCGACGATGTTGTCGCTGATTGAAGTCGAGGGTGGAGCAGACATTGTGCTGCTCCACCGTACTCCATCCGTTCATCTCTCATGATCGACAGGTCCATGCGTCTTCGCGCTTCACTCACCCGTTTCGCCACCATTGCATCGGTCAATGCTGTAGGCCTCGTACTTACCTCCGTCCAGCTTTTCGCTCAGGAGCACGAGGCCGAGGCTGCCGGACCGGTGAATCTGCTAGAGCCTAAAGCGGGTTTGATGTTCTGGACGCTCATCATCTTTTTCATTCTGTTCATCGTTCTCTCCAAGTTTGCTTTCAAGCCGTTGTTCGAATCGGTGGAAGCACGTGAGAAGGCGCTCGAAGATGCAATCGAGGGTGCCAAGCGAGATCGCGCGGAAGCAGCCGAACTGCTTGCTCAGCAACGTGCACTGCTCGAGGCGGGTCGAGCTGATGCTCAGCGATTCATCGCCGACAGTCGCGCAGTGGCTGAGAAGATGAGAGCTGACATGCTTGCAACGACGAAGGAACAGCAGACAGAAATGCTCGAGGGCGCGCGTCGTTCGATCGAAGGTGAAAAAGTCGCGGCCATTGCGCAGCTTAGAAGGGAGTCGGTTGACCTGGCCATTGCGGGCGCATCGCGAGTGCTCGAGAAGAATCTTGATGACGCCGGCAATCGCCGAATTGTGGAGGAGTTCCTCGGATCACTCGACGTCTCGAGCGGTAGCAAGTCGTGAGCGCTCCAACCAGTGAAGGGTCGATCGTCGCGCGCAACTACGCGGAGACGTTGCTCGCACTCTCGCGCAAAGCAGACGACACTGCTGGCTGGGGAACGATGTTGCGCCAAATCGCAAATGCAATCAGCGGCGACAAAACCCTATACACCTTTCTCGAGTCGCCTCGCGTTTCCTCCGATAGCAAAGCGAAGATTCTTTCGCAGGCGTTGAGTGACCGGGTACCGCAGCTGTTCCTCAAGTTTCTGCAGTCGCTCGTGAAAAATCGCCGGCAGATGCTGATCCCGATAATCGCTGATGAGTACGATACCTTGCTTGACGCGAGCAACAACATTGTTCACGCAAAAGTTACAGTATCGCGCGAAACCGCAGACGACGAGCGTGATGTCATCGCGGCTCGGTTATCATCGATCGTGGGCAAGAAGGTTGTTCCGCATCTTGAAGTAGACCCGTCGATACTTGGTGGAGTTGTCATCAGGATTGGTGACACCGTCATGGACGGCTCCCTGCGCCGGCGTTTGCGGTTGCTTCAGCGTCGAATGCACGCACCCCCGTCGAGATAAGGGAAAAGGCGCGCCGATTTTCTTTCGCTGTGACAATTCGGCGATTCCCGGAAGTTCTGGGGAGGAACTCCATGACCGATAGACGCCCGAAGTGGGCGCGAAGAAAGCGATTGCT
>JBBSTN010000416.1:0-2768 GCA_038235845.1 Gemmatimonadales bacterium | reverse complement strand
GGTAGTCTGAAAAGAGCGACGCGGCAACCGGCGCGACAACATTGTCCTGCGCCTCAGCAAGAGGAAGACGCGGAAGCTTGCTGCGCAGTACCACAAGGAGATTGGCCAGCAACGAGAGCCCGATAAAACCCGCCCCCACCCGGGCGCCCCAGGACCGCAAATCGGTTACGCCGCGTCGGCCAAGATTGAGCAACAATACCACAAAAACGAAAACGACCATGATTGCTCCGGCGTACACCAGAACCTGAATCACACCGACAAAGGGTGCGTCGAGCAGTACGTAGAGCCCGCTCAATGCAAACATTGTCGTTACGAGCCAGAGGGCCGCCGCTATTGGGCTGCGTCGGGTGACAAAAAGCAACGCGCTCGCAATGGCGAGCAGCGAAAACAGATAAAACTGAAATTGTACGAATCCGTTCATTCTCCCTTCGGATCGGAAGGATCCCACATCTCGCTTACAGGATGCGTTTGAGCCATCAGGCGCTCAAGATCATAGATAAACGACTTCCGATCGAACTCTGCGTTTTCATAGTGTCGCCCGAGATGAATGGCCTCCTCCGGACACACTTCCTGGCAATAGCCGCAGAAGATGCAGCGAAACTCGTCGATCTCGAAGATCAGCGGATAGCGATTTCCAAGTTCATCTTCACCGGGCACGAGCTTGATGCAGTTTGCTGGACAAACCGTGGGGCAAAGTCCGCATGCCACGCACTTTGCTTTACCTGTCTCGGTTGTGAGCATGCGATGCGTGCCGCGCCATCTCGGAGACAGTTCCCACTTTGTCTCCGGATACTGCATGGTGACCTTATGCGGGTCGACCAGATGCTTGAGCGTCGTGACCATTCCCTTGAGGGTCGACCGCACATAGCTCACACGCTCGAGTGGTCGATGCAGGACCTTCACTGAAATAGTCATCAGTCCGGACTTCCTGTGGAAGCGGTAACAACCGTCGGAATCTCGCGCCGGAAGCTACGATCATGCGCCGCCGCTAAACCTCGGGCGCGCAACCTCACCAGCTCCGATGTACCTGCGCGCGGACTCGCCGGGCTTATCAGCCGGCCCCGGTCGAGCCATCCAAAAAGCAGAAACACCAACACGACGTTCATCCCTAGCATTGCGAGTGAGAACATGTATCCGCGCTGCACTCCGAGCGCGTCCAGGCCGAGACTGGCCGCAGCCACAAGCACGATGTAAGCCAGAATGACCGGCAACATCACGCTCCAGCCAAGTGACATGAGTTGATCATATCTGAAGCGCGGAAGGGTCCATCGAATCCACATGAAAAGGAAGACGAAGAAACCAACCTTGGAAACGAATGCGACCAGTGTGAGGACGGTCTTGAGCACCGTAAACGGTGCCAGATTGTCCCACTGTGTGAATGGAATGTCCCATCCTCCAAAGAACAGCGTCGCGGTCAACGCGCTAACAGTAATCATGTTTGCATACTCTGCAATAAAGAACATCGCGAACATCATCCCGCTGTATTCGGTGTGGTAGCCGGCCACCAACTCCGACTCAGCCTCCGGCAAGTCAAACGGGAGTCGATTCGTCTCGGCGAATGAAGCAACGAGGAATGTGAACCAGGCGATTGTCAGCGAGAGTACATTCCAGCCCATGAACGCCTGCTGCTGCACTATCGAGCCGAGCGACACGTTTCCAGCGAGAAGCAACACGGGAATGGTGGACATACCCATCGCGATCTCATACGAAACCATCTGGGCGCTCGAACGAAGACCGCCGAGTAGAGCGTACTTGTTGTTGGATGACCAACCGGCGAGTACGATGCCGTATACGCCAAGTGACGATATGGCGAGAATGAAGAGAAATCCCACCGGCAGATCTGCCAGCGCCATATCGATAAGGCCCCAGGGTGTTGGAAGGGGCGAGGCAAAAGGAATTACGGCCCATGTCACAAGTGCCGGCACAAAGCTCAACGCAGGAGCGATGAGAAACAGCGCACGCTCGACGTTACCCGGCTTGTTCAATTCCTTCATGAAGTTCTTGATACCGTCGGCAACCGGCTGAAGAATCCCCCCCGGGCCAGCGCGATTGGGACCACGACGATCCTGTATCCATGCCGCGATCTTGCGCTCGGCCAGTGTGAGGAAAGCTACGGTTACCAGGTACACCACGAAGAAAACGAGCATCTTGATAACGGTCGCGGCAGTGAATGTGCCAATCGCCGCGGGTGCAACTTGCGGATCTGCTTTTGGAAACAGCTGCCGAAAATCAATGAGTGCAGCAACCGTTTGAAACTCCGTCATCCGGTTGCTCCCTGCGATTGGCCGTTCCCGTGCGAACGAGATTCAGAGGCGGAAGCCAACTCTGCTAGAGGTAGCCCGCGGAGTGCGAGCGATGAATAGTCGAGCCCCGCAAATTGCGGATGCGAACTCGCTAGCGCTGCGAATACCTCGGACGGCAGGTAATAGCTTGCGTCATTGTTAAGCAAACTCGCGATGTCTGCGAGCACGTTCCACGCCGGTCGTGCTACACCTGGGGCAGCTTTCGCCTGCAGATAGCGCTGCACACGACCACGAAGATTTACAAACGTTCCTTCCTCTTCGAGCGTGTTGGCTATCGGTAGCACGAGGGTAGCCCGTGCTACCAGCGCTGCCGGCAACGTTGTACCGATGTAGATGATATCCGCCGCTCGATCCAGCGTGCTGCTGTCGATGTCTGCGAGATCGTCGCTCATCACCACCAGTAAGTCCCCGGCATTGATCGTGAAATCGGAAGTTGCGATCTCGCGAAAGCCGAGCGCCCTGGCG
>JBBSTN010000415.1:0-2769 GCA_038235845.1 Gemmatimonadales bacterium | reverse complement strand
TCCCTGATTCTTGCCCAACTCGAAGAGTTTTTGCGGCGGAATTTTCGCTCCCCACACCGCTCCAGCATCCGCGCGCGCAATCGCCGTAAAGGGCCCAAGCTGTCGGCGAGCGGTGGCACGAGCTTCCGCTCGCTGAAAATTGAGCGTTCCATCGCCTCGTTCATACGCAAAGCGCGCCCCCATGCCATCACGCACAAACGCGGCGCTGATTTCCGGATTCCAATCGAACAACAGTGCGCTGCGAACGTAACCGCCCTCGTCGACGCCGCGGTTCTCGCGATAGCTCGACTTGCCGCTGAATGGGCTCTTGTCAACGTTGGCCGAACGATATCGATCATCGGCAACACCAAAGTCGAGTCTCCACAACGAGTTCTGGTTGTCGGTTGCTCGCACCAGTGAAACCGCCGTGCTCCGCCGATCAACGTAGTCGTACGGGTCATCTGCACTGAAGATGGATAGTATCGATGCACCAGAATCAAACGGAACCCGGAAATCATTCGTGTTGTCGAGGGCCCTTACAGCTCGCAGTTCTGTTCTCCACGCTCTGCGAGTACGGGTTATGTCGAATCGTCCTCGTACGGTCTGCTCGCTCCACGCCCAACCCGCGTTACCGCCCACAACCACTCCGGGCGCATGATCACGAAAGGAGTAGCGCAAACCTCCTGCCGTGTATAAACCCTCGACGCGATTGAAGTGCAGCAAATCACCACGAAGGGGCACCTGAACATCAACCCTCGGACTGCCAGTCGGTCGCCATCGATCCGGGCCAACATCGTTGAAATCGTCCGAGTGCATGTCCTTCGTGAGCATGCCCATGTCGGCGCGCCAGCTGTCAAATCCGCTAATTGAGTCTCGACGCGCATACGTCAGCAGACGCGACGGCACTTTGGTAGAATCTGCGTTACCGCTGGAGTCGGCCAGCGCCGCTATCTGATCGTCACCGATTTCTTCTACGTTCATGTCGGTGAATCTGGACACGATACGCACTACCGCGCGTGCATCACCCGCGAGCGGCGACGCAACCTGCAACTCTATCCGTTGAACCGACGGCAGCCAGTACTTCTCGTCGCGCTCCGCGTTCTCGAATTCGATGAACGCGACCGACTCCACAAGTTTGCGCACGATCGAACCCGCTGTGCCACCAGCCGTGCTGTTGACGCGAACAAGAGATCCCCGCATTCGCACGAGCGCGCCGCGCGATGCGTCGAGGTCGAGCTCACCGTCGAATACCAGCGCGTCGGCCGAGATATCAGCTTTGGGTTGCACACGTACATGCACGATGGGAATCGAGCGTCCACCTCCTCCCGTCAGCATGGTAACGATCGTGTCGCCGCCGCTGTACTGGTAGAAGCGATCGCGATCGTCGGCGAGCGGATGCACCGCGATGAGCGTGTCCTTCTGTCCACTCACTATCTCGCCAGCACGCGCAGCCGAGCCACTCGTGCGTGCACGAACTCGAAGACGATTCCCGTAGAGCACGGGGTTGAGCCAGCCATTTTTCATCGACGAAAGCGTCGATAGCGAAACAGTGGCACGCTGCGCTCGGTAGCCGGTCACATGCTGATCATACAGTCCACTGCGCTTCCATCTCAGTCGGCTTGCAACATCTTCAAGACCAACGAGCGTCTCACTCCCCTGTTCGCGCCTTACCAGAATAGCGAATTCCGTCTCGACGTTCGACGTGTAGCCGAGCAACGCTGGCGGCATCGCGTTGCGACGGTTGGCGTCTGCGAGCAATGCAAAAAGTGCACGTGGCCTGCTCGCCGACGAGTCGCTTTGTGCAGAGAGCGGCTTTGCCTCAGCTACGACAAGCCCGATTGTGCACACGGAAGCGAGAACTGCAATATCAGCCGCAAACCGTGTGATAAAGCGCATTTTCTATTTGCGAACAGCTTGTTTTTTTCCGTGGGCGGCGTCGCCAGACTTGGCGAATCCCTGCATTCGTTCTGCCGCACTGCTCCACTCGTAAACCGCACCGTCCAGTTGCTCGCGTGCCTCGTCGAGATCTGCGCCCAGCTTCTGGGCACGCTGCACCCCTGCGGGTGTGTCGTACAACGTAGTGTCCTCAAGCGCACGCGAAATTTCCGCGATTCGCGTTTCCAGTAGCGCTACGCGCATCTCCGCATCCGCCACGATCTTTTCCACCGCGCCTTTTGAAATACCCCCGCCCGTTTTTGCGGTTTGAGCTTTCGACCCGTTGCTTCGAGCTTTCTGCCTGGCCGGTTCACGCGCTGCCCTCGCTTTCGCTTCGCGCTCGCGATCCACTGTTTTCTTCTCGTCGCGCACCGCTTCCCATTCGAGAAAACTGCCGTCGAACAGGTTCAGCTTCTGGTCGCTTATCTCCCACACTTGCGTCGCTACACCCCGCAACACTGCACGATCATGACTCACAATCAGCACGCTGCCTTCATAGCTCTCGATGGCATCCTCCATCGCCTCAATCGATTCCACGTCGAGGTGATTCGTGGGTTCATCGAGAATGAGAAGATTGGAATGCTCGAGCGTCAATAGCGCGAGTGCAACGCGAGCTCGCTCGCCGCCGGAAAGCGTGCCGACGGTTCTCTGCACCTCGTCGCCACTGTACCCAAATTTGCCGAGGTGTCCTTGCACCTGACGTCGCTCCCAGAGGGGACGCTGCTTTTCGATGACGCTGTAAATCGTCGCATCGAGTGGAAGATGCGCCAGGTCCTGACGATAGTACGCCACCGTCGTACTCGGCCCGATCTTTACGCGTCCATTTGACGGCTCATGCTCACCGATCAACGTTTT
>JBBSTN010000414.1:0-2775 GCA_038235845.1 Gemmatimonadales bacterium | reverse complement strand
TCCGCTCGGCTCATCAGACATTAGCTTATCAAAAAATAAAATCAGGCGCGGAATAATGCTCTTCGGCGGCTCGGGCTTTCACCTTTACCCGATCACCCATTCCGTCCGCAAGCAGCTGCTCCCGGTATACGACAAACCGATGATCAACTATCTCTTGTTGACGCTAATTCTGGCCGGAATGCGCAATGTGCTCATTGTCACAACTCCCAGGGACAGTGACAAGGCCTTTCCATGGTCCGTCTTGGTACATCAATTCTGTCTTGTACAGGCCGATCACCGTTTCGGCAAGGCGTTGTCGTTTAAGGTCTGATACCCAGAGCTGATTCAGTCGCGTCGCCATGAAGTACGGTGCACCAGATCTTCCGGTCGATCAGCAAGTTCATCCGGCATCGTCGTTCGTACACGTCGTCCACGCACAACGCCTCGAAGCCCTTCCTCGATCCCTCGTCGACTTCCCGGCGGTTGATCCAATTGCTCAGTGTCTGAGCGGAACAGCCTATTTTCGATGCGATCGATTTAATGGCGGCCTACTGCGACATACGCTCTTTCTCATGCTCATGCATCATCCGAACAGCCCGCTCACGTTCCTCGGGGGAGAAAACCTTGATCTCTTTGCCTTAACGCCATCTCTCAACTTTTGGAGCCACCGGGAATCCTGGGGCGTTTCACTTCTCTGCACGGAAATGCAGGGAGAAGTGCGCTTGGTGATGGATAGAGGTTGCACTCAACCCGAAGTAGCGGATGGGCGGGCCGTGCAAGCTGGTAACGGCTTCAGCTCATTACCCGACTGAGTGAATTCCGGGGGCCGCGGCTTCGTACAGCTCGCGATCTTCCCCGCGACGGCGTATGGTGATGAAATAGTGTATTGCGCCCAGTTGCTCGAGCGCCTCATGCAGGGCCGACCGCGCGGAGTCGAAATCAGCGCGTGCAAGTTCCCGAAGGGTATCGCGAAGGGCCGACAACGCACTGCGCACCAGGTACAGCGGCAATCCGCCGACTTGCTTCGCGGTTGTAGACATGGGGAGATAACTGCAATGGCCATCGAAGAGAAAGCCTGGCGGCGCCATGCGCGCGACGGCCCGACCGTGATCGAAGTGCCATCGACGGTGATAGCGCGCTTTGAGACGCTTCTCCTGTACTTCGGCGTGTATTAACGCTGATGGCGCGTAGAACCCGGAATACCCGGCACCTAGTAGACGAGCCTGAAATTCGTGATCTTCAGTTGCGCTGACGGCTCCCGGCAGATGTTGATATCGTGGATCAAAGCCGCCGTGCGAATCGAATGCCCACCTTCGAACGGCGAAATTCGCGCCGACGAGGCACCGGAAAGCTGTCGCAGTGATGTCCAGGATGTCCTCTCCATAATCCGCGAGCGCGAGCGGGGAGCTATGACGGTCGTGACTATACCATGTTGGCGGCGATTTGGGCCAGTCTGGGAGCACCTTACCACCGCCATATACAGCATTGGGCCTAGCCTCAAACGCTTTAGCGAGTGCAACCAGCCAGCTGGAACTGACCCGTACGTCGTCATCCGTGAATGCGATGATCTCACCGCGACTCGCCGAAATTCCTGCATTTCTGCCATGGGAAAGTCCCTGCCTGCCTTCAAATACGTATCGCAGCCGTCCAGCGCTCGTAGGAATCAGTGCGTGAACGAGATCTCGCGTATTATCTGTCGAGTTGTTATCGACAATTATGACTTCGTGGGACGGCGACTCCTCATCGAGCAAAAGCAGACTTTTGATCGCGTCCACCAAAAGCGCCCCACGATTGTAAGTGCTGAGGACGACGGAAAAAGCGGGCGGATCGGACCGATCTCCACAGGAAGTCAATGGCTAGCCCAAAAAGTCGCAGTTAGCCTGCTCACAGTTCCGCCATGTAGATATTCGTTCGACTGCTGTACCTTCTTCCACGCACCGCTGGAGGTGTGAATATGGGATTACCGACCGCCTGACCAGAAAGATCGCTACGAGCAGAGCGTTATGATAAATCGTCACCCCGAACAGTATAACACAGGAGGAGTATGCCATATATAGAGTCGACGACGACCTTATCCCTGAAATATCGCAGCGCGAAGAACACAACTGCTTTACGGATGTGCACAGTCATCGAATTGTCCTTGGAATATCTTTTGATCATTGTGTAGGTCGATCTTGTGATGCGCACTGTGAAATCTGATTGCAGATCTTGTTTTTTCCTCTGTCGGGCGGCGGATCAATCTTGAAAGGTAAGTTGGTTACTCTGTACGAAGGCGAGCAGGCATCGGGTGTACGTGGTGGCCAGATTTACTGGCAGCGTCTGCTTGCGCACCTGGAGCCTGACTTTGATATCGTCACTGCGAATCGCAAAGCTCTTGGTGTCGAAGGCGTAGTTTCCGGAAAGGAATATGCCTCGGCCGTGCAGCGCTTTTTGCGCGACAAGTCATGGCGTGGACCAATCGTGCACGATGGATCGTCTTTCTATCAGATGATCGAAACAAATAGAATGCTGCGGAAAGCCGGATGGGGCCCAATCGTAAATTTCCTTCAGGAGTGGGTACCGGCGAGAGAACCGTCGTTCAAAATGCGACTGCATATGAACCGGTATATGCTGAGGTTTGTGCATGGCGTTGATGCACATGTAGCAGTTAGCGATTGGCTGAAGCAGCGCCTGGTGCGGATGGGTGTGCCGCCCTGGAGAGTGGATGTAGCTCTACCAGGAGTTTCCGAAGCATGCTTTGAAAGCGCCTCAAGGTCGACAAGAACAATTTCGCCGATACTTCGCGTGGCGACCGCC
>JBBSTN010000413.1:0-2776 GCA_038235845.1 Gemmatimonadales bacterium | reverse complement strand
GCGGAAACGGATAATCCATCACCGACGTGCGGCCCTGAGAACTCGCGATGTAGTTGTGCGGAAAGCCGAGCGTATGACCGATTTCGTGGGCGGCGTGCTGACGTCGACGTTGCATTGCAAATGAATCGGCGCTTACCGTCAATCCACGCGGGCCAGCCGCCGGAAGCAATCCAGCATAGATGTTGTAGTCAATCAACGATCGCCACGCGTCCATCCGAACCATGGCGCGTACAATTTCTCCCGTGCGAGGATCCGCAAACGACGGTCCAACTGAGGGGCCAGGGCCGGTTCGATGCACCCACACCAGCATGTTGTATCGGGCGTCCATCATATCCGCGCCGGCGGGCAAGTCGCGCAGAGAAAATGCGTTCTTGAAACCCGCTGCCTCGAACATCTTGTTCCACCACATACCGCCCTCACGCAATGCCTCACGGTATTCGGCCGGAATACCGGGATCCAGATAGTACACAATCGGAGTCAACGGCTCTGTGAGCTCGCCGCGCATGTAAGCGGCAGTGTCTTTCGGAATAAGACGCCACCGACCGGCAATGCTCTCACGATAGGTGCCGTCAAAACTCTGGCCGAAGTCGTAGAATTGTGGCCCATTTACACCGGAACGTGAGTCACCTTCACGCGCGCGAAAACCGACCGAATCGGGAAGCTGCACCAACGAATGATGTACTTCCATGGTGAGTGCGCTGGCGTCCGGTGCTGCGCGGCGCAGACCCGCACCTGGATTGTCTACATTGTATGTGAGCACCATATGAATTTCGGTGTTCTTCGGGAATGCTTTTGTGCGCTCGGCGTCAGCCCAGCTGCGCGCAGGGTCTACCTTCGCAGTTCCCTGCTGAGCACGCCGGAGAGATTCTCCAATTCCGTAGGTATCAGACATGAAAAGCGATGTTGCGTCGACCACAATATTTCCGTTCGCTTCCGACTCTATTGGAAACGATGCGACAACCGAGCGAGCGAAGCCTTCACTTGCTGCACGCTGTGATGCCTCGCTGGCGTTGAGGGCCCGCACACTCCAGTTGTCACGCATCATGACGATTCTCTTGCCATGACGCTCGAAACGAACAAGGCCGCTGCTACCAGTCTGGCCTCGATCGAGCCCAAGCGAACCAAGACCCGTCGATAACGTCGACTGATGCATGAAATCCTTGTCGAGCAGCGTCGACGGAATTTCCAGTATCACCTTGTTGCGATCTGCATCGACACGAACGCCGATGAATGTGCCTTGCTGGCGCGTCGTGAGTGAACCAGACGACTCCGCGCGGCTCGAGGCGACGAGTGGGGCCGCGTGCAGCGTGGGAGCCAGCGCGGGTGCTGCGGCGCTCATCGCAATGACGGCGCGGATTACCGAGCGGCTGAACCGACGTTGGGGCGTGCGAATGACTGGGTTGCGCGAATTATGCATGGCGGGGGCAAGGGCGGGACGTTCGGGATGATGCGGGATGATGCGGTGTCCGGCGGATGTTCGCAGCTGGTAGACGGAGCAGGCTAGCGCAGCGAGCAATGTCCGGCTTATCAAGTCTACATCAAGTTTACTGCCGGTCGCGGAGATTTTCGACCTCGCGAGGCAATAAGCGCGTTCGTTCAAGGTGCTTGCGCAATCCGAACAGCATCCGGCGAATTTCGTCAAGCTCGCCGATCATGGCGGTGCCTTGGCGGCCGTTCAACAGCTCAAGCCCAGCGGCCAGCCGCATATGAGTTTCGGCCTCATTCGCCGAGCCGATCGCGATGGTTACAAAACTCGAGAACTGCGCGGGCGTGTTTTGACCGGCGCCCTCGGCGATGTTCGCCGGAATGGAAGCGATTGCTCGCAGCAGCTGCGACTTCAGCCCGGGTGCCCCTCGGTGAGGAAATGATCTGGCGGCGATATGAACCTGGAGCGACAAAGCGCTGGCGCGGTGCCATACGGCAAGAGTTTGATGATTGGCCATCGGGAAAGCTTAGCGAAGCCAGTGTTGAGCACATCATCGTTTCCCTGCATGCGGTACCGATGAAACGCAAATTATGTTTGCGAACTTTCTCTATAAACTATCAACTATTCACTATTCACTAACTAGAGCAGCGGCATTCGCACGACGGAAACGTTCTGCAACAGTGGTCGCAGGCTTCGTTGCTCTAGTTAGTGAATAGTGAATACCTGATAGTTGATAGTTGATAGTTTTTACCGCTACGAAACCAACTCCGCTCGTTTCACCAAAGTAAGTATCGAGTATATGGCCACCACCTCATCGTTCTGGTTCTTCACCTCGACGTCCCACTCCACAACGCCCTGAGGAACCACGTCGTCAGGCACAATCTTGGCTGTCTTCTGCTTCACCGTCAGTCGCACCTGAATTGTGTCGCCGGGATAAACGGGTTTCGTGAAACGCAACTTCTCCAGCCCGTAATTCGCCAGCACCGGGCCGGGTGCTGGATCGACGAACAATCCTGCTGCCGCCGACACGATGAAGTATCCGTGCGCAACACGTCCTTCGAACACGCCGTTAGCGCGCGCTGCATCATCGTCCATGTGCGCGTAGAACTTGTCACCGCTGAAATTGGCAAAGTTTACCACGTCGTCGAGCGTGATCGTGCGTGTACCTGTCACAAGCGTGTCACCGATGTGCAACTCGTCGAACGTCTTCCGGAACGGATGTACACTGTCAGTGTTCTGCTCCGCACCCGCTGACCATTCGCGCGTTATCGCCGTAAGAACCGTCGGACTTCCCTGCAAGGCCGTGCGCTGCATGTAGTGCAACACTCCACGCGCGCCGCCCATCTCCTC
>JBBSTN010000412.1:0-2777 GCA_038235845.1 Gemmatimonadales bacterium | reverse complement strand
TTCGAGCGCGCTGTTTTTCAGCGCTTGCTGGTGGCGAAGGGAGTCGGGCCATCCCTCGCGCTCGGAATTCTTTCGACGTTGAACGCCGAACGCGTGGTGCGTGCGCTTCGTGAGAAGGATGTGGTAACTCTCATGCGCGTTCCGCGCGTGGGTCGCAAAAAGGCCGAACAGATCGTGCTCGATCTCGCCGACAAGATGGACGTAATTGGTGCGCCGGAGGGAAGCGCGACCACCCGTGGAACGAGCCCGGCGACCGACGACGCGATCCGCGCCCTCATGTCTCTCGGTTACAATCAGACGGACGCGGACCGTGCCGTGAAAGGCGCCGTCGAAAACGGCGCGAGTGGCGATGTCTCGGTGATCGTGCGTGCGGCCCTCGCGCGACTGTCAGGCTGAACTTTATGGGCTGACCACCGCCGACCAAACACTCCTGAACACCGCCGCGCTCACCCGGCGATCCACGCCGGCCCGACACTATCGGGAATAGCCGCTAGCGTCGCGCTGCGGCGTGCCGCAGGCAGGCAGTACCATTCGTTCGCCATTGGCTGACATTGGCAGTGGGTTAAGCAATACGCGCGAACTCCTCTCCGCATCTTCGCTCGCCATGTACGCAAACATCGCCGCGACAGTCGCGTTGTTGCGCAGATCGTCGAGCACAACCTTGTCAAACGAGTCACGATTGGTGTGCCATGTCGTATATCCGTAATCCCACGACAGCGCGTTTAGATTGGCCGCAGGCCCACCTCGGCACAGCCATGATACGTGATCCGAACCAGCGCTGTACATCCCGGGAGCCTGAAGTCGTATCCACTGAGTCGCTTCACGCGGCATCTGTGCCATATACGAAGCGAGGCGCGCTCCATTTTGAGGCATCACGGAGGGACCGACGGAAACGATACGGCCGGTGCCGTTGTCCTGATTGAAGGCGAATTGTAAGCCGGAAACTATTTCCGGGTGATCGGCCGCGAATGAGCCGGACCCGTTGAGTCCTTGCTCCTCGCCGCTCCAGTGTCCCACAAGTATGGTGCGCGACGGACGTGGAAACACCGCGCTGAGACTGCGCATGGCCTCCATCATCGTCAGCGTACCCGTTCCATTGTCGGTTGCTCCGGAATGTCCTTCCCAACTGTCAAAGTGCGCCGATAGCACCACGTATTCGCCTGGTTTGGTTGAACCTTTGATCTCTCCAATCACGTTGAACACCGGCTGCTCACCCAGAAATTCCGACTCGGCCATCACACGAACCGTTGGCGACTGGCGGTTGACCGCGAGTCTGAACAACATGCCATAGTCCTCGCAACCGAGATCAATTACCGGCAGCGCAGAGTTGCGCGGCGAACCAAATATCTTTTCGATTCCGGGGTACCGCGACGGGTTGGATTCAAAAACAGCAACGGCCCCGGCAGCTTTCACATCGTCATAGAAAGAACCCACTCGTTGGGGAAGTGCATCGTAGGTTTCATCAAGCGTTTGTTGCATGGAATCGAGCGACGCTATTGTTGCGGATGTTGCGTACTCCGCGATCTGCGAGGGAATTCGACATGACACTCGAGGCGCGCTCGAAAGCACGATCTTTCCTCTTATCGTGCGAAGCCACGCGACGTACTCTTGGACAGTCCTGTAGGGTTTTATCGCCACAGCTTCTCCCTCGCTCCAGCTTCCTGCTGTGTTACCGCTCCATGACAACATCATTGCCTCGAGCGTCTTGGAGCGGGGCAAAGTGAGCTGCACAAAGGTCGCGCCGCGCTTCCAGGAGTTCCAGGTACCATATCCCTCTTTCCGCACCGGAATGCCCCACTTTTGGTACATCGAAAGCAGCCAATCCTGAGCGCGCGTCATGTTGGGTGACGCAGTGAGTCTGGGCCCAATCGAGTCGAGAAGGGTTTGCGCAAGTGTGCCGACCTGCGAACGATTCATTCCCTCGTCCCAGATTCGCTTTATCACAACGTCGACGGGAGCATTGCTCCGCACATACGACGGCAGTGAGTCGGACGGGATCGGCATCGCCAACGGCGCTTTCCGGACGTCGGGAACCAGCTGAGCGGACAGTCTGGCGGACGCCATCGAGAGAACCACGATAGCAATTGCCACCAGAGCCGAGATGGTTTTACCGAGATTGTTCGACCCGGCGCGATTACTCTCCAATTGTAGCATGGGCATACTCATGGCAGGAAAGCTACAGGGAGGCAAACGGGGAGAGCATGCGTATTCGGATGTATATTGTGACTTACCTGAATCCGTCCGCAGCGTTCGACGGCACTCCGCCTTCGCGTCTCCATGGAGTCTTGGAAAACATCGCTCAATGAGCAGACCTGAGATAACCACCCCGGAAGTCCTGTCGTCGGAAGAAGGCGTCGTCGAGATGTCGCTCCGACCGCAGCGCCTGTCAGAGTTCATTGGCCAGACGAGAGTGAAAGAGAGTCTCTCAATCGCGATCGAAGCCGCGCGGGCACGTCGCGAGCCACTTGATCATGTGCTGTTTTTCGGCCCGCCGGGCCTGGGCAAAACGACGCTGGCTGAACTCATTGCGCGCGAGATGGGAGTCAATCTCACCGCGACGTCGGGGCCGGCGCTGGAGAAAGCTGGAGATCTCGTCGGACCGTTGACGAACTTGCGCGAGGGTGACGTTCTCTTCATCGACGAAATTCACCGCCTGCGCCCGGCCATCGAGGAGTTTCTTTATCCTGCCATGGAGGATTTTCGCATCGACATTCGTCTTTCCGAAGGTCCAAAGGCCCAGACCGTAACAATGAACATCGAGCGATTCACACTCGTGG
>JBBSTN010000411.1:0-2777 GCA_038235845.1 Gemmatimonadales bacterium | reverse complement strand
GACGCCGAGCGTTCGCCGACACGCCGATTCGAGATAGTCGAGGCCAAGCGTTCAATCAAAGCTGATGCTTCCCTCCTCCGGTCTCGCGATGCTATTATTAGCTAAGTCTGGCTAAGGAGATTCCATGGCAACGGTCAACATGCTCGAAGCCAAGTCGTCCCTTTCGCGGCTTGTCGAAGCCGTCGAGAGCGGAGCGGAGCGCGAAATCATCATCGCGCGCAATGGGAAGCCTGCGGCGAAGCTGGTGCCAATAGACGCGGGTACCACCGGGAAGCGCTTGGGCGTCGCCCGAGGAAAGTTCAAGGTTCCGGACAATATCGATGCGCATAATAAGGACGTCGCAAAACTCTTTGGCGTCGAGTGAACGCTCGTGCAGATTCTGCTCGACACCCGCATCGTGCTTTGGGCTTTAGTCGATGCGCCGGCCCTGCCAAGCAAGGCCCGCGCCCTTATCAAGGACGAGAGAAACACCCTGTGGGTGAGCGCTGTATCGATTTGGGAAATTTCGATCAAGCACGCCCTGGGACGTGGTGATATGCCTCTTGCGGGCGCGACCGCACTTGACTACTGCCGGGACGCGGGTTTTCGGTGGCTCGACGTGCGGCCCGAGCATGCGGCCGCTGTTGAAGGGCTGCCGCTCATTCATGCCGACCCTTTCGACAGGATGTTGGTGGCGCAGGCTCTCGTTGAACCGATGAAACTTCTGACGCACGATTCATTGATCGCCCGGTATCACACCGAGATCCTTCTCGTCTGATGGGCGGGAAGCACCCTGTGCCTGCGATCCCGCCAAGCTAGGGCGCTTACCCCGGATTTGGGGAATCGTTGACTGAAGCTGTGTCAAAGGGTATCGCAAAAGACTGCGACACGGACGCAACCAATACGGTGCTGTTTCTTTCCGCTGATTGCCTGCCCGATCCGCAGACTTATAGTGCCGACCTTAAGCCGCGGTGTCCAGGAGTTGAGCAGGCGGGGCTGAGCTGTTACAGGATTCGCAACGAAGATTCTGGTTCTGTGCTTTGTACCAAGGTACAGTACGCATACACTTGCGCCGGCGGTAGAGGGGCACCCCTTGTTTGGTGAACCAGCGCGCGCTGCAGTCCGAGCTGCGGTTGCTGACCATAGTCAATTCGGAGACCCACATGAATAGTCGAAAGATGATCCACACCGCCCGTCGTCATTTCAATCGTCGTGTGCTCCAGGCCGGAGTGGCGACCCTCGCAGGCGGCTCGCTTCTAAGTGCCCGAACCGCGCTGGCTGCAGACAAAGCGGTCTTAGGGCATTTCGGGTCGGCGAATCCGCAGACCTACGCTAAAGCGACCGGTGCCTTCCAGAAGGCACTGGGCAACAGCGCCGCGGTCGACTTTGTGACCGTTAGCGCCGGGTCCCAAGTGATCTCTGCAATGGCGGGAGGCAGTATCGACATCTGCAACGTCGGTTCCAGCCCGATGGTCGTCGGCTTCGGTCGGGAGCTGGACATCTCGATGGTGTACATCGAGAAGATCATCACGGATAGCGAGTGCCTTGCGGTGCGCAAAGACGCGAACATCGACGAGGTGAAAGACCTGAAAGGAAAAACGGTTGGTCTGCCTTTCAACACATCGGTTCATTTCGCCTTCTTGGCGGCGCTCAATCGGGCGGGATTGGCAGCCAGCGACGTGCGGCTGCTCAATTTGAAGCCTGACTCAATCGTTGCGACTTGGGACCGCAAAGACATCGACGCCACTTTCATCTGGTACCCCATCTTGGCTGACGTCGTTCAGAAGAATGGCAAGATCATCCTGACCTCGGGCGATCTGGCAGACCAGGGGACATTGGTTTTCGACGGAATTGTGGTTCGCAACTCCTTTAAAAAGAATCATCCTGACCTGGTTCTGGCGTACTTAAAGGAGTACGACCGTCTCTGCACTCTGTACCGCGACAAACCGAAGGAAGTCGTCCAGACGCTTTCACCCTATCTGAACTTGTCACCCGAAAAAACACAGGCCTATGTGGATTCCTTTCATTCGCTCACGCCGACAGAGATGGTCGCGGACAAGTGGATGGGTAGGCGGGGTGCCAAGAATACCGGCGTCCTGAAGACGCTCCGTGACCAGGCCGAGTTTCTTAAGGCTGCCGACCAGATGCGCAAGGTGCCGACCAGCTTCGAGCCCTACGTCGACGCAACTTTTCTGGAACAGATGATTTGACGTTCACTGAGATCCGGCCGCTTCGCCTAAGCCGCAGACTCGCGCGGGCTTTTCGCTCAGAGGAATCGCTATAGCCACACCTTCACTACAAGGCGTCGACCTGAGTTCGGCCAGCACCGATGCTAAAGTGCAATTTCGTCAGGTTTCCAAGCAATTCGGGGTTGGCGCTTCAGCCGTGAGGGCGCTCGATCCAATCGATTTGGCAATCATGCCGCAGGACTTCCTGTGCGTAGTTGGTCCATCAGGTTGCGGCAAGACCACGCTGCTCAACATCCTCGCTGGATTCGAGCGGCCCTCCACCGGCACGGTGCTGCTGGACGGAAAGGTGGTCGATGGTCCGGGCGCGGAACGCGGGGTGGTGTTCCAGCAGGGTGCGCTGTTCAACTGGTTGTCGGGGGTCGACAACGTTGCCTTCGGTCCGCGTGCACAGGGGATGTCCAGAGCGAAGGCAACGTCCATGGCGATGGAGCATGTCGAGATGGTTGGGTTGAGCGGGTTCGAGGATCGCTTTCCGTACGAGCTGTCTGGGGGCATGCAGCAGCGGGTGGGAATCGCACGGGCTTTGGCTAACAATCCGCAGGTGTTGCT
>JBBSTN010000410.1:0-2789 GCA_038235845.1 Gemmatimonadales bacterium | reverse complement strand
TGCGACACCGGGATCACTGCGACCAATCTCAGCCTTGGAGTAGTCGTTCCGGCACGGTTCGTAGAGAGTGCAAGCGTGTCGATCCGTTTCGTTCGAAGCTCACTGAACATGGCACGGAGCTCGTGGGAGTACTGTAATAGGAATGGTCCGCCTGGATCTTCTACCGGTATCGCTGGAGAGAAAAAGAGCAGATACGAGCGATTGTCGGGTTTTTCTAAATCGCGTGCGCGCAGAGAGACCGTGTCCCTCCGCTTGAGCTGCTGGTCGTACACTTCGGTACGTAACGTCTTCAGAAATTTGTAGGGCGTTTCTCCCGTCACGTTGATGCGAACACACTCGAGCGGATGCTTGTAGGCGCTGAATCGCATCTGGTACTCGAGGAAGTCAGGCTCGTGTCCTCCCGTGAGCGACCCACCCGCGCGGGCAAGCATCCGCACATCGTGATATTCGACTTGAACATGCGCATGTTGTGCCCGAAACAGCTCGGCGTGAGCATGCAGGGTATCCAAGCTGTCCAACTCAACCTCTTCGTCCACAAGGCGCGTCGGGATCGTTTGGATTTCGGTAGGCACTTCTGCCGGGGGCGCCGCTAACCGGCGGAAATGCGCGTCAGCCTTATTGAGCGTCAAGTCGTATGCGTCCGCCATGCCCTCAGACAAAGCCCAGCCGAAGTCGAGTGTGCTCGGCTTCGCGTCTAGGGTCAGCATGCGATCCTTCGTCAGGGCGCGCTGTGCCCGTCTCACCGAGTTGGCCATAGCGGCATCCAGCAACGACACTGCGAACGAGAGCACACCTTCCGGAGACTCTCCCGAACCTACGGTGCTGAACGTAATCCCCGTTATGATGCCGTTCTTCTTCTCATCGGAGTCTAGCACATCCACGGGGAAGTTCTCACAAATGCCCCCGTCGACCAACAACGTCCCGCCGTTCGGCGACCCGGGTCCGCGCAGGTAGAAGGGAATGGCAGCGGAGTCTAAGACGGCGGTTGTTACACTCACATCGTCATCTTTCCCGCTGGAATACACATGGGCGCGGCCGTCCGTCAGATTGGTGGCCACCACATGCAACGGGATGGGTAAATCTTTGAACGTTTCGACGCCGCTTTTTTGAAGCACCGATTTGAGCGCGCCACGAATTGGTGCGAGATTGACCATTGGGCGTCCCGAGACAGCGCGCGTAAGGCGCCACATTCCAGGCTGTGGCACCATTCGCCCAAGCTTGACGTGATTGTCTAAAATCCGAGTGCGCAATTGGCTGAGGTTAACGTTGGCTGCGTATAGGGCCGCGGCAATTGCGCCAGACGATGTGCCCGCGATGCGCGTAACCTTGATTACTCGGGTTGCTTCCAATCGCTGCACTGCATCCAACGCTGCCAACAAGCCACACAACTTGGCCCCTCCGCCCTGCACCGCGAGTTGAATTTGTAGAGTCATATAAGGAAGATGGGCTCGTAACACAGATGCGCGATCAAGGATTGGATACTACTGCACTCGCCCTATTATGCAGCCTTATGGCTATGCCGCAAGGGGGTGCTGGTCGCAGCGAAGCCCAGCGGGTGCGTATTCGGCCCCTACAGGAGCTCAATCCACAGGCGGCGGAAGTCGCCGGCAACATCTGTCGGAAAACGCTGCGAGGCGGAGACGAAAGAGGTCGCAATCATGCGCGCCTCGGACCCCAGCCGACGGACAAGCCGTGAATAAGTATCGCGTTCCCCGGATGCCACCGTACCATATGTCGTTGAGGCACGTGGCTAGTGTGCTGACCCCTGCTTGGCCACATATGACTTGTCGCACAGAGTGTTCGGTCCAGTGACTCATCTGACCTCAAGATGCGCCTGGGCTCCATTTGTTCTCCACAGCTGCATGACCATCGCCGAATGAATATGGTCGGTGGAACGTGAACCAAATCAAGAGCGAAGCCATTGGCGGTGCGGATGAACATCTTCATTCCGTTGCGAGCGCTACGTCGCCTGCCGCGCCATATGACGGCGATGACGCGCGTAACGCGTGCTGTTTTCTTGTCCATGGCCGGTCCAACTTAATGCGCATGATCATATTCCTCCTCGGCTTGGCGATGCAGGTGTCACAGGTTATTGCATCATGCTCATTGCCATGCTGTCACAGAGGTATACTTGGGGCGGGGTGGTTATCATCCTCACGGTCGTGAGCTTCTAATCCGCGCTCAACAAAGCACCGCAGAATGACACCACGTCAGCGTCACGACAGCGATAATTGGTGAGATCTCAAGTATTCGGCTCGCACCGCCCAATCCCTTCGGAACACCGACACACCGAGGTCTTGCGAGGGTCGCGGCTCTGGTCGGCAGTCTGTCCAAGAATCTAAGGATCAACGTCACTCGTGTGTGCAACCATCTTGAGTATTGGTTTACGGGTGTGCCCGGCCAAGGACCGAGTGGAGAGTGGCGGGCAATTGACTGCCATAGCACGTTCCCACGATGATGCCGTTACACGGCAGAATGTGATGACCTTGGGGTGAGGCCCGTCTGCTCCGTCGGGAGAACAGAATCGCGATGTACGTGCTCGCCCTCGTTCCCGAACCGGTCCGCCGAGAAAGCGGGGTACAGGCCAAACCTCCGTCGACGTGCGTGATCCGAAAGGTTGGCGCGAACTTCGACAACTCGTTGCCGGCGAACGTCACGACGCAATCGAACGCATCGCGATTGCACAACTCAACGCCGATCTCGCCGAGTCGCCGGTAGACTGTCGTCGCTTTTTTCAGGCGCTATTTCTGGCGCCTCCGATGGTATGCACCATACGACAGCTTTCACGA
>JBBSTN010000409.1:0-2808 GCA_038235845.1 Gemmatimonadales bacterium | reverse complement strand
TTCACGTGTCGAATCTGTTTCGCACGGAGCCGGGGGAAACGCTGTCAGCCTGGCTGGTTGAGCATTCTTTTGCCGACAAGGTGTTCTTCGCCAACTCCGGTGCGGAAGCAAACGAGGGCGCTTTCAAGTTCGCCAGACGCTGGGCTGGCGCGCGCGAAGATGCAACGACCGCATTCGTTTCGCAGAGTCGCAACGAGAAGCACGAGATCATCGCGCTGCGTGGCGGGTTTCACGGTCGCATGCCGGGAACGCTTGCAGCGACCGATCGCCCTGCGTATCGATTGCCGTTTCAGCCGTTGATGGGCGGCGTAACGATTGTCGAACGGAACCTCGACGAACTGCGAGCCGTGCTTGATCCTGCGACTGCTGCCGCCGTGATCGTTGAACCAATTCAGGGTGAGGGCGGCGTGCGGGTCGTCGACCCGGAGTTTCTGCGCGGACTGCGCGAACTCACGCGCGAGCGAAATGTGTTGTTGATACTCGATGAGATTCAGTGTGGACTCGGGCGAACCGGCTCTTTCTTCGCGTATGAACAACTTGGCTTTGAGCCGGACATGCTCACCATTGCCAAACCGCTTGCGAACGGCTTGCCAATAGGCGCAGTACTGCTTACCCAGGAGATTGCCGATACGATCAAGCCGGGCGATCACGGCACCACTTTTGGCGGGGGGCCATTGCTGGCTCATGTTGCAAATCATGTAGTGCAGCGACTCTCGGAGCCAGCGTTGCTGGAGCATGTTCGCACCGTCGGCTCCTGGTTTGGCGAGAAGCTGGCGGAATTAGCAGAACGAACTGGCAGAGTGCGCGCAATTCGGGGAGTCGGATTGATGTGGGGTATGGATACCCACGAGAGTGCGGCAGCAATCGTCTCGCGCGCATTCGACAGCGGTTTGCTGATGCTTACTGCGGGCGAACATACGCTGCGTTTTCTTCCGCCGCTGACGATCACGCAAGACGAATTGTCCGACGGGCTCGAACTGCTGGAGCGGGCTATCTCCGGTTGAACTGTTTTCGAAGTGCAAGTGTCTCGAGCATGTGCTGTGTTTGAGTTTGTTGTGACTTTGAACGGAGTTTGATCGCAATTTGATCAGAGTTTGCGATCGCGCACTAGTGCTTCGTGAGCAATTGCGCAATATTGTCGTCACCTTCGCGAGCCTCCGCGAACGGTGCGGTAAAGTTCGATGTGCAATGCGCAATCAGACTCCCGCAGGAACACGAACCATTTGGTTCGCTCACCGGCGGTGGGCACCTGTCCTGACGCGTCGATCCGGCGGCGCGTATGAGGCCGGACAGGTGGCCGCCGGATGAGCCCCGCATTTCAGACCCGGCACACGTCCGGCATGATGCAGAGGAGATGCAGCAACAAATGCGAAGCAACTCGCGAGGATTTCTCACCGCTGCGCTCCTTTGTCTTGGAGCGCAGCTTCCCGGAGTGCCACTCTCCGCTCAAGCATCGCCGCAAAGTAAAACGCGTGTAGCAAACCGTGGGGCGAAAGCGCCGACGCTCGTGGTACTGATAACTGTCGATCAACTGCAGTCCGAGTACCTCGACAGATATCGCGCGCAGTTCACGGGCGGGCTGGCGCGACTGCTCCGTAATGGAGCGCGTTTCACAAATGCGATGCACGATCACGCTGCCACCGAAACCGCGCCGGGGCACGCAACACTCTGGTCGGGACGTTATCCGTCACATACGGGAGTGGTGTTGAACGAAATCGGCGTTGCCGATGCTGGATCGCCACTGCTCTTTGGCAGAATCGCTGGCGCCTCCCCACTTCGCTTTCGCGGCACCACATTTTTTGATTGGGTCAAGGCTCGCGACCGGCGTAGCAGAGCGCTGTCGGTGTCGCGCAAGGATCGCGGTGCAATACTCCCTGTTGGTCGTAGCCAGCAGCAAGTTTACTGGTACTCCTACGATGGGCGCTTCACTACCAGCCGCTACTACGCAGACACGCTTCCGGCATGGGTCACGTCGTTCAATGCCAGGAAGTTTCTCACTCCCTACCTTGGTGCCGAGTGGAAGTTGCTACTTCCTCCAGACGCTTACAGCGAAGTCGATTCAGTGTCAGTGGAAAATCGCGGAAAGGACTTTACCTTTCCCCACCTTTTCCCGGCAGACGAGGAAGCCGCAGGGGTCGCATTTACCGAATACCCATGGATGGACGAGGTAACCGTCGATCTCGCCCTTTCGGGTGTTACCGCGATGGAACTCGGCAAAGGTCCATCGATGGATGTGCTCGCGATCTCGCTTTCCACCACCGATGCTATCGGTCATCGCTATGGTCCCGACTCGAGAGAAATACACGATCAGGTTCTTCGGGTCGACCGCGCACTTGGTCGGCTTATCGATTCGTTGTTTGTTCTTCGCGATAGCACCAGCATCATATTCGTTCTCGGTTCTGATCATGGAGTTGCTCCATATCCGGAACTCAAGTTTCCAGGTTCCGATCCAAACCGCGGTCGGGTCGACATGGGCCAAGCCGTCGACAGTGCGCGTAGGGCACTTTCGGCGCGCGGCCTCAGCGGAAACGCGCTGGTGCTTCAATCCGGCATCGTTTTCATCGACCGAGACGTGCTGAAAAAGGCGCGCGTAAACATCGATTCGCTGATTGAAGCGGTGCGCAATGAGACGCTTCGACTGCCCGGCATCAGTCGTGTCGACAGAGTGCGCGACCTGGGAGCTGCGGCCAGAAAAGGCGACAACATCGCAAGACGATGGCTGCAATCCATTCCGGGCGATATGCCCGCTGTCCTTACCATTACCATGGAGCCCTACTTCTACGACTCCGCCATCCGGTTTGCGACGCA
>JBBSTN010000408.1:0-2809 GCA_038235845.1 Gemmatimonadales bacterium | reverse complement strand
AGTGGTCACAGTGCCGCCGCCATCGTTTGCAACTACAAGATGGTCGGGGTTGTCAGGGTCGATCCATATATCGTGAAAGTCGCCGTGTGTGCCGCTGCCGATGTTGTCGAGGGTCTTGCCGGCATCCTTCGAACGAAACATCGAAGTGTTCTGCACATACACGACATCTGCATTCTTGTGGTCGGCAAAGAGATGTGAGTAGTAGAACGCGCGCTGACGAATCGAGCGGTTGTCGTTCATCAGGGTCCAGGTTGCACCCGCGTCGTCGCTCTTGAACAAGCCGCCGCTATCATTTTCGACGATTGCGTACACGCGATTCGGATTCGCTGCAGTAACTGCAACTCCGATTCGCCCTACGAGGCCCGTCGGCAGTCCCTTGTTGCGCGTGATTTCCGTCCACGATTCGCCGCCGTCGGTGCTCTTGAACAATCCGCTACCCGGGCCGCCGCTCGACATCTGATATTCCTTGCGATACGCCTCCCACAACGCCGCGTACATGACATTCGGGTTGTTTCGGTCGATGGCAATATCGATGGCCCCGGATTTGTCGTCACGATAAAGCACCTTGCGCCACGACTTTCCGCCGTCGGTGCTCTTGAACACACCCCGTTCGGGGCTGGGTACGCTGTATTTGCCGAACGACGCGACAAAGACGATCTCGGGGTTGGTGGGATGAATGCGAATCTTGGAGATACCGTCGGACTCCGAAAAGCCAACGTGCGACCACGTCTTGCCCGCATTGGTCGACTTGTACACACCGTCGCCAGGCATGATGTTGCCGCGGATCGCCGTTTCGCCCATGCCGATGTAGACCAGATCGGGGTTCGTCTCGCTAACCGCGACCGCTCCTACGGAGGCGCTCTTGATCTGGCCGTCGGTTACGGGGAACCAGTTGTCGCCGCCATCGGTGGTTTTCCACAGGCCGCCGCCGGTGGCTCCGAAGTAGGCTTCTTTGGGACGTCCTTTCACGCCTGTGGAGGCGATCGAGCGGCCCCCGCGATCTGGCCCGATATTTCGCCACTTGTAGCTCGCCAGCAGAGCGGAGTCCGGCAGGGCCGATTGAGCGGCGGGTTGGGTGTTGGCATTCGACGACCAGCGCGGTGACGCAGCAATCGCGGCGCCAATGCTGAGCATGAGAGAACCGGAGAACAATGTCAGAGATCTGTACGGAAGCATCTTTAATTGGAAAGGGGACGGCAGTAGCTGACTGTCACTGATCTTGCAGGATGTGCTCCTCTCTGGCAACCCGTTAGTGCATCGGTTGCCTCATTTCGTCACTAACCAATACTCGTGCAACTGACCGTAATTTCGCCGGAAGAGGCCGCAGTCATCGCTCCGGAGCTTTCAACGAGCCGCAATCCGGCGCTCTGGGTTTACCACTGTCGCGACGTAGAGCGAGACTGGACCCTCAGCGCTGCCACTCACGCGGAACCTGGATCCGACAAGCTCTCACTTGGCGGTTTTCGCATTGCTCCTCCCGAGCGGCTCGAGTCCGACGGATTCAGCACAGATCACGAGGCTATCGCACTGGCGATCGGCATGGAGGAGAAAGTTCACTGGTCGCGCGTGCTCGACATTGCGGGGCCACTTGGACACACTCACCTACGGCAAATGGTTGGCGGAAAGGTTGTCATTGCGCCATCCCCCGACGCACAGATGGGTGAACCTCGGGACGCGGAACTGCTGGATTTTGCCCTCGAGTGCTTTGCCGCCATCGAAGAAAAAGGTGGCTTCCGGCTCACAACTGGACAGGATCTGGGTCACGGCGTGATGCGCGATGGCGTCACCAGCTCCATGAGCTATCTCAACCAGCACTTCAAGGGCAGCGTCGCAGCCGACACGTCGATCCCCACAGGAGAGGGCAACTTTCGTCTGCTCACCGGCATGCTCCGCGCTTTCGACATCAAGATTGGCGAGGCTGCGGTTGGCCTGATTGGCTGCGGCAACGTCGGAATGCGGGTGCTCGAAAGGCTGCGCGACCGGGGAAGTACCGTGATTGCCCTCGAAGGGTGGGCCGAGCGACGGGCGGAGCTGGAGGCGATGGGAGTAAAGGTTTACGATCCGGAAGACAAGGCAAAATTCATCGCTCGACCGGTGGCAGCGTTTGTAGTGAACTCCACGGGAGGGTCGCTCGACGCGTCCACGATTAACCGGCTGTCGGCCAACGCGAGCTTGAAGGTCGTATGCGGAAGTGAAAATCTCGTCACGCCAGACCCGCTTCAGGCGCGGGTTCTGAGAGACAGCGGCAAGATCTACGCACCGACGGAATTGGGCGGCATGATGGGCTATCTCACGGCCGCCGAGGAATATCTTGCGCGACTCAAGGGAACGGAGTTCGACATCGAAACCATGATTTCAGCCGCTGGCAAGCTCGAGTCGGCGGGGTTCAGGGCCACCACGCGAATACTGGAAAGTGGTGGCCGCCAGAGCTTTGAGGATGCGGTTACCGACCTGAGCATGGAGCGACAGCAGGCAGAAGCTGCGAAGGAGGCCGTCAGACAAGTGGAAGCGGCGGCCACCGCCGGTTTGGAAGCCGAAGACTAGCGCGCTCGAAACTTCGAGATCGCGTTGCGCGTGAAGTCCGACAGCACCATCCGTCCGCTTAGCGCAGCGCGATCGTCGAGCAGCATGTCCCAGCCTTCGGTGCCCTGCCAGAACACATGTTTGAGCTGCGCCATAGCTTCCGGGTTGCTTTCCGACAGCGTTCTCGCCAGATCGTCGATGGCTGTGTCCATGCTGCCCAAGTCGTCGAAAATCCGCGAGTACAGCCCATGCCGTTCGCACCATTCGGCGTCTCTCCACGTAGCGT
>JBBSTN010000407.1:0-2844 GCA_038235845.1 Gemmatimonadales bacterium | reverse complement strand
TGAATAACCAGCACCGCGTCTTGTAGCTCGGGGCAGATCTTTTGCAGATACTCCCCCACCTCGTCGCAATTCTTGGTGTCATCCACCATCACGAACAGCACGGCCTTCTTGCCTGTCACCAAGTGGTCGGCATAGCTCTTCTTCCATTCCTCGACGCCAAGCTTGAGGTAGTCGGCGTATCGTTCCTCGAACCGATGCGTGGTGTGCTCGCGCAGCTTCGCTCGGCTGGGTGCGTCGGGAAGCACCGGATGCTTTACTACATCCTGGTGAATTGCTTCGACCAGTGGGTAATCGGAAACCGTTTGCGGAAAGATGGCGCCGTTCATGTCGCGCGGGGTGGCCGTCAGGTCGATCTGCAGCGCCAGTCGCCCCTCTTTCTGCAGCATCCGGTGGTGCACGTCCTGAATAGACTTGAACCACGCCATGCGCGGGTCGTGAATGTGGTGCGCCTCGTCGTTGAATACCGTCAATTCGTCTATTTCGCGGATAATTTCGCCGAGGTCGGTTTTGCTGTCGGTCGTTTTGCCTGACGGACGTGTACCGAACGGATCAAGAAAATAGTTGCTCAAGTCCTCGTCTTCGAGCGACGGCTCAGCCACATCGTGCATGAATATTCGGTGCACGTTGGTAAGGAAGATATTGCCCGTTTCGCGAGCGACCCGCACGTCATCCTGGATGTGCACCGCGAGCTGGAAGTCGTCTCCCCAGTTGCGTCCATCGGCGCCGTTGGGTGGGAGAATCGGGTCGTTGAAGAAGATCTTCAAGCCGTCGAAATCCATTCGTAAGCGGTCGAGTACGATGATATTTGGAGCAATGACGAGGAAATTTCGCGCGAGCTCGGAGCCTTCCTCGTAGGTACGATGAAAGAAGCTCCACGCGAGCAGCAGCGAAAGCACCTTCGTCTTGCCGGCGCCTGTGGCCAGCTTGAGCACGTATCGCGTCCATTCCTCATCGAAGCTGCCGGTGGTGAGCCCTCCCGACGAGTCGAAGCGCATGAGATCATACTTGTCGCGCGCCTTCCTCACCTCGTATAGCCAGATTACCGTTTCCACCGCCTCGCGTTGTGCGTAGTAGTAGCGGAAAGGCGTCAGAGAACCGTCCGCTTCCTCCAGAAGGTGCTCGGTTTCGAACCAGTGGCGAAGAAGTGTCAACGATGTCGCTGAAGCACCTGCGTAGCCGTTGTGACGCCATGCGTGGACCTCCTTCCGAACCTTGGCCACGAGTGGCGGAAGGAGCTTGGCATATCCATCGCGCAATGACTCATCGGCCGGAAACCAACGCATTTCGGGAATGAGTTCCGCGTAAGGTGATTTGGGGAAGGAGGCGTGAAGACCCATCTGCCGGAGGGAATGTGAAGGACAACGGAGGGCGCCAGAACTCACATGGCTGGGAGTTCCGATTCAATAGTCGAATATATGGATAGAACGCAAATTACGGTCATGCCGGCGCTTAGCCAGTTCCGCTCGTGTAGCGAATCTTGTGGACTCGCATCACCAACCCACAAATTCTACCTAACCCTACACGAACCTGCCCCAAGATTTTGCAATAATCTCGACACTGACTGTTGCATTTCGACTGTGGCATTCATCAAGATTGGCATTGTTCAATGGTCGGCGGTTGCCGTGATCGTCAATCACTCGCTGGTATTGAGGCCGCGTGCAGCGCACTGATCGTCACATAGTACCCATCCCGATCGCGCAGTGAAAACTCGTGAGTGCCGGTATTCGGATTCAGATGGGGGTCCTCATCGAGCGTGGCCACCAGAGCGCGTGCCCTTTGCACCGCCACATCGAAATCGTCGACACGAAAAAACAGTAGGAGGCCGTTGCCAGGTTGCGCCTGATCGGGGCTCGTAAGGGAGGGATGCTCATGCGCACCCCACTCGTGAAGGCAGAGTAGGACCGTGCCATCCGAGTCCAGGAGCTGGTCGAAATGGTTATGCGCCGGCGGCAACTCCGGCAAGCCAAGCAGCGACTGATACCAGCTGCAGCTGTCGTCGATTTCTCGTACACCAATAATTGTCCATAGGCGTTTCACTTTAATCTTTCCTCGGATGGCCATCATCTCGACCGGATGGATTGTCAACACCAACGTAGGGACAGACAAAACATGGGTCGCGAGAATTACGCACCGGGCCGCTACCAGCGGGGCGGAGTTAATAAACGTAGGTTGCGCGATGACCTAGCGTGCTGCTAAAACGCCCCGACGCCCGCCTCTGCAACCGACTGATCCTGCTCGCCCGACCCACCGCTCACACCGATCGCGCCAACAACATCACCATCGCGTTTTAACGGAATGCCGCCGGCAAAAATCATGATCTTTCCATCGTTTGATGCATGAATGCCGTAAAACTGATTGTTGGGTTGGCTAGGTCCTGCGAGATCCTTGGTCGCGATGTCGAACGCGCGCGCTGTGAACGCTTTCTTGATGGAGATGTCGATGCTCCCCATCCACGCCTTATCCATGCGCACATGTGCAATGAGATTGCCGCCGGCATCGGCGACAGCAATGTTCATGGGTTGTCCAATCTCAGCAGCTTTTGCTTCGGCTGCTGCTATTACCCGGCGTGCATCTGCAAGTGTAATCATGTTATCAACTCTGAGGTATTTGGTTCGGGCGATTGACGATGTAATCAATCAACAATATCTAACAATATCGCCGCTGCTATGTTTACGCTGCGCGAGATCGAGAAGGCCAAGACGCAACCTGGGGAATCACTACATCAAACCAGAAGTGACGTGATCTTGTTGATCAATAACGCAATCGCCAGTCTGGCCGTGAAAAACCTTGCCGCGGCCATGGCGTGGTACGAAGCGTTGTTCGAAAGAACGGCGGACTCAACTC
>JBBSTN010000406.1:0-2875 GCA_038235845.1 Gemmatimonadales bacterium | reverse complement strand
GTGCGCGCTTTGCTGACCTCAATGGCGATGGCGCACCAGATCTGTATGTAGCGAATGATTTTGAAGACACCGACATGTTGTGGTACAACGATGGAAGGGGAAATTTCAAACTTGCGGACTGGTCGGCACAACGGCAGATGAGCAACTCGACGATGGCGGTAGATGTTGCCGACGTCAACGGCGACGGGTTGCCAGATCTCTACACTGTCGACATGCTCGCCAACGATTCACACAAGCTCAAAACGCAAATTCCCACCAATACAGCGCTTCCCAAGCGACCGGGTGATATGCAGCAACAGCTGCAACAGCAACGGAACACACTTTTTATCAACCGCGGCGACGGCACTTTCGCCGAGGTCTCGCAGTTTGCGGGAGTGTCTGAGAGCGGATGGTCGTGGAGTACAATGTTGATGGATGTCGATCTGGACGGATACGAAGACATCCTGATTGGCAACGGTCATCTGTGGGACATCATGGACGCGGACGTTCAGGAGGGCCTGCAGAATCGTTTGAACGCCGTGCCCTGGCAACGTCTTCGCTGGGAGTTTCCTACGCTCAAACGCAAGAACGTCGCGTTACGTAACCGCGGCGATCTTACATTCGCCGATGCGAGCAGCGAATGGCACTTCGGCACCGAAGAGGATATTTCGCATACAATGGCGTCGGCAGACCTCGACGGTGACGGCGATCTCGACGTAGTTGTCAACAGACTGCGTTCGCCAGCCCTTGTACTTCGCAACGACGCAGCGGCACCGCGGGTGGCTGTTCGTCTTGTAGGTGATGCGCCAAATACAAGGGCGGTGGGTGCAAAGATCTCCCTGCTAAATGGCGCGGTGCCGCTGCAAACCCATGAAGTCGTTGTCGGCGGGCTGTACATGTCGCACAGCGATTACGAAACGAGTTTCGCGATGAGTTCAAAGCCAGCGTCCCGCACCACGCTGGTGGTTGATTGGCGGGATGGCAGACGCACCACTATCCAAGACGTGCGAGCCAACCGCGAATACCATATCACCACCGCCGGTGCGACCGCTCGACCCGACTCGGCGAAATTGGATTCTGGATACACCGGGGGGCCCTTGTTCGCCGACGCGAGCACTCAACTTGGCGGACACAAACATATCGAAGATGACTTTGATGATTGGGACAGGCAGTTTCTGTTGCCGAACGCACTCTCTCAGATTGGCCCGGGCGTCTCGTGGTATGATCTCGACCGCGATGGAAAGGACGAGCTGCTCGTCGGGACAGGGAAGGGTGGGCACGTGGCCGTGTTCAAAAACGTGAACGGAGAGCTCCGGAGTACGCAGGTTCAGGGGCCTGCCGCGAATCTGGACTACACCAGTCTGATTGGCTTCACCGATGGCGGTCGGACCAGTGTGCTCGTGGGCGTGGCAACATGGCAATCGCGTAGCGAGAGCGAGATGGCCGCACAGCCAGCGGCAATTCGAATCGCGGTGAGCGGAGCTTCGTTAGTCACTGGTGCGTCGTCTGCTGTTGGTTCTCACGAGGCGTCGACCGGGCCTATGGCAATGGCCGACTATAACGGAGACGGCACACTCGATCTGTTTGTCGGATCACGAGCGATTCCGCAGCGATATCCAGTCGCTCCCTCGTCCGGATTGTTCATCAAGGTCAATGATTCATTTGTGTTCGACACAGTCAATTCACGAGTCCTGCAAAGCGTCGGAATGGTTTCATCCGCAATGTTTGCAGACATGAACGGCGATGGCAGCGACGATCTCATACTGGCGCGCGAGTGGGGTTCGATTTTGCTGCTACTCAACGACGGGCGCGGAAAATTAAGCGTCGCTCCGGAAAGCTGGGGCTTGAGCAAACTTACCAGCCGGTGGAACGGCGTTGCAGCGGGCGATCTTGACGGCGATGGAAAACTGGATTTAGTAGCCACAAGTTTTGGACGCAATACCACATTTCACGCCGACAGCAGTCGCCCACTGTTGTTGGTGCACGGTCCCTTTGGTGCGCGCGGCGAAGAAGAGATGCTGCTCGCGCAACGCGACTCGCGGCTTGGCACCATGGTTCCGCTCAACAGCTACGCGAGAGTACGGATGGCGTTCCCCGCGATGGCGCGGAGTATCCGTACATTTGCGGAGTATGCGGATGCATCGATTGAGCAGGTCCTTGGACCGTCACTTTCTCAAACTCAGCGACTGTCGGTGACAACACTGGACAACGTTGCCTTGATGAATCGCGGCGATCACTTCGAGGTAGTGCCGCTACCGGAAGAAGCTCAACTTGCTCCGGCATTTTATGCCGGCATTGCAGATTTCAACGGCGACGGTCGCGAAGATGTTTTCCTCGGTCAGAATTTATCGGCGACCGTGATTGGAACGCCCCGCTTTGACGCTGGCCGAGGTCTGCTGCTACTCAACAGAGCGTCAACTCCTACCACTGCAAACCGGCAGGGCAAGTACGGAGTCAATCTCAGAGCGGTGGACGGTGCGCGATCGGGACTCGTGATTTACGGCGATCAACGTGGAGCCGGTTACTCAGACTTCAACGGTGACGGTCGGCTCGACTTGGCCGTTTCACAGAATGGCTCTGACACCAGGCTGTTTATCAATCGCAACGCGAAGCCCGGGTTGCGAGTGCGGGTGCAGGGGCCCGCGCACAATCCTGACGGCGTTGGAGTCCAGCTTCGAATCGTGTATGGCGAGCGAATGGGGCCGGTGCGCGAGATTCAGTCGAGCGCCGGATATCTCTCGCAGAATAGCGCGATTCAGGTTTTCGGACTCGACGGCGTACCAACGGCCGTATGGGCTCGCTGGCCGGGAGGCAAGACCGTGCGGGTTCCTGTCGCAAGTGGTGCAAAGCAGGTCATCGTTGATAAGTAACCTTTGTCAGGCTGGGGCAAACGGCC
>JBBSTN010000405.1:0-2938 GCA_038235845.1 Gemmatimonadales bacterium | reverse complement strand
TAAACGAGGAAGGGTGGTTTCCGTTCGAAAAGCTCAACCTTTTCAAGGTGAGATACAATATCGGTACTGCCGGCACTCGTCCTGGCTTCTCCGACCAGTATGACGCGCTCGGCATCGATGGTAGCGGCGCTATAACGAGACAATCTCGCGGTAACCCGCTTCTCAGGCCGGAGATCGCGACTGAGCAGGAAGTTGGGCTCGATCTCATCTTCAACAATCGCGTTCAGGCGTCTTTTGTCTACGTGTCGGTAAATTCGCGCGACAACCTTATTTCTGTGCCAGCGACCGCTTTGAGCGGATATAACACATTCGAAGCCAACGTTGGGCAGATTACCGGTAACACTATCGAAGGTACAATTCAGGCTCGGGTCCTCAGCAATCCTAAGGGTCTTCAGTGGGACGTGCTGCTTGTTGGAGATCATCGTCGCAACTTTATTTCCGAGTTCAATCGTACTTGTTATGGCGAAGGCATTCTCTGGCGTTGCGAGAAGACCCGCCTGGGCACTATGTGGGGTAACCGTCTTGTTCGGGACAAGAGCAACCTTCGCACCGTTCATGCAAATTCAGGGAGCGCATTCGATGTGAATGATGAGGGATATGTCGTTGCGGTTGGCGATGGCAATACCTGGCGCGATGGCAAGGCCAAGGAACTATGGAACACAACCGTTCGCGTTGACGGTGTGAGCTACGCGTGGGGCCGCCCTATCGTCGAATTAGATCCGGCGACGAACACTCGCTGGTTCGGTCAGATCGGCGATGGCAACCCGAGTCTGCAGTATGGGCTCCAGAACACCTTTCGCTACAAGGGGTTCCGAGTATACGGGCAGATTGCCGGCCAGTTCGGTGGTGACGTTTACAATCAGGTTGAGCAGTCGCTCTACGCAACGAGCGATCACCCGGACGTTGATCAGCGCGGCAGGCCGGACGAACTTCGCAAAAACACTGCTTATTACGCTACAGGGCTCGCAGATGGCAATAACAACTACCTGCAGAATTTTGTGCAGAAGGCCACCTACGCTCGCCTCACCGAAGCCTCAGTCGGATATGTCTTTAATGCCGACAAATTTGGCTTCCTCGGAAAAATCGGTGCAAACCGCCTGCAGGTGGATCTGGTCGGTAGAAACCTTTTTACTGCCACCCGCTACTCCGGGCTCAATCCTCAGGGACAGAGCGCGACAACGAGAATCGACGGTCTCGACTATCCGCAGACGCGCACATTTACACTTGCCACCACAATCACTTTTTAAGCGGAGGAATAGTTTATGACGTCATCCAAACACCCCGCTTTGTCACTTTCGAAGCCAAACATGAAATCAAGAAAGTTCCGTCGCATTATGGTCGTGGGGCTTACTGTTCTCGCTCCCACAGTCTGGACGGCATGCCAATCGTTGGACGTCGCCAATCCCAACACGCCAAACGTCGATGTTGTGTATGGCAGCGGTGAGAACTTGGAGGCGGCGCTGATCGGTTCCTGGCGCGCGTTCTGGGGCGTTGCGCAGGGTGCGCGCGGCACCGCCACCAACCAATATCCAGTACGGCCACTGTCCGTCTGGGGCAATGAGCAAACCACTGCTGACAACAACAACAGCGGCCTCGTGGTTACCCAGGAGCCAAGAGTCGCTATCGACAATCAGGATCAGGGCGGCTGGACAAACCGAAAACCATGGTATGACCTTTACGAATCGATAGCCTCGGCCCGTGATGCCTGGCAGGCGATCGATCGCGGTCTCAGGGTAGGTGTCGTGTCAGCAGAGAACCCGAATGGCGCGGACACCGAACGGGACAAGATTTTTGCCAAATTCATCATTGCGCTAGATAATATCTACCTCGCTCTTCTTTTCGATCAGGCTTACCTCGCCGACGAGAAAGCGAACCCGGAGACCTTTGCATATGAGCTCAAGCCGTACACAGAGATAGCAGCGCTTGGTCGCAGGATGATGCGGGAGACCATTGCTCAAGCGAAGGCGGCGAAAGACTTTACGCTCCCGCCCATTTTCATCAACGGCCAGAGCATCAAGCGCGACGATTTCGTGAAAATCATGTACTCATATCTCGTTCGCTCCGAAGTCTACATGCCACGCTCGCCGACTGACCGCGCCGCAGTCAACTGGCAGCTTGTACTCGCTCAGCTCGACTCGGGCATTACCAAGGATTTTGCTCAACAGGCCGATCTTGCCATCAATGCCACGTGGTCGAGCTACTATTTTTACTCGGTGCTGCAAACCAACGCACGGGCAAATCCGCGTCTCATTGGGCCGTCGGATACATCCGGAGCGTACCAGGCATGGCTGGCATCATCGCTCGATGATCGCGTTTCGTTTAGAGTTGTTACGCCCGACCGCCGAATCCAGGGTGCTACACCAACCACTAACGGAACTGACTACGGCTATCTCGCAAATCAGACAATGTCGTCAGCGAACGGCACTTACATGCACAGCCGGTACCGCAGCATCAAGTACCTGCTATCCGGGTCGAATTACTACCAGACCGGGCTTATAACGACAATGTCTGTGGCGGAGATGAAGTTTATTCGTGCTGAGGCGCTGTATCGCCTTGGCCGCCTAGCTGAAGCTGCAGCATTGCTCAACCCTACACGAGTGGCTGCTAACCTCAAGCCAGTAACCGCAAGCGGCCCGCCAGCGGGTCGAGATTGTGTGCCGCGCAAAGCAGACGGAACGTGTGGTGACCTATTCGACGCCATCATGTACGAGAAGCGCATTTCGCTGTATCCGACAGAGGCAATTATTGCGTACACCGACGCACGCGGCTGGGGAACTCTCATCCCGGGCACTCCAATTCATCTGCCAGTGCATGGACGTGAACTCGAGACACTCGGGTTCCCGT
Organism: Gemmatimonadales bacterium; assembly: GCA_038235845.1. Classification (GTDB taxonomy): domain Bacteria; phylum Gemmatimonadota; class Gemmatimonadetes; order Gemmatimonadales; family Gemmatimonadaceae; genus Gemmatimonas. The sequence goes on along the minus strand of JBBSTN010000405.1, from coordinate 94 downwards.
ACTACACATTCGGCGGTGGCGGCCCGGGTAGCGCGCCTTAAGCAGAAACGAGTAGCCTGAAACAGAGAATGGGGGCGGCGTCGAATTCGACGCC
>JBBSTN010000404.1:0-2951 GCA_038235845.1 Gemmatimonadales bacterium | reverse complement strand
TAGAGTGACCGCATCGTGGGTCGATGGCACAGGGGTATCTATCGTCGATTCAGGACACACGGAGATCAGCAATGACGTCGCGCGAAACAGTTGCGGCATCGCGGCCGTTGCAGTGCTGGACCTGAGCGGATGCGCGTATTTCACTCGCGATATGTGCATCGCTCTTTCCGTCACCAAGGGCTTGCCGTTGGAGGCAGGGCAGGGAGGGTCGAGTGCATCTGCGGTGGCGGCGGCGGTCGCGGTCAACGCACTACTTGTGCGATCCGGCGCCGACGGCCTGGACGACATTGCGCTAATGCAGGCGGCGCTGGTGGCCGAGAGTGCGGTCGCGGGCAGACATCTGGATAATATTGCTGCGGCAATGCTCGGAGGGGTGGTTTGTGTTCGGTCTGTCGATCCGCCAGATGTATCGAGGGTGCCTGTTGGAATGGACCTGTGGTTTGCTCTCGCACATCCGGATATACGGATTCGCACTGCCGACGCGCGAGCAGTGTTGCCAGATTTTTATCCGAGGAGTATGCTCATCGCGCAGCTGGCGAGCGTCGCGGCGCTGGTAAACGCGTTTGTCACAGGCGATCTCGAACTTCTCGGACGCGCGATGGTTGATCATGTGGCTGAACTTCCGCGCTCTGTACTTGTACCGGGCTTCAGAGAAGCCAAGAATGCAGCCATCGATTCCGGTGCACTGGGCGCATCTTTTTCTGGTGCGGGCCCCACGACATTTGCGGTGTGCGCCAGCGAGGCGACGGCACTCGCTGCAGCCGAAGCAATGCGGTGGGCGTTCAATGCTTCAGGACGTGAATGCAGCAGCAGAGTTGCTACAATCGATTTCATGGGAGCGGTGATTGACGGTGAACAGCAAGACGGTGAATAGCGCGACAATGAACGAGGCATTTCTGCTGACGGGGGCGACGGTGCAGCGCTGTGAGAGCTGCGAGTGGGAAGTTTCCGAATCAAGTGCTCACACGGAGTGTGCTGCTTGCGGAGATCTTCTCGACGTGCTGCACGAGGCTCCGAAGAGTGCAGATGGAGCACCGCTTTCCTCCGACGATCTCAAGCGAATATTCGAAGTGGGTTGTTGCCGGTTCGCGACCCACGAGGCATCAGGAGTCTGGCGGTACATGCAACTCGTAATGCCTTCGATTGCAGCTTTACCACAAGGAATTGTTTCCCATCCCGAAGGCAACACGCCTCTATTGCAAAGATCGTTGCTCTCAGAATTTTCCGGATGCGACCAGCTTCTGCTCAAGCACGAGGGACACAATCCTACAGGCTCATTCAAGGATCGAGGAATGACGGTCGGTGTTACACAGGCCGTGCGAATCGGCGCGACCGCGGTGGCATGCGCAAGCACGGGCAATACGTCCGCATCGCTTTCTTCTTACGCTGCGCAGGCGGGAATTCCAGGATTGGTGTTTATTCCGGCCGGAAAGGTCGCAGCGGGAAAGCTCAGTCAGACGCTTGCATATGGTGCAAAAACGCTTGTGGTGCGCGGAGATTTCGATGATTGCCTCAGACTCGCTCGAGAGGCGTCAAAGGAACTCGGAATCTATCTGCTCAATTCTGTCAATCCATGGCGTATCGAGGGTCAGAAGACCATCGTCTTCGAGTTGCTTCAACAGCTCGATTGGGTAGCACCGGACTTCATTGGACTTCCCGCCGGCAACCTGGGAAATACTTCTGCATTCGGAAAGGCGCTGCGGGAAGCCTTCGCGCTTGGACTCATCGATAGAACGCCTCGGCTTGTTTCAGTGCAGGCCGCTGGCGCGGCACCTTTCGTCGCCAGCTTTCCTGATTTTTTCAACCGCGCAAGCGTTCGTGCGGAAACGGTCGCGACCGCAATAAGAATCGGAGACCCCGCATCATGGAATCGCGCGGTGCGTGCGATTCGTCAAACCGATGGTCTAGTCATTTCATGCAGCGATGAGGAAATCATCTCCGCGAAAATTGCCGTCGACGCGGCGGGGGTGGGTTGCGAGGCAGCAAGCGCCGCCAGTGTTGCCGGAGTTCGAAAACTGGTAGCGCAAGGCGTAATACGTCCAGAGCATCGAGTAGTGGCGGTGCTGACGGGCCACGTGTTAAAGGACCCCGGGATGTTGGAGCTATTACACGCCAGCAACCCCTTGGGCCGCCCTGGCGGTGAAGGGGTCGCTCATAGTGGACGAGCTGGCGCCGGCAGCAATCCTCCCATTGAAATTGACGCAACGGTGAGTGCTGTCGAGCAGGTGTTACGGCAGGGAATAATTTGACTGCTGGACCTCCGCTCGTCCTCGGCTGTAAGATAGATCGCCAAGGTATGCGGTGCACGTTTGTGCATGCCGATGATCCTCAAATCAAAATCTGAGAAATGTCAAAACAAGTTTTCAATCTTCATTCACGGCGACTTGGGTTCGTGTTCGGTGCATCGCTTTCGGCGATCGCACTGTGCGCTCTCGTTGGCACTCCGCTGGCGGCTCAGGATTCGGCTCAGGCGAGTGCCGCGCAGGGAAGCGGAAAGTGGGCGGGAAGTATTATCTCGTTGTCCTCACTCCGTGGAGCGGCCGATATTCGTGTTGAGCCGAAAGGAGCAAAGGATTCTCGCGCCAAGATCACCATTCGCTCGGCGCCGATTAATCGCCAGATTGCATGGGACATCGTGGCAGGGTCTTGCGGCGATGACGGGCGTTCGGTAGCGGCTGGCGCGGCGTTCCGTCAGCTGCTCACCAGGAATGACGGAAGTGGCGATGCGATGGCCACTATCCCCAAGCTGGAGAGCGGCAAGCGATACTATGCCAGGGTGTTTGATCCTGGGTCGACGCCGTCAGATCTGGGTGGGTTTGGCTGCACGAATTTGAGTGAGCAGCCGTAACCAGGAGATTTCAAAGTGTAGCTCTCGCGACTTACACTTGATATGAAGAATGGGGGCGGCGGCGAAGTCGCCGCCGCCCCCCTTCTCTGTTTCAGGCTGCTCG
>JBBSTN010000403.1:0-2961 GCA_038235845.1 Gemmatimonadales bacterium | reverse complement strand
GTTCGTCGGACGACAGAGTCTCTGCCAGTTGCGCTCGAAGCTGCCGAGACACGTCGAGCGAAAATCTCCACACGTGAACTTCATTCGATCCGATCTGCATGCGAGGCCGACTGCACAGAAGCCATGAATCCGGCGCCCGTGCCTGAAAATTCGACTGTTCACTCATCCAATCGTTGTCGCCGTTGATGAAATGGGCGAACGCCGAAAACTTATCGGCCGGAGACGTAGCTACGGGACGATGGTTCTTGGCTTGGCAGGGTTGGTACCATTGAGCCGAGGTCTTGCTCCATTCCCGACGTCGATCACGATGTCCTTTATGTAATTCGTTATCCTCGCGTAATGCGAATAATCGATGTACTCCGGCTCATCGCTCAACTGATGGTAATCGCCGTGCAATCCCGTGAAGAAGAACGCGATTGGCACACCAGATCTTGCGTAGTTGAAATGATCACTCCGGCCATAAATGTTGTTGTATCCCGACCACGTCATCGTACTGTCGTACTGATAGTCGAGCTTTAGTGGGCTTGCCAGCTTTTTGTTTGCAGCCGCCACCTGGTCGCCAAGATCTTTCGAATCAAAGTACGATCCGACGACCCCGAGATAATCGTTGCTTCCGCCGGGAAGATCCTCGGCGCGCCCACGACCTATCATGTCGATGTTGATTTGCGCAACAACGGAATCAAGCGGCACCGTGGGGTTCGCGACAAAAAACGCGGAGCCAATCAGACCAGCCTCTTCACCTGTGTGCCACACGAATAGTGTCGAGCGCTTCGGCTTGACGGGCATCGCCATCATCGCCTCCGCTATCTCGAGCACCCCCATGGATCCTGAGCCGTCGTCATCCGCACCATTGCGAATGGAATCGAGACGCACCGTGGGGTGAGCTCGACGAATGCTGTCCATGTTCACCTTGATCGACAAGCGCTGGTCTGCGCTGAGTGCGATCATCTTGTTCGCCAGCAGCAGCCTGTTTGCTGCGATATTGTATGCGCGTACCGAATCCTTGTCGAGCGGCGTCGAAATTCCCACGTGGTCGTTGTGTGCGCCAATCGCCACGTACTGATACTTGAGCTTTGGATCGCTTCCAGGGACGATGGCAACCACGTTTCGCGCCCAGTTGGTGGGCAGCTCAACAAAATCGAGTGATGCCGTAGCAGTGCCGCCCTTCGCGCCCGCGGCGAGGCCGTCAAGCGTGGACTGCCCAAATAGCCGAGCGGCCGCTCCGCGCGTCAACCGGAGAGACGCCTGCGGCACAAGCGCGGCAATCTGATCCTTGAGCAGCGCTACTGAATCGACAACCTCGTTGGCCGCGCCCGCACCGCGACCGCCCCGTCCTCCACGTGGAGGAGCACTCGATGACGCAACGACCGGATCGTTGATCGCTGCACGCTGCGCGGGCGTAAGTTCGTCAAGATCGATTACTGCGACTGCCACCGCGTCTGGATAAGGCGAGGCCGTACCCGCACCAAACCCTACTCGGCCCCCGCGACCCTCTGCGCGCACGTCCCGCGCCGCCGGCAGCATAACCACCAGCTTACCTGCTGCCTGTGCCGGAGTAATCAGTCCCGCTGTTGTGCCCATGGTACCGCCGAAAATCACTTCGGCGTTGCTGATCGGACGCGGAGCCCGTGCCCCTGGCACTGCTACCCATTCGCTACCCCATGCCAACGGGTTTCCGTCTACCGTGAGCCGTGAGTGGTCGGTGAACTTCTTTATGTGGTACGGCAAAGTCTGGAAATACGTCCCATTGTCCCCGGCCGGCAACAAACCCAGACGCTTGACTTCCGCTGCCAGATAGTCCGTGCCTTTCATATTTCCGACGCGTCCGATCTGACGGCCCAGCATGGAATCGTCCGCAAACTGATACAGGCGAATCTGCAAATCCCGCACATCAATCGTAGCGCGAGTTGGAGCTGGCGTTACACGCTCAGGGTTTCCGAATGAATTCACTTTTGGCGGTTGAGCGTGAACGAGCGATGGCGCGACAAGCAGCATCGTCGATGCACCCACCAAAACACTTCCTTTCAGCAACTGTAGCAACCGCATTCCAACTCCGGGTGATGTTTTGAACCAACAGTCGATCTGACGTTATACGTTCATAATATCAATTTGCTGTCTTTTACCCCCACCGCATGCTGTCGCGCCGCTGGGAGCGAAAGTGGTGAATAGCTGCGCCGGCAGTTGACTTTGTCTTGCAAAGTGCTTTTCGTATCTGCATCCAATCCCACACCTGCCGGAAATCAAATGCTCGACTCTAGTTTCACCGTCATCCACCGAGAGATCGCCGACGAGACAGTCGTCGAGCGGAAAAGCCACCTTCCCACCCGTGCAGTCGCCTCTCGAATCGCTATTGGTGCCGGTGCGGCCGGACTTCTAGGTGATCTTCTTTTCCAGGGAGGCCCGGGTGGCGTCGGCATCACACTCTATCTCGTGGCCGTCGCCGCTACACTCACAGCCTCTGCCCGTAGGCTCGAATCCGACTCGCCGCCTGGCCCAATGTCTATCTCGACCACAGCATCCGACCGTCTTGTAGAAAGCCGAGCGTTGTCGCTGGAAACTCGCATCCTGCTCTGGATTTCAGTGCTATTCGCTGCGCTGGTTGCCATACGCGACTCGGAGATCCTGGCTGTCGCCAACGTGCTCGCGGCGCTCACAGCAATTTCGCTCGCCGCACTGACGACACGTCCGTGTGATAAATCCGGCATGATCAACACGAAGGCCGAAGAGCTGCTCGCGCGTGCGCTCGCTCTTGTGAAGGACGTGCTCATTGGACCATTCGAGTTCCTGTTCGTAAATTCCAGAATGCGGAAGCAATCGACACTCGAAGAGGGTCAGTCGAAACTCCCCGTTGGTGCAATTGTCCGCTCGCTGGTGGTCGCGTTCGTCCTGCTTGTGGTTCTTACATTGCTGCTGGCAAGCGGAGATCCCGTGTTCCGAAATCTTGTGGCATGGCCCTCGTGG
>JBBSTN010000402.1:0-2965 GCA_038235845.1 Gemmatimonadales bacterium | reverse complement strand
TGCATCAGTACCGAGCCGCCCAATTGCACAATTCGATCACGACAAGCCTCCCACATCTGGCCTGGCCCCAATCGCGGATACTTCATGGCCTTGATAAGTGACTTGATGCCTGGGTCTCGTCTCGTAAGCGGTGTTGCACTCAGGATAGCGCGAGCCAACGACAGGCCTTGGATTCGTTGCGCAGCCCATTCTGCGCTGATTTCGCCGCAGGGTATGCCCCACACCTTCTCAGTGTACGTTCGAAAGAATATCTCGTACAGTCGCCGGCCAAATCTGTTTGTGACCCATTCCTCGAAGGTATCTTCCTTCGCTGATGGTCTGATTTTGGCTTTTGCATAGCTTGCAAGGATTCGCACTGCGTTCACCGGACCAAGGCCCACCAGCGCATTAACAGCGGTCAACGGATAATTGAAGAACTGTCCGTTATACAAGATTCGGGAAAGCCGGGGCACGTCGAGAAGCTCGGAGCCCAGGAGCTCATCCCAGAGCTGAGCGACCGGCTTGATTTTGGTGAAGAACCGGTGTCCGCCTATGTCGAAACGAAAGCCTTTGTATTCTGCGGTTTGCGAGATCCCGCCCACCACATTTGATGCCTCCAAAACAACAACTTCGACTCCCAGCTTTGACAGCAGGTATGCCAGAGTCAATCCCGCGGGGCCAGCGCCAATGACGACGACCCGATCTCCAGCAACCAGCTTCTGAGTCACATTCTCCGGCTCCGCATCAAACGCTCAAGTAGCCGAGTGAGGAGCGCGACGGCTACCAGTCCGATCGCCAGATATCTCGCCCAAGTCGTACCGGTGTTCAGGCTGTAACCGAAAATAATCACACCCGCGAGCAGCAATACAAGACGAGCAACCGTCATTACGCCGCCTCGGGCAGTCCAGCCGCAAGCGCCTCGCTGTCGGGAACATCCACGATCATGCGAAGAAGTGCGGTTGAATAAACCTTTCCCTGGGCATCGGTTTTCAGCGACAGGGTGCCGCCACCGTCCAACGCACCGTGAAGCAGAAAGTTGAGCGCATTGAGATTGGGTAGTTCATAGCGGATAACGTCGCCGTTAATCTGACCTTCAAAATGCTTTTTTACACGATCACGTGTAACCAATCTTTCAATGATCGGATACCACTCCGGGCGGAGTGCGATCAATCCAACATTCGCAGTATCACCCTTATCGCCACTGCGGGCGTGTGCAATATCAACTAATTGTACGCGCATGGTTACTCCATTATGCTGACGGATGTGGTGACCGCACGCTTGTCTAGCAGCGCTGGCCAGTACGCCACTATTTCTTCCACCTTCGGTCGCCCACCTGCAAAACCCGTAACACTCGGCGGGCCGTTGAGCACCAAAGGCGCTATCTCGCGTGTAAACCGTTCGACCGCCGAGCGATCGGACCCTCGAACTCCGATGCGATACTGAACCTCCGGTGCGTCGCGACCGTCGCCTGCCAGCGCTCCGTGCGATGCATTCGCGCCAACGAATTCGCTGAGCACCTGATCGAATTTCAGGCCCAGACGATCGAGCCGTTCGCGAAGCACTTTGTTGGCAAGTTCGGCTTTCTCCATTGCATCGGGCCATGAATACACCAGCGAGCCAACAGCCTTGTATCCTGCGCGATAGGCAATGGAAACTTTGAGAAACGGCGTTGGCGGCGCGCCGGTTATACCGTGAACTTTCACCCGATTCTCCCCGTCCGCTTCGAGCTTTATGGATGTGAAATCGGCAACGACGTCGGGGGTGATGTACGCGTTGGGATCGCCCATTTCATACACCAGCTGTTCGGTTACGCTGGGGACAGAAACTCTGCCTCCAGTTCCGTCATGCTTGGTAATGATGAACGTTCCGTCTGATGAAACTTCGGCGATTGGATAACCAACGTTGGCGAGATCAGGAATATTGCGCCAGTCGTGCAGGCAGTTTCCACCGGAACACTGTGCTCCGCATTCGAGTATGTGGCCAGCGATGATACCCGCTGCGAGCTTGTTCCAGTCGTCGGCCGCCCACTTGAACTCATGTCGCAGAGGAGCCATGGTGAGCGCTGTATCGGTGCTTCGCCCGGTGACAACAACATTCGCACCTCTCTCGAGCGCTTCGACGATTGGCGTGGAACCGATGTAGACATTGGCGGAGACAACATGTTCTCGAATGGACGCCAACGGCGCGCCCGTGTCCATGTTGGCGAGACTGTGTCCTTCTTCGATAAGCGTGTCGAGTCGGGCAAGGATATCGTCGCCCGTTACAACTCCAATCCTGATGTCGCCGCGGACATCAGAACCAGAGGCAGCTTCGAGAACGGCTTCAGCACAGGCCACCGGGTTCACGCCGCCGGCGTTCGCGATGACCTTGACTCCGCGTTTGGCAACCGCAGGAAAAACGCTTTCCATGGCGCCGATAAAATCGCGCGCATAGCCCATTCGTGGATCGCGTTCCTTCTGCTTCTGAACGATGGACATCGTCACTTCAGCGAGATAGTCGAGCATGAGATAATCGACTTGCCCGCCCTCGACTTGTCGACGCGGAGCTTCAAGCCAGTCGCCCCAGAATCCCTGCCCGCTCGCAACGCGGACGACCTTCGACTTCTCACTCATATGACCTCATTTTGTGAACGGCGTTGTAATGGATGCTGTACTGCTGTCGTTATTGGCACTGCAATGAGCTCACGCTTTCAGACCCGCCGACATCGGATTTCACGAAGGCGCACCCGGCATAGGTGGTAGAACAAAGGCTCCGAGGTGGGGCCCAGGATTCTGCGCGGCAGTACGGAGCGCCAACGCGAGTATGCGTCGCGTGTCTTCAGGATACAGGATTGCATCAACGAAACCGCGGGCCGCCGCATAACGAGCGTCGAGCTGCTCTTCATAATCTGCGCGCATTTCCGCTACCGACTGCATCACCGCATCGGTTGCGTCACCTCCCCCAGCTTTTGCCGCATCGAGCGCGGGGCCGTGCACTGCACGTACCG
>JBBSTN010000401.1:0-2990 GCA_038235845.1 Gemmatimonadales bacterium | reverse complement strand
GCGGCGATCGCGGTCTCGAACCTGGTCCACTGCTTGTCGGTGAGCTTCTCGGCGCCGGCGCGTAGGAGGTTCTGGATCCGTAGAGCGGGTCTCCCTTACGGTACGAAAAACTGAACCCGCTTTCATTCGCAGTCGAGAACGCACTTCCCGAGCGCACCACCTAAACGCACGAAGTCGTGGGCATTTGGCGCCTCAGACAACTTAAAGACAGTCCCCACGACTGGAAGCAGCTCTTCGCCATCAAGATAGCCCATGATTGCATCCATCGCTTGCGTGTGGTCCGCGACAGTCATGTTCCAAAGTGCAGTGCCTCGTATGTCCGCCTCCTTGATCATGCTGAGCCGCGGCGCAAAGCTCAGTTTTCCGCGGCTCCCAACGACGACAATTCGCCCACCCTTGGCTAGGACTGAGAAGTCCTTTTCGAGATTTCTGTCAGCCAGCATTTCCAGTATGAGGCCAACACCACTGTTACTTGTGATGACGTCGATCGGCTCAAGGTAACCTTCTTTCGAATGGTTGAGCGCGGCGTGGGCGCCATGACTTCGAATGAGGGTCATGCCCGCTTTGGTGCCGGCCGTACCGACGACAATCGCGCCGAAGTGTGCTGCCATCTGAACGGCCGGGAGTCCAACGCCGCCGCTGGCGCCGTGTATCAGCACTGTCTCGCCTGGCTGCAAATGGCCACGCTGAAATAGGGCGCGGAAGGCGGTGACCCAAGGAACTCCAATAGCTGCGCCTTGCTGAAAGGTCAGGTGCTCTGGCAAAGGAAAGACGGCGGTCGCGTCGCACACCATGGCCTCGGCATAGGCCCCCGTATGCAGAGCTAAGATTCCAGCCACAAACACGCGATCACCGACATGGTGCGCGGTGGCACCTTCCCCGACCTCCTCGATGATTCCGGCTGCATCGAAGCCCGGCGTGTATGGAAGTTCGGGGCGCGCAAACGCATAGGTTCCGCTCCGAATATAAGCATCAGCCGGATTTACGCCCGCAGCACAGACGCGCACTCGAACCTGGTTTGAACTGGGGTGAGGCAGGTCAGCCTCCACAAGTTGCATTACTTCGGCTGAGCCAAACCTATCGACTTGAATCTTGCGCAACGTTCCTCCCGATGCGATAGTTAGATCCCTGCGCACGCGCGCACACCTGCGCGCATGGGGCGCCGCTTGTAAAATACATTTCTTGATTTGTGTGTCCACTCGCCAGCACGAGTACGTGACAGCAACCCAAGCAATATTCGAGCGCGCTCAACCATGGCTGCAAAATATCGGGTTAGCGCCGCGCCGCCGCATGGGTAGGTTTATGTCGCTGTCACGAAATTGGGTGGGCCCAAGACACGGTTGCCTTTCGTGGTCGTGAAAACTGTGTCGCCATAGAAGCGCTGACTATGTTTACAACACGCCCGTCACTTGCAGGAATGCATATCGTCCCCTTGATCCACACGGCATGAATCCTCGGGCGTGCGAGCGGTCGTGCTCCCACTGTCGCACCTCGCGATCGCGAGTCGTCGACCGTGATACCGCAGGAAGGGTCAACCATCAAGTCCAACGATGGGCCCAGGGCTAGCCCTCAACTCAACATCAACGCAAGTCCTGAGCGCTCGGTCTGCTCGGTTAGGTCGTCAAGCCCTCAGACGACCGAGACGATCATTTCAAGTTCGACGCTGATCCCAAAAGGAAGTGACGCCATGCCTACCGCGGCTCGGGTGTGATGGCCGGAGTCACCAAAAAGCTCAAACAGCAACTCTGAGGCACCGTTAATAACGGTTGCGTGGTCTACGAAGTCTGTATCGGCGTTGACCATGCCGAACATTCGCAGGATCGAAGAGACTCGATCGAGATCCCCAAGGGCTGCCTCGATGGAGCTGACGCAGTTGAGTGCCGCCAAACGGGCAGCAACTACGGCGTTCTGCACGGTCACAACGCTAGGTACCTTGCCGACGACTTGCGGGATGCCATTCAGAAATGGCCCATGACCCGCGACGTAGAGCACCGAGCCGTGCAGCTTGGTGGCCTCGTAGCTTGCCACGGGTGACGTACGCGTGGCTTCGAGGTTGATGTCGAGTTCTGCGAGTCGCTGCGCGACGCGCCCATGATGAGGCACTAGTGCACGATTCTTTCTGCGAGTGTCTCACTGTCGCTTGCAGGGCATGATGTGACTGCTCGTGGTGGGCGCAAATCGAAACTCTTCATGACGCCAACTCACTTGAAGTCTCGAGCAAATGGGGATACCGCAGCCCGCTCGCCGTGTTGACACAAACGACGGTCGCTCCCTCGCGGATATGTCCGGCTCGGCGTCGACGTAACGCCACACACACGGCTAGGGCACCTTCTGGGCTTAGCAACAACCCCTCGTCGCGGGCGACCTCCCCGATCACCCGACGTATGTCTTGATCGCCCGCAACGTCGCCATCGACACGGAGAGTTCGCCGCATGCGGTCAATCACGTATGCACCCGCGAACGGTTCACCTACCCAGACTCCAGGCGCGATTCCTCCGGGGGCACTTGGTACCGGCTCTGAAAGCCCATCACGAAGCGCAATCGCGATCGGCGCGGAACTCTCGTGCTGAGCCGAGATCACAGTAGTTGGCTCGTCCGGTGTAATCATTCGTGCCTGAACCAGTTCCTCATAGGCTTTGGCCAACCCCACCAGACCAACAGCGCCACCGGTGGGCCACACTACATACTCAGGCGCGGTCCAGCCGAGCTGCTCGACGATCTCATACATCAACGTCTTTTCACCTTCGAGCCGGTAGGGCTCGTGCAGTCCGCCGACGTAGGCGAACCGATCCCCAAGTTGTGCTCGGAACTGGCGGAAAGCTTGCTCCGTTGGTCCGGTGAACTGCTCAGACGTGGCACCGTAGATCTGAGGCTCGATGAGTCCGATCCGCGGGATGCCTGGCATACTTGGCAGACCCACGGCGATTTCGAGCCCAGCTCGGGCACAGTAGGCCGACCAGGCGCTGCCGCCGCTGCCGACCGTAGGCATG
>JBBSTN010000400.1:0-3005 GCA_038235845.1 Gemmatimonadales bacterium | reverse complement strand
TGTTCCGCGAAACGCAAGGTGATGTTCTCCCGAAGATTGGCCAAGCGAGCCACGAACTCGAGCTTTGGCGGCTGTTTCCGGCTTCGTGGTGGCAGATTGTGCGTCGAGCATTCCGAAAGCGATAGACAGGTATGCAAGTGAACCCATTGCACTTCGGGAGGTGCTTTTCAAAAGCAGCGTGCGACTTCGGCTACGTGTCAACGTTTTATTCCTTTGTGAGCGTGAGAATTTTTAGCAGAAAAAAAGATCAGAATCTCGTTCTCGGGCTGCGCTAGTCGGATTTACGACCTTTCACGGGTATCGCGCGATCGATATTTAACGCAAGCGTGCCAGTCGCTTCGGCGCGAACAACAAGCCAGCGAAGTGTTGCGGCTACATCGATAAGCCGGCCGGTGGTAATGGTACCAGCGAGCATTACCCCTTCCGTCAGCCGGCGGTTCAACGCGCCCTCAACTTTTTGTCGAGTGTCATCGAGTAGTGGTTCAAGTGGGAGTCGTGCCCGCTTCCTGAGTTCTGCGACGAGATCTCCTTTCTTGAGCCACGCCAAACCGCGAACGAGATCGTCTGCCGTGGCAACGTCGAAGTCCAGATCCGGTACCGTCAGCATTCTCGTCACGGTGTCCAGCACGGGTGTGCCAACCAGATAGGCATCGCCAACGATGGAACCTTTTAGCTTGAGGCCTAACACGACGCGTCCATCTCCAAGTGCGTAGAACCGCGCAGAATCGATCTTTACGGATTGGTTGAATCGTCGAAACGTCCGACCACGGAGGGCGGCATTGAGTGTGGACGACGCGTCTTCGTAGCTCAGCAGTCCCTCGAGACGCAGGTGCGCGCTGTCGCCAACCGCCGCGTCGGCACGCGTGAACGCTGGCAGGCGAGTGTAATCCTGAGGAGGTTTGGGCCCAGAAACCATAAATGGCTGCGCGTACAGACGTACGTTGGCGACAAGCGCACTGTCAGTCAGCGCGAGTGCTCCCATTCGCACGTCCTTCGGAGCGAGAACCAACCACAGACTGTCGTGAACGCGAATGCTCTTGTTGAGCAGATTGTACCATTTATCGACCCGGGAGCGCACATCGAATCTGGCGATTTTTTGATCGACGTCTGGCAGTCGGCCACTCAGGAACGGCGAAATCGAAGAGACTACTTTGTCGGTGACATCGATATTGAACGCGGTGACGCGACACTGGTCCCTGGTTGAGTCGGTTGCAGGTTGAATCGACTTCAGCGTTGTTCGCGTTTTGAGATTCCAGTTCTTCTCGATGTCTACACGAGTATTAATCACCACGTTGAGACGTGGCTGTACGTCATCCGTGCCGCAGGATGCTCCGATCGTTGGCCCAATCATCGGATTGTACCAGCCTTTACCCATGTACGACACGACGGTCGAAATCGTCAACTGTTTGCCATCGAAGTCCACGTCGAATGGAGTGCGTGAAGCCGCGAATGCGATTTGTTGTCGTGTATTTGATGGAATCGTAATTCGCTTGTTGATATCACCAAATGTTCGTGGCACCGCGCGCTCGAGTCCGTCGAGTGCCGGCGCGAGTGCATAGGAGATGGGTGCGTCGACCACAGACGGCGGAAGCGGTGGCAATTCTGCGCGAGAAATGGCTACTCCGTTCGACACCGGCGCGAGAGGTGCCAAAGTCTCCTGTGAACATGCTCCCAGCGCGAAGAGTAGCAACACTGTCGACATGGCCCGATAAGAACGCATGTTGCGCCTGGTGACGAACTTTGGTGCGAGGAAGTGATTCACGGCGGCGAGTGATTTACGGACGTTTCGGTGCCGCATATCGCATGCGGGATAATATGACTGACGATCTTCTTGTCGCGACAGTTCCATTGGGTGTCCATCTTCGTGGTGCTGGTAGTATTGCGGCCAGTCGCGCGGCCTGTTCGCGACTTAGGTTCGCGGCAGACCGTCCGAAGTGTGCGCGAGCCGCGGCTTCTGCGCCGTACACGTTGTTACCCCATTCGGCCAGATTCAGATAAAGGTCGAGAATGCGTTCCTTGGATAAAATCAGTTCGATCAATAGTGCAATGTAAAGTTCCAGCCCCTTCCGGAAGAACGAACGACCATTCCACAGGAAAATGTTCTTGGCCACCTGTTGCGAGAGGGTCGAAGCGCCTCTCAGAGAACCGCCAGACCGTCTTCGATCGAGCGTCTTCTGCAACTCCACAAAGTCCACCCCGTGGTGCAGGTAGAAGCGATCATCTTCGGAGGCGAGCACTGCCCGCCTCAATAGCGGTGACATCTGTTCCCGCGAGATCGGATCGTGCTTTGGGAGTATCGGACGCTGCCCGCTGAATAGTCGCTTTACACTCTGTTGCATCATGATCGAAGTCATCGGTGGATTGACAACGGCGAGCAGTGCGATCGCAGGGATGGGAGCCAGAAGGAAAAGCGCGACAACGATGAAAAGCACCTTCATCCATTTCACCTGTCGCCACCGGATCTGCCGTAGCTTCAGCCGCTTTCTCATTGCTGGCTCATTCGTGGTCAGGGTTCCCGCAAATGTTCGGGTGTGTCAGGGGGCTGTCTCCGCCACCGGCGATGCTGCCAGAAGTACTGATCGGGATACTCGCGCACATATTGTTCGAGGCGTTGGGTATATGCGAGGACGATGTTGTCGACATCGCTCGCACGATCGCCGGTGTCGACGACTGGCAGTCGGCTGAAAAGCAAAGCGTATTGCCCACTCGGCCGCCGCACACAAGCCGCGAACATGAGCGGCACTCCAAGACGAAGAGCGAAAACAGCTGGTCCGCGCGGTGTCTTTGCCGGGCGACCAAAAAACGGAACGAAGGTGCTCGCGAGATTAAGACCGTCCTGATCGCACACCATCGCGATCACGCCGCCGCTGCCAAGCGTGCGAGGTACACGGCGCACGGCTTCCCAATCGGGAATAACGTTGAATCCAATCGCGGTGCGCGTCTTCCACGTATACGCTTCGAAAATGGGGTTGCCCATGCCTCTGGTTACCGCTCCAAACGGAAGG
>JBBSTN010000399.1:0-3018 GCA_038235845.1 Gemmatimonadales bacterium | reverse complement strand
CGAAGATTGGTCTCGAACTCGGCGAAGACCCCCAGCATGTCGAGGAACGCCTTGCCAGCGGCGGTGGACGTATCGACCGGCTGCTCGGTCGCACGCAGGGACACACCGCGCTGTTTTAGATCATGAACGATGTCCTGCAGATCTTTCATAGATCGAGCGAGCCGGTCGATGCGCGTGACCACCAGGGTGTCACCTGGTCGGAGGAATTCGAGAAGGATAGCAAGTTCGGTACGGCCGTCGCGACGGGAGCCGCTTTTCTTTTCGGCGCGAATGACGGTGCAACCGGCAGCGTGCAGTGCCGCTTCCTGGATCGAGAGGTCCTGATCGGTCGTGCTGACCCGGGCGTAGCCGTAAAATGACATCAGAGCGGTCAAATCGTCTCGTTAGGTTCTAGACGCCCTCCCCTTACCGCCTCAAACCGGCGTCAGCAACTCAAATGAGACATGGTATGGCGTCTCGTGAGAGCGCCTCCATTGGGTAGACCGAAATGAACAAGGTGTACGATTTACCATGGTAACGACAGTTCCGTTTTCAAGTGTTGGTTTTTGATCTTGTGTGACGGGGCATAGGGCGTCAACTTCCTAAGGCTAAGCCTTTATTGCGTCGGCTGCGAGCAATCTATCAGGGAGTGTACCCGCAGCGCAGATTTTCATACACACGCGGCTTCAATCCTCCAGTCTCCAATTCTAGTGAGCTATTAACGCCAAAAAAAGGTGGCAGCTGCCACCCAGCCCGGAAAATGGCAGCTGCCACCTTTTATTGCTCAGCGCTCAGACGAAGAAACTGAACCGGTGGCTAGTCACGCTGTCCACCTATCCCCTGCTGCAGAAATCGCTCTATCAACCCCGGAAGCTCCTCGCGCAGATGGGACGCAAACCCCGCACCGTCGCGATCAATCACGCGGAAAACAACGGACCCGCCCTGCCCTGACTGTGAAACAACTATCCCATTGCCCGAGTACAGCGCAGCTTCTCGTTTCTCCGTAACGCCTTTAAAGTTTCGAGTAAAAAGCGAGAAGCGTGCATCGCTTGTCAGGCTGGTCCAATCAGAAGACTGGAGCAGCGAATCCAATATGCGCAGTGCAGACTTCGCCCCGCCTGCCTCTACAAGCTTGGCTAACGCCTCCCAGCGCGGACGTCCGATCTTCGGTGCCGGACCCACTGCATTGATGATTTCCCGTGGGATGGCTTGCGCGAGCGTTGTCAACTTCGAAACGTTGGTAGGCGGCACGGATAATGCGGCGGCAATGGTCTCACGCTTGTAATTGCGAACCTTTAGCGATTGGGCAAACAATGCCTGCTCTATGAAGGTCAGGTCTTTCCGCTCAGTGTTCTCTTTTCCGAGCGCGATCACCATCTGCTCGTCGGTGAGACTGGCAATAATCGCCCTTACCGACCGCCCAAGTTCGTTGCACGCCTTCCAACGACGGTGACCGTAAGCGATCTGGTAACTATGACTCTTTTCCGGATGTTCTCTGACAAGGATGGGTATTTGCTGGCCGTTGTCTCGGATGCTCTCGATGAGCTCGTCAAAGCCATGATCGCTCTCAACAGGAAGGAGCCGATCTTGCACAAAGGAGGCCCCTATGATCGCCGGATCAAGTTCGACTACATGCTGGTCCTCGGCAATGCGCCTTCGGAGCGTTTCGTTTTCCTGTTCTATACGCGATAGCGAGCTGTCGAGAGAACGAACCGCGCCAGTCGATGCATTTCGTATGGCTGTTTGGGGCAGTTCACTCGTTTCCGAAGGCATTTCGCTGAACATTGCCTTCATCCGACGCGAACGATCGCTTGCCTTGCTCATGCGCGTCCCCATGCCTGTCTAATCAACCCAAATATCTCAGCATTTGCCGCATCGACTGCATCGAGAGCACGGCGAAGCGTATCCCGGTTCATGGTGCCGCGTTCGATCTCATATAGGGACTTCTTTTCAAGTCCCGCATTAGCAATTGCCGTTGTCTCGACAACCGGCGTTACACAAACATGGTCAGTGAAGAGAGTGCGTAGCAAAGTGGCAACATTGACCTGCGGCAGGTCATGTGGGTTGTGACGAGTCAGGAGATAGCGAAAGAAATCCTGGCGCATTGTGCCCCCTGCCCGCTCGATCACGCCCAATAGATCACTCGTCATTGCAAGAAACTGATTCATTGATGCAACATCAAGCATTGCCGGATGAATCGTGACAACGATGGATGTCGAGGCAAAGAGCGCAGAGAGCGTCAAATAGCCGAGTTGCGGCGGCGCGTCGATCAGGACAACGTCATAATCGTCGTCAACCGACCTCAGCGCAGCCTTCAAACGGCGGAAGAACATTTGGTCGCCACGCGAGCGCCCTTCAACGATGGCGCGGGGCGTTTCGTGTTCGAACTCCATCAGTTCTAGATTGCCGGGTACGAGGTCGAGCCCAGGAAAGTAGGTCTTTACGATCACTTCGCGGATGTCGATCGTGTCTTCGTAACGTATTGCCGGATAGAGCGTCTTATCCGCCGGCACGTCGAACTCGGGTTGAACCCCGAACATGGAGGTGAGCGAGGCCTGAGGATCGAGATCGACAACTAGAACGCGGAGACCTTGAAATGCTAGGTAATGGGAGAGGTGGATCGAGGTCGTGGTCTTGGCAGAGCCGCCCTTGAAGTTGGCGACGGTTATGATCTGCATGTGATCGCCTTCGCGGCGACGAGGGAGAATCCTCAAAGACTGGCTAGGTCGTTTCTCCGCGAGATAGCGACGGATCTGGTTGATCTGCTCTAAAGTATAAAGCTTTCGGCCATTTTCGAGCTGGGTTGGGACAACAGCCTCGCCATCGATCGCCATCTGACGAACCGTGGACTCACCGATGCCAATAAGGTCGGCAACCTCTCTGCTGGTGAAGGAGCGCAGTGTTTTACGCGCTTCCGGGGGGTAGAGGCTCAGACGCATGGCGTGAAGCTGCCGCGACAGAATGTCGGAATGGCGCGCTATTACGGTAGCGGCATCGTCTGGATTAAACGATTTTGTAGCGTCCACGGTCGCTGCATCT
>JBBSTN010000398.1:0-3059 GCA_038235845.1 Gemmatimonadales bacterium | reverse complement strand
GGAGGGTATATGCGACGACTATTCGTCCTACTATATAGCCTGCCACGACCTGCAGAAAACCAAGATTGCCAATATATGCGAGCCCGGGAATGCTGATAAACGTGAGAGCGCTGGTTTCACTCGCGACGATCGAGAGTAGAATTGCCCACCAGGGCATGGACCGGTCAGCAATGAAATAGTCGCGGGCATCCTTCTGCTTCCGGCCCACATAGATGCCGAGGGCGGTGGTGCCGGCCAGGTAGGCTACAAGGACAAAAATGTCGAAAAACGTTAAGGTTTTCATCCGCGTACATTATCGTCCAGTTCGTCCCGCCGCAGCACCGAATTTTCACAACGCCCGTCCACCCGTCTCCCCAACATGCGTCTAACCACCCTTGACGTAACGATCGTACTGGCCTCGATCATCCTGTCGTTCGTGCCGGCTCTGCTTTTTTACAAGCGCGCCAGCAAGAGCACGACTGAGTTTTTCACCTCCGGCAGGGCAGCTCCGTGGTGGCTGGTCGGCATTTCGATGGTGGCCACAACCTTTAGTACCGATACGCCCAACTTCGTCACCAATCTCGTACGTGAAAACGGAGTTGCCGATAACTGGAGCTGGTGGGCCTTTCTGCTCACGGGTATGACGACCGTGTTCTTCTACGCGCGGCTCTGGCGTCGGTCGGGGGTGCTGACAGACCTCGAGTTTTACGAGCGTCGATACAGTGGGGGCGCGGCAAGCTTTGTTCGTGGTTTTCGAGCCATCTATCTGGGCTTGTTCTTCAACTGTGTGATCATGGCGACGGTCAATCTCGCCGCCGTCAAGATTGCCGGCATCGTGCTCGGGTGGCCCATGTGGTTGACGCTCAGCGTGTGCACCGTCATCACCATCGTATTCGCGAGCATATCGGGTTTGTGGGGAGTGCTGGTAACCGATGCGCTGCAGTTTGGAATTGCGATGTTTGGAACGTTTGCACTGGCATACTTTGCGGTGAAACATCCTGCTGTCGGCGGTTTGGAAAACCTCGTCGCAAAGATAGATCCGAAAACGCTCAATCTGCTTCCGGATTTTTCGGACTGGTCGACTGCGCTGGCGATTTTCATCATTCCGATAACCGTTCAATGGTGGAGCGTCTGGTATCCCGGCGCGGAGCCCGGCGGCGGTAGCTACATTGCGCAGCGCATGCTGGCGGCGCGCTCAGAAAATGACGCGCTGGGCGGTACTCTGCTATTCAACGTTTTGCACTACGCGATGCGCCCGTGGCCGTGGATCATTACTGCACTGGCATCGATGCTCGTGTATCCCACCCTGGACGACGTGCGCCGAGCGTTCCCGAACGTCGATCCCAGTTTAATTGGCAATGACATCGCCTATCCCGCCATGCTGGTATTGTTGCCTGCGGGCATTCTGGGTGTGATGCTGTCCGGTATGTTCGCGGCGTACGGCTCGACCATTGCCACGCATCTCAATTGGGGTACCAGCTATCTCATCCACGATTTCTATCGTCGATTCGTGAAACGTGACGCCACCGAAAAGCACTACGTACTGATGGGGCGGGTATGCACCGCCATTCTTGCCGTCATCGCCGCATTTGTAACGTCTTTCCTGGACACTGCACGCGATGGTTTCAACCTTCTGATTACAATCGGAGCGGGCACAGGCCTCATTTATCTATTGCGCTGGTTCTGGTGGCGAATCAATGCATGGAGTGAAGTGGCAGCGATGGCCAGTTCATTTCTGGTGTCAATTGGCATCTTTGTAGCGGGCAAGATGGGCCATCCGATTCCGGTGAATCTCGCGCTCATTGGCACGGTGGCATTTACCACTATTGCCTGGCTCTCGGTGACATATCTCACCGCTCCCACAGATCGAAAAACGCTTGTGGCATTTTATGATCGCGTTCGCCCTGCCGGTCCCGGCTGGAGCATGATTCGAGCGGAATCCGGACTGCCGCCGTCGCCCGATAGCATGACGGTATCGTTGATTGGATGGGTGTTCGGCTGCACGTTTGTGTACGCGGCGCTTTTTGGGACTGGAAGTTTCCTTTACGGAAAGCATTCCATCGCTGTTGCCTGGTTGGTGGTATTTATCGTGAGCGGTGTAGGACTTGTGAAGGTTTTCCGCATTGGTGCCATACAGGCAGCGTCCTTGCCAACGAGTTAATTCGCTGGTGTAATGGCTTGACGAGAGTTTCAAACGGAGTTGTAAAAATGAGAGTTTCGCTAGTGACAGTTCATTTATTCGCTCCGCGGCGACGGCTGGAGAGAGCAGTTATTAGCGTCTGCATGATCGCGGCAGCTGGTCTATATGGCTGCGGCGGCGCTGAACGGTCGGCAGCTGACTCCACCACGGATTCAACACTGATTATACTCGTCGACTCAGGTAACACTGATTCCGTCGGCAACTCTTCAGATACGGCCTTGCTCAACTCGATGGCTCGAGAAGACAACGTTTCTGCGCCTTCAGCCCCGGTAATAACTCCGACGGTTGTAACTGTTGACAGCGGCGCGATGCTTTCGAACGCTCAGTTTGCAAATCTCAGATGGATCGAGGGTAAATGGATTGGACTGCAGGGCTCGGGAGTTCCCTTCTTCGAGCGCTATCAGTGGGCCAACGATTCCACGATGATGCGTTACACGTATGCCAGTCAGAACTTTGTCAGCGTGACTGAGATGGGTTGGATCATCCTTCGCGATGGACACGTTTATGTGGGGTCGGAGCTTGATTCGGCGTCAATGCCGGTAATTGGTAGCGCCTCTGCTCCCCGCAAAACGCCATCGCGTCCAGCCGCGGCGTCTGCATCCAGGGCAGCGGCGGCTGCGCCGGCCTGGATTGCCACAAAATGGGACTCCACCCTGATCGCGTTCTCGCCGCTCAAGGGCGCTACCAACGCGTTCTACTGGGAGAAGCAGCCCGATGCTCATTGGCGAGCGACAATGGTCTGGCGTGCTGACGAAAAAGATCACCAGCTCGTGTACGAAATGAGGAGATCTCCCAGATAACCGCTGTTTGGTTCAAGCGAGTCGGCGCCACAGACTCGATATTTCCCTTGACCCTGCCTCCATCCTGAACTCCTCGGGTG
>JBBSTN010000397.1:0-3074 GCA_038235845.1 Gemmatimonadales bacterium | reverse complement strand
CGGTTCTCAATGCCAGGTCGGTGACGCCCGGCAACGGAAACTCATCCCCGCTCATTACTCGGAAGTTGGTCGTCCTCGAGCTTGCCGCCGATTTCTGAATCAGGTCGAGCAAGTAAAGCGATTCGTTGGAGAGGTTGGGTGAGACCAGCATCGAAAGCGATCCCCTACCGATGAGGCCAGCAGCTCTCCTGATTGCTGCGCTCCACTCAACCTCGACCAGCGTGTGTCCCTCGCGCATTAGCGGCTGCTCGACGCGATCGCGACGATTGAACTCCCGATAGGTAAGTCTGCCTACTTCACACATGAAGTGACCGTTGACATCCGGATTCGGGCGAGGACGCATGCGAACAACCACGTTGTCACGTGTGTCCACAGCAATGTTGCAGCCTTGACTGCAACCCGTACACACCGAAGGTGAGTGGTCGATTTCCCAGGCGCGAGCCTTATTGAGAAAATCCTTTGACAGCAGCGCGCCAACCGGGCAAAGATCGACAACATTTCCCGCCCACGGATTCGTCAGGTCATGTCCTTCCGCTTTCCCGATGAACGCGCGATCTCCGCGCTCCGAAACGTTCAGAACGGGCTCGTGCGCGATGTCATCCATGAAGCGCACACAGCGCGTGCAGAGAATGCATCTGTTCTGCACGTACAAAACATCGCCGCCGAAATCCTCGACAGGATTGAAACGTTTGGGCTCACGATATCTGGAATCTGCACGACCTTCGGCAAACGTATAATCCTGCAATTCGCATTCGCCGGCCTGATCGCAGATCGGACAATCGAGGGGGTGATTGATGAGCAGAAACTCGAGTACTCCCTTCCGCGCCTCGAGCGCCTTCTCGGAGTGAACGAGTACGACCTGCCCGTCCATTACTGTGGTGGCACATGCTGGGGCCAGCTTGGGGAATTTCTCGACTTCCACCAGACACATGCGACACACCCCTGCAACCGGAAGGCTCGGGTGATAGCAGTAATGCGGTATTAAAACGCCGACAGTCTTTGCTGCCTCGAGAATAGAGGTGTGTTCGGGTACGGTCACCTGCCGACCTTCGATCGTTGCCGTCACCATCTTCACTGCGGGCGGCTCCCGCTTTCCCTCGATCCCTGCAATCGTTTCAGTCACCTCAGATCCTCACGCCGCGCTGGCTCGTGACAACATCACGAGCGACGAAGGAACCGTCACCATCGACCGATTGGCCGCAATTTTTTCCTCGAACTCGTGGCGAAATTTCTTTATGCCAGACACCACTGGCGTGGCGCATGAATCGGAGAGAACACAGATGGTTTTGCCCGTCATGTTGTCGGCTATTGAAAGCAGTGTGTCGAGATCTTCAGCCCTGCCCTCCCCGTCTCTTATTCTTTCCATGATCCGTGTTGTCCACGCCGTGCCTTCACGGCACTGGGTGCACTGAGCACAGCTCTCATGCGCATAGAAGCGGACCAGGCGCGCAATCTGTCGCACCATGTCCTGCTTGTCGTCGAACACGATAACTCCACCTGATCCGAGCATTGTTCCGGCTGCAACAAATCCCTCGTAGTCCATGAGCGCCGATTCCGCTTCTTCGCGAGTGAGAATGGGAACAGACGAACCGCCTGGAATCACTGCTTTTATCTCCCGTCCTGGCAATGGGCCGCCGCAGAGATCGTACAAGAATTCTTTGAACGGAAAACCGAGCGCAACCTCGTAATTGCCAGGGCGCGAGATATTTCCGCAAACAGAGAACAGCTTGGTGCCAATACTTTTCGGATTATCTGCTCGACCGTACTGCTTGTACCACTCTGCACCATTATTGATGATGTGCGGTACTGCGGTGAGCGTCTCTACGTTGTTGATAGTCGTCGGCTTGCCAAACAGACCAGCAACGGCCGGAAACGGAGGTTTGATTCGAGGATTGCCGCGACGGCCTTCCAGCGAATTCATCAACGCCGTTTCTTCTCCGCAGATGTACGCACCTGCGCCGCGATGCACGTGCACATCGACTTTGCGACCCGACCCCATGGCATTGTCGCCGAGTATGCCCGCAGCGTAAGCATCCTCGACTGCGGCAGAAACACGCGCTAGCGGCTCAGTGAACTCGCCACGAATGTAGATGTACGCGGTATCGGCGTAGATCGCATGTGCCCCAATTGCCACACCTTCTACAAGCGCATGCGGTGTCCATCGCATGATCTCACGATCCTTGAACGTGCCCGGCTCCGACTCGTCGGCGTTGCAGCACAGATAATGTTGCTTGCCATCCGGTTTCATGAACGACCACTTGAGACCGGTCGGGAAACCAGCACCGCCGCGCCCGCGCAAGCCAGACTCCTTTACGATGCCCTGAATCTCGAGCGCGTCGCTGTTCAGCGCCTTCTCTAGTGCTACATAACCACCACGTGAACGCCATCCTGCTAGCGTACGCGCTTCCGGGTCTCCAAAATATCGCGAAAGCACGGGCGATTCGCGCTCATGAGACTTGTGCGGATATCCCACTACTCTAGTTCCGCGAGCACACGAGGCACGGACTCTGGAGATACCGATTCCACAAATGCATTGTTGATCATTATGGGCGTGGGGAATCCGCATGCACCCAGACACTCCACCTCAATCACCGTGAACTTTCCGTCTGCACTGGTGAGTCCGAGATCGTCACAGCCTGTGTGCTGCAAGAGTGCTTTCACGACATCCTCTGCACCACAAACATTGCAGGGCGTAGTAGTGCACACCTGGATGAAATACCTGCCGACCGGATGCTGATGATACATCGTGTAAAATGACACCACACCCTTCACGTACGCAGGTGTGAGCTCGAGTGCCGCAGCAACTTCTTCAATGCCCTCTTCGCTTACCCAACCGTTTACATCCTGCACCATCCAGAGCGCAGGCAGCAACGCCGCCATCTTTTGAGGATAGCGGGATAGTATTCGGTCGAGCTCTTCGCGCATCGCACCGACAAATACTGTAACGTAAGGTTGATGATGGGCAGACTCAGCACCAGCGCCGCTGGGCGATGCGGTTACGAGCGCGCCACCGCTTGCAGATGGTCCGTGACTCAACGGTCGATCTCTCCCATGACGATATCAATGCTCGCGTT
>JBBSTN010000396.1:0-3094 GCA_038235845.1 Gemmatimonadales bacterium | reverse complement strand
TGATAAGCCGGACGGGCCGGTATCGAATCTTTCCGATTGCCGGGACTGCGGTGATGGGCTCTGGACTGTTTCTTCTGTCGAGGCTCACCACACAGAGCACGACGACTGAAGCTTCGTTTTACATGCTCCTGCTTGGTCTCGGGTTGGGAATGGTAATGCAGGTGCTCGTGCTTGCGGTGCAGAATGCTGCCGACTACCGGGATCTCGGTGTGGCGACATCAGGTGCGACGTTGTTCAGATCGGTGGGAGGATCAATAGGAACCGCCATTCTCGGAACGATCTTCGCGAGCCAGTTGATTTCGCGCCTGACATCACAAATGCCGACGGGTATGGATATCGCGACGCTTCAGCGCGGACTCACAGCGGAGTCGCTCGATGCGCTGGACCCGGTGGTAAGAGCTATTTACGTAGCTTCGTTCGTCCAATCGATGGACAGTGTGTTTCTCGTAGCGACAGTCGTATGCGCGGTCGGATTTGGTCTTGCATGGTTGTTGCCGGAACGTCCGCTGCGCGAAACAATCGCATCGGCCGCGGGAGAAGTTGGACAGGAGGCCGCCGAAGCGTTCGCGCGCCCCGCCGATACCGGAAATGCAGAACGTCAGTTGGTTCGTGCATTCCGTCAATTGGCCGACCGTCAGGTTCAGCGACAGCATATTCAGCTCATTGTGGCGCGTGCCGATGTTTCGCTTTCTCCACTCGCTGCGTGGATGCTTATCAGGCTGGACGACCGGGACGATGATGTACTGAGTCGATTGCGCGCTGCGGATATATCGGAAGAAAGGGTGAACCACGCGTGGGAAGAGCTGCGAAGTACGGGAGTTCTGCAATTCGATGGATCGACACTGGGGTTCAGTGTTCCGCCCAACATATCCACGACACAATACGGTCTGACAGTCAAGGAAAGATTGAAAAGCGCTCGCCTGTCACATCTGGCGGAGCTCGCAGCAGAGTGGGAGGGCGGCGGGGAAACTGAAGCGGGCGAGTACCTGCGTAACTCTATCGACAGCGTCGTTCACCAGGTTGTCGACGAATGACCAGTCACAACATGAATCTCATGAATCTCAGGTAGATTGAAATCCATGGAATTTGGCGTCTTCACTTTCGTGGAAACATCTCCGGATATGTCGGCCGACTATGCGTCGCGGTCGGCACGTCGAATTGAGCATCTTCTTGCGGAGATTGAGCTGGCCGATCGGGTCGGTCTTGACGTCTACGGAATCGGTGAACATCATCGTCCCGACTTTGTTTCGTCCACACCAGCAGTCCTGCTTGCAGCAGCTGCAGCAAGGACAAAACGGATAAGACTGACCAGCGCTGTCACCGTGCTCAGCTCGGACGATCCGGTGCGCGTATTTCAGGAGTTCGCGACTGTAGACCTGCTCTCTAAAGGTCGCGCGGAAATTATCGCGGGCCGCGGATCGTTTATCGAATCTTTTCCATTGTTCGGCTACAACCTCGAAGACTATGATGCGCTCTTTTCAGAGAAGCTGGAGCTACTGCTAAAGCTTCGGGAGAGCGAAATTGTGTCATGGAAGGGCGACCATCGAGCGGCGATCGACAACCGCGGAGTGTACCCGCGTCCACTTCAGGAGAAGCTTCCCATCTGGATCGCAGTGGGAGGAACACCCGCATCCGTGATGAGGGCCGGCGGGCTCGGGCTCCCGATGGCACTGGCAATAATCGGTGGCGCACCGGAACGGTTTGTTCCTTTCGTGCAGCTATTTCGGCAGGCTCTGGAGAGAGCGGGGCATGATCCCATGTCCGTGCCTGTAAGCATAAATTCGCACGGGCTTATCGCGGACACTATGGCCGAAGCGGTGGACGCCGCTTTCCCGCCGTACCTGGATGCGATGGGAAGGATTGGAAGGGAGCGCGGATGGCCCCCTCCAACTCGGGCGCAGTTTGACTTTGAACGTTCGGAGTGCGGCGCGATGCTTCTCGGTAATCCGCAGGACGTCATCGACAAGATTTTGTTCGAGCATGAACTGTTTGGACATCAGCGTACTTCCATCCAGTTCGCAGTGGGTGAGACAGACCATGACGTTGTCATGCGAAGCATCGAGCTGTTTGGAACGGTAGTGGCGCCGGGAGTTCGGAGCGCGCTCGGAATCGATGCGAAGACTGGCGCTACATCAATCGGGGTGGAGTCAAGGTGATTGCGACGCGATGAATTTCTCATGAGTTCAATTCGGACGAAGCCGGTAAGCAGATTGGCCGCACGAACGGCATTTTATGCACACCTCTGGCTTGGGGTGATCTTCACCGGTGCTCTGCTGGTGATTTCTGCGACCGGTATTCTGCTCAATCACAAGCGCGAGATCGGATTGATGCCTGATGTATCGCATTCGGCGGGCGCTTCCTTCAGAGAATCGCTGTCGCTTGACAGCCTCGCGATGATTGCACGCGCGAGTGTCCTCGGCAACACGTTGGCCGTCGGTTCGATCAATGATATCGACCGCATGGATGTTCGCCCGCGCAACGGATACGTGAAAGTCCGGATGCGAGACAACGCGTCAACAGAAGTGACCGTCGATCTCGGCTCGGGCGAGGTATTGAATGTTGGTCGCAGGGGCGATGTATTTCTGGAGAAGCTCCACTCCGGTGAAGCTTTTGGCAACAGCTGGGTATTACTAAGCGATGCGGCGGCGATAGCCTTGGTAGTGACTCTGATAACCGGATACTGGTTGTGGCTCGTACCCAAACTGCGACGATCTCCGCAGTCGGCGCCGAAAGGGGATGATGAATGAATATCAACCTGATTGCGATGTTGCTCGGTGTGTTCGTAGTGCCAATTCTGCTGCTCTGGATGGGGCACAAAATGCGTCGACGCTCTGTGCTCTGGCATCGCGCATTCTGGGGCGCAGTTGCTGGGCATATGCTCGCGCTCTTAATTGGAGGCCTGGCTGCAATGTTTCCACCGGAGGGCTGGACTTCCAGTGATATCTGGCGCGGCGTGCTGGGCATTTGGTCGTTTATGCTGTTTCCGATTCTTGGAGCTACAACTGGAGTGCTGAGAAAACCCTACGCTGACCAAGCTCGCCCAACCAAGGAGGTCCGATGAATCGTCATGTAAATTCCCACAGGAAGTTGCGAC
>JBBSTN010000395.1:0-3101 GCA_038235845.1 Gemmatimonadales bacterium | reverse complement strand
GTTGAGCCTCGGTGACTGGCCCGTGGACACCAAGTTCAATGAGTTGCACGTAGCCACCAATGGCGTGGAGCGGCGTGCGGAGCTCGTGACTCATAGTCGCAAGAAACCTACTCTTGGCGTGATTTGCTTCGTCTGATAGAGTCCGCGCAGTCTCCAGCTCCTGCTGCTGAAGTTCAAGTTCGGACGTCTGACTCTGCAGGCGCTGGTTGGCCAGCTCGAGCTCACGCGTTCGTACTTCAAGAGCGATATTAGCGCTGTCCGACGCGCGCCTGGCCCGCAGCAGTTCGTCCTCGTACCTTCGCCGTTCACGCACCTCCATTACCACACAGGTATTGAGCGTCGTCCCGTTTTGATCGGTTCGCACCGCGTTTGTCAGCGCCCCAATCTCCGAACCATTCGAACCCTTGAACAGCAGGAAGATCTCTTCGGCTCTTCCGTGGAGCCGGAGCAAAGGAAAGAGGTGTGTCTGATAGAAAATGCGCCCTGCAACTGTTAGGAGCCTGTCGAACTTCCCACCTTCGATCGCGGCGCGATCGTGACCAAGCATCGCGCACATCGTAGCGTTTACGTAGACAACGATCGCATCATCGTTGAAAGTGACGATCCCACAGGGAAGCCGGTCGGCAAACATGCTGTCGACCGGTAAAGACCCATCCTTCATCGCTTCGACGCTCGACGGGCTACGTGAGATATTCACGCATCAAGGCAATCGTTTCATCGGGCGCACTCATGTGGGGGCAATGTCCCGTGGCCTTCATTATTCGGAGCGCACTATGCTGCAACTTACTGTGCAGGTATTCTCCCACCTCAGGCGGCGCAAGTACATCGTCGGAGCACTGAAGTATGAGAGAAGGCGTCGTCGAATAAGCCAGGTCGGAGCGGTTGTCCGCGTAGAACGTCGTTTCGGCGAAAAGGCGGGCGGCAACCGGATCGGTTGAACAGAAGCTTTCGGTTAGCTCGGCCCCAAGTTCCGGCCTGTCGACATTCTGCATTACCACCGGCGCCAGGTAATTGGCCCACCCTATGTAATTCTTGTCCATCGTTTCGAGCAAGCCTTCGATATCCGTTTTTTCAAAGCCGCCAACATACGACGGTTCGTCGTTCAAATACCGCGGCGAGGGTGCCACGAGAACAAGGCGTGAGAAACGCTCGGGCTCCCTGTTGGCAGCGAGTAAACCGCTCATTGCGCTCACTGAGTGCCCTACGAGTACAACGTTCTGCAAGTCGAGAGCGTGGCAGACGTCGAGAATGTCGCTGGCGTATCCGTCAAGCGTGGAATAACGAATCGGATCAAATGCGCTGATTTCCGACTTGCCACATCCGACGAAATCGAAAAGTACGATCTTGTAGTCGTTCTCGAACGCAGGCGTGACCCATCGCCACATGTTCTGGTCACAGCCAAAGCCATGCGCAAAAAGCATGGGCTGTGCGCCCGTGCCAGAAACCTTCACGTTGTTTCGAGATACGATGGAATTGTGCATTTACCGCGAACGAGAGTTATAGAAATTTATGTACGGTCTCAGACCTTCCTGACATCAACCCGTGAGCGACGTCATTTCCCGATTTTTGCCACGCTCCGAATCCGCCGGAGAGGTTGCATACGTCAGGGAATCCATTTGCCGTCAGCAAACTGGCGGCAATTGCAGCGCGTCCCCCTCCCTGACAATGAACAACGATCCTCTTGCCTGCAGGTAATTCGCCGAGTCGCTGCGAGAGCTCCTGGAGCGGAATATTTCGTATGCTTTCACCGGGTAAATGCCCTGCGCTCCATTCACTCCTTTTCCGCACATCGACCACCACCACATCGCTTTGGCCGATCACTCGCCCAACATCGGCAACATCGCATTGCTTGATGCTCCCAAGCGGCCTGCCCCTGTCCCTCCACTCTGCGAGCACTCCGCTGTCAAAGGTACCCGCAACTCTATCAAGACCAATCAAAGAAAGGTTTTGCAGGGCGATTGCTTCGCAGTTGTCGCACTCGCTGTCCACCAGCAGGTAGAGATCCCGATCGTAGGGTAGCAACGAGCCGGCCCAGGTCGTGAAACTCGAGCCGAGGGGGACGTTGAGGGTACCGGGAATGTGTTCCGCGGCGAAGGCGTTCGCAGGTCGAACATCGACAACTGTTGCGTTGTGCGCGAGCAATTCGTCGAGCTCTTCAGCCGGCAACCTGCGCGTTGTCGAACCCTCGCCGCCATCGCCGGGTCCGTCGCGATTCACCTTTTTCATATGCGCGAAATACCTGGGCGGTTCGGGTTGCCCTTCCAGCACCATGCCAACGAACTGCGCTTCGTCCAACGTACCAACTCCCCAGTTGGCGATCCTCTCGTAACCTACCGTGGAAGAAGGCACCGCACCAAGAGCTTTGCCACACGCCGAGCCGGCACCGTGGCCAGGCCAGATCTGAAGATGGTCAGGAAGTGAGCGAAACCGCTCCAAAGACGCAAAAAGATCGCGCGCCCCGGCCTCCATCGTGCCCGCCTTGCCCGCCGCCTTTTCCAGCAGGTCGGGACGTCCGACGTCACCCACGAAAACGAAGTCACCCGTGAGCAACCCCCATGGACCGGCAGCGGCGGTCGTATCCGATACAAGAAAAGTCAGGTGTTCCGGGGTGTGCCCGGGCGAATGCATCACATCGAAACGAATGTTGCCCACCATGAAATGATCGCCGTCGCATAAAAGCGTTGCGCCATCACTCTGTGCAAACGCGTATTTCCAATCCTCGTCGCCTTCATCGGAAAGAAGCAAGTTCGCACCAACCAATCGCGCAAGCTCGCGCGAGCCGCTGATAAAGTCCGCGTGAATATGCGTCTCCGTTACATGCGTGATCCGCAGTTTTTCTGCAGCGGCGGCATCCAGATACTGACGCAGCTCGCGATTCGCGTCGACGATGATCGCTTCTCCCGTCTGCTGGCAACCAATCATGTAGCTCGCCTGCGCAAGCCCGTCATTATAAAAACGTCGAAATATCATTCGCTAGCTCGGTTCTGAAAAAAACGCGGGTGTGACGTGCGAAATGCTGGGAAGACGTTCAGAACACTCGATCCTTATCTGCAACAGAAGTACAATGTTTACAGGCGTGCTCTGGCAATGTGCAATTTACG
>JBBSTN010000394.1:0-3112 GCA_038235845.1 Gemmatimonadales bacterium | reverse complement strand
TCAGACGAGGTATGCAGACGCTAACCGATTCGCTCGCCAGCGCCGTCGGCGAGTCATTGGAACTTGGCTCGCCGGTGCGCATGCTGAATGTCGACGATCAGCAGCGATGGGTGTTTGAGTCAGGAGATGGTGATCTGGCGAAAGTCCATTCAGTGGATGCCCTCATTATGGCTACTTCCGCGTGCGCATTTACCGAGATGGAGTTGCCAGCGCAGCTGCGTCGGCCGGCGATGCCTATCGAACACATTGAGTATCCACCGGTCAGCACGCTGACCATGGGTTTCAGACGTAGCGACGTCGGTCATGCGCTTGACGGTTTTGGGATGCTCGTTCCATCCGTCGAACGACGATCGCTACTTGGGGTGCTGTTCAATTCATCGCTCTTTCCAGGACGCGCGCCGGAGGGCCACGTAGCGTTTACATGTTTCGTGGGAGGTGCTCGCAGTCCCGAAATCGCTTCGCGCTCCACCAGCGAACTACTGGAGCTACTCAACGCCGATCTTCGTGAACTTCTGGGTGTCACCGGCGCTCCTGTCTGGGTGCATCACTCGTACTGGCAACACGCAATTCCGCAATACAACGTTGGTTACCAGAGCGCCAAGGACGCCATTGTTAAGGCGGAGGCCAGCAATCCCGGATTTTTCATTACAGGTAGCTTTCGCGATGGTATTTCTGTTGGAGATTGCATCACCGTGGCCCAACACACGGCAGAGCGCGTTGCGTCGTATCTGGCACAGAAAGGATAGGATATTAATGGTGCAGAAGAGTTCTCAAATCACCGTCGCCCAATCGATATGTCTCTAGATCTCCTTGCAATTGCAGCTCATCGGGACGACGCAGAGCTGACATGTGGCGGTACCCTTATTCGTGCCGTCGACGCTGGTAGATCGGTTGGAGTTCTCGATCTTACGCAGGGCGAGATGGGAACTCGGGGCTCCGCAGACATCAGGGCGGCGGAGGCCGCCCGCGCGGCATCGATAATGGGGTTGAGTGTGCGGGAGAATCTCGGTCTTCCGGACGCGGGCATCAGCAATGATGACAACACTCGTGCGTTGCTGGTGTCGAGAATTCGAGCACTCCGACCGCGGGTTGTCATTGCACCGGCAACCAGAAGTAGGCATCCAGATCACCGACGTGCTGCGGAACTGGTTCGCGACGCCTGTTTTCTCGCCGGGCTCACGCGCTACGCCCCCGGCGAGCACCCCCGGTTTCGCCCGTTCAAGCTGCTGCATGTGCTGACATTTCGTGAGGACGTTATGAAGCCGACTTTCGTAGTGGATATTTCTGATTCGTTCTCTCGGAAGCTCGAGGCAATCAAGTGCTACGACTCGCAGTTTTCCGGTGAAACGCAGGCCGGAGAAGTCTTCCCGAATGGTGAATCGCTATATGACATTGTTACTCACCAGAGCGCGCACTATGGCTCGCTGATTCGGTGCCGATACGGTGAACCGTTTTTTACTGATGAAACCATGAAGGTGGCCGACGTGACAGCATTGGAAGTCTCGACATTCTGAGCGCGCAGCATCATCGAGGCTGCTATGGCAACCCCGGCATCTCGACAACCACAGACCAAGAGCTTATGGACTACGGTTCCTATCTGAGACTTGATGAATTGCTGGATCTGCAGAAGCTGCAGTCTTCGCCGACACATCCTGACGAGTTGCTGTTCATAGTGGTTCATCAGGCCAGCGAGTTATGGTTCAAGTCCTTGCTTCACGAGCTGGATGGGCTGGTAACTTCAATGACCGAGTTTGATACCATGCGTGCGCTTCTGGCTACGCAACGAGTCAATGTGCTCACGGAGATTGTCGCGCAGCAGCTTTCGGCACTCGATACTCTACCGCCGCAGAGATTTGCTCAGTTTCGCGGATATCTCGGCTCGTCCAGCGGCTCCCAGAGCGCGCAGTTTCGCGCAATCGAGGCAACGGCAGGATTGCGGGACGAGCATTTCCTCGCGACGATACGTGAACATGGCGAGCCGCCCGCAATCATTGAGAAGGCGCTGGGCAAACCCACTCTGCAGGCGCTGGTGTTGGGGCTTGTTGAGCACGAGGCGACCACACTCGAGCTGTTGTATACCGGCCCTTCACCAACTCCACTGTTTCTCCTGGTAGAGGGATTGCTCGAGTTCGAACAGAGATTCTCCCGCTGGCGATTTCTTCATGTGCAGCTGGTGGAGCGTATCATTGGGCCGGGTACCAGCGGCACCGGCGGTACACTTGGCGCAAAATACCTTTCGCGCACGGTGTCGCAGAGATTCTTTCCGGAGTTATGGGGGGTGCGGAGCACCTTTCATGGTTCACGACAGACATAGTGAGGCACGTTGAGCAGCTGCAAACATTGACACACAACGATCGACGATGCTGAAAAGTGATCTTATCGACGTAAGCATTCCCTTCTCCGCAGGTACTCCTCCGTGGCCTGGAGATACAATTTTCACTTGTGGATGGACGGCGCGAAGGGAAGATGGATCGAGTGTGAATATCGCTCGACTCGAGATGAGTGCACATTCCGGCACGCATGCAGATGCGCCACTGCATGTTGATTCGGAGTGGCCAGCCAGCGAGACGCTACCCATCGATGCTTTCGTTGGCGAAGCGTGTGTCATCGATCTTTCGCGCGACGGCTGCGATGAGAGTAACACCATCATCGACGCAGAAACGTTGGCGACGCGGCTGGCAAACATTTCCGATTTTTCCAGAGTCCTTATCCGCACTGGATGTTCGGTGCGGTCAGGCAACTTTCCGGAGCACTGGCCATCGCTGGGATTGCCAGCCGTTCAATGGCTCGTTGAACGGGGAGTTCGCCTGCTGGGTGTGGATGCGCCGAGTGTAGATGAACGAAACAGTACGTCGCTGGAGGTGCATCATGCAGTATTCGCCGCTGGCGCGTGCGTGCTGGAGAATCTGAATCTTCATGGTGTTGCGGTGGGACGATATTACCTGTACGCGCAGCCATTGCTGATTGTCGGCGCAGATGCGGCGCCAGTTCGAGCGCTGCTGAGAAGGTGTGATTAGCGGAGCGGTCGAAACAGCGGGGGAGAGCGTCTGCCTTCAGCTGGCTCTCAGCCTCTAGCCTGGGAGCACGTTTCCGCATCGCGAATGATTTAGCT
>JBBSTN010000393.1:0-3117 GCA_038235845.1 Gemmatimonadales bacterium | reverse complement strand
TCGGGAATGTTCACGACACAGTTCTGTACTTTGTGAAATCGTCAACGGCGACGTGGAATCAGCAGTTCGATGAGCAAGATGCGGATTTTTTCTCAGCCCACGATTTTGAGACAGACAACGACGGGCGGCGTTATCGAAAGCGAGATCTGACCGCCCCCTCTCACGCTGGGGGTACGGGAAAGTTCGCTTGGAGAGACAAGTTTCCTCCTCAGGGAAGAATGTGGAGCTTTACGGAGGACAATATGCAGCGGTTGGAAGATGAGGGCCGCATCGTCTACACATCAACCGGAAACCCCAGACTGAAGATTTTCATTGAGGATCTGCGTGGGCTTCCTTTGCAATCCTTGTGGATACGACCTGAGTTGATGCTGAACTCAGCAGCTAAGGAACGCGTTGGATATCCCACGCAGAAGCCCGAGGCGTTGATCGAGAGAATTATTGAAACCAGCTCCAATCCCGGCGACCTTGTCGCCGACTTCTTCATCGGCTCCGGTACCACCGCCGCTGTCGCCGAGAAGCTCGGTCGCAAATGGATCGGCACTGACTTGGGCAAGTTCGGCATCCACACCACACGCAAGCGCCTCATCCAGGTGCACCGCGACCTCAAGGCTTCCGGCAAACCGTTTCGCGCGTTTGAAGTGCTCAACCTCGGGCGTTATGAACGACAAGCCTATCTCAACGTCGGCGGTCGTCTCTCCGGCAAGAAGCGCGAGCAGGCACTCGCTAAGAAAGAACAGGATTTTCGCGATCTGATCCTGAAAGCGTATCGCGCCGAGTCGTTGCCGGAGAACGGGTTCTTCCACGGGAAGGCTGCGGGGCGGCTTGTTGTAATCGGACCCATCAATTTTACTGTCGGTCGCCTGTTCGTCGAAGAAGTGATTACAGAATGCAGGAAGCGGGGCGCATCACGCGTGGACATCCTTGCATTCGAGTTCGAGATGGGGCTGTTCCCTGCCATTCTCGATGAAGCAAAACGAAAGGGAATTGATGTCGCACCGAAAACCATTCCGCCTGAAGTGTTCGACAAGCGCGCAGTGGAAAAGGGGCAGGTACGTTTCCACGACGTTGCGTATATCGAAATAAAACCGCATTACAACGCAACCAATCCGCTCTCTGCGAAGGTTGAGCTTACCGATTTCTCCGTCTATTACAGTCAGGGGCTGGTAGAAGCCATCACCCAGGAGCTCAAGGCTGGCAAGAGCGAAGTGGTGTGCGAGGCGGGGCAACTCGTCAAGATCAGCAAGAACAAGGAAGGCACCGTCACGAAAGAAACGCTGACGAAGAAGTGGACTGACTGGGTGGACTACTGGGCTGTTGATTTTGACTACGAGAGTCGAAAGGAGATCATCAGCCGTCCGAAGAACTTTGGCGTGGAGGGACAGCTACCTGGCGCCGCCGATACGACAGAGTTCCTCGAGTTCGAAGATGAATGGACCGGCAGCTACATCTTCGAGAACGAGTGGCAGAGCTTTCGCACGCGAAAGGATCGCACGCTCGAGCTCACGAGCGCGTCGCACGTGTACGACAAGCCTGGGCGATATATAGTGGCGGTAAAGGTCATCGACATCTTCGGTAACGATACGATGTCGCTGACGCCGGTAACGGTGGGTTAACCCAAGCGAGATGCCGCCAGTCCTCTATCACGCCGGGGCGTTCCCGCCCAAGTCGCTCGACTGGGAGAAGCTTGTGCCCTACATAGCGCCAGCCAGTGCGGCAGTTGCGCAGTACTCAAGCCACGATGGGCGAAGTGCTGCAATGCGAGGCTGCCGGTGGTGTCACTACAGAGTCCCGGGAAAAATCTTCGGATATTCAAGAGGTGCTCAACTATCGCAGGGCACTGCGGCAGGCCAGTGAAGACATGGCGACAATCCCGCTATCACAGCGCGTACTAAAAAACGCGCATCGCGTGCTCATGACCGGGGTGCGTGGCTCGGCCAAAGCGCCGGGAGAATACCGCAAGACGCCTGTGCACTTTCTTTCTGACCGCCATCAGGCAGCAAGCCGAGCACAACGGTGCAAAGGTTCGCGCCATTCTGGAGCTGTATCGGGCGGAGCGAGAGTGGATGGTCGGCGCCGTCCGGTCTCGTTACGCATTGCTGGCGCTTGACTGGATTTTCGGCGTCCGATCTTTGCAACCAGCGATTTTCTGCAGGATTCTGACATTAAGCCAGCCACAGCCAACCGGATCGTACGCACCCTCCGGCAGGCTGGGCGTTTGCGTGACCTGCAGCCTGGAAGCGGAAGTAAGCCCGCAATCGTCTGTTATCCGTCACTGCTCAATATTGCGGAGGAAACGACTTTCTTTGGATAATCGTTTTGATCGCGGAATGTGATTGTCGATCAAAATGGGCCAAATATGATCTACAAATGTGTTTGTGGCTCACCGATGATCGACAAAATGATTTGTGGATCAAAAAAATGAAAATATGATCCACAAATATCATTGCGGCTCACCGGTGATCGACAAACCAATTCCTGAACCGTAAAAGAATCACCACTCTGGCCAGCAGATAGTCTACGAGCTCAACACCATCGTCTTCCAGGATGTCGTCAACCACATGCTCGAATGGGCTCGTCCAACCGAGCGAGAAAAGGAATAGTTATGCGGAAATGGGGTTACCAGCAATAAGCAGCTGAGCGAGAACGAGTCAGAACCGCTCGCCCTTTCCTTCGCGCGCACGGCTGCCAGCCGGGCGAATCCGCGACCACATCACGTAGAAGAACAGGCCGAAACCCGCGATCTGTGCAAGCGAGGCTAAAGTTACCAGTACCCGAAGCCAGAGATGGTTACTCCCGGTACGTGACAATTCCCCGACAACACGCACTGCTGTCGCGATTGCGAGGACGGCCTCGGAAACATCCAGAGCGCGACGCCGAGAATCATCATCATGACAAATCCCACAAGGATGACGTGCGTGTGTGCGCTCACCTCGTACGGATTAGCGAAGACACCATATAGCTCCCGTCGCACTACCATCCACCCGCCGATCAGCAGCCCCGCCCCGAGAAACACTATCGCGGTCTTGATGAAGCGCCCAACGAGACTATGCACCTGCTGCCTTGTCGGCAGTAATTGATTCAACCTTGGGCGGAGTGCGCGACGGACGTGGCGAGATG
>JBBSTN010000392.1:0-3144 GCA_038235845.1 Gemmatimonadales bacterium | reverse complement strand
CGTGGACTACGCTCAAATTACGGGATAATCGCCGGCCTGTAAGCCGGGTTCTGTCGGCATCAACGCGCGGACTTCACGCGAGGGTGCCGGATGGTCATTCCTCTAGGCATTCGGTCGCCCGAATGCTCGAGCAGCCTACCCGCGGCTAGACATCCTTCGACTTTCGTCTGGGAATGTCGTTGACGAGACGGGCCATCTCTCGCCGCTTATTTGGCCTTGCTCCGACTGGGGTTTGCCATGCCGCTCCTGTTACCAGCAGCGCGGTGGGCTCTTACCCCACCGTTTCACCCTTACCTCCTCTTTCGGGAAGGCGGTTTGTTTTCTGTTGCACTTTCCGTCACCTGGAGACGATGTTCCCAGGCGCCCAGGCGTTACCTGGCAGCCTGCCCTGTGGAGCCCGGACTTTCCTCGACTTGCAAACCATGCCTTTCGGCCTCATTTGCTCAGCGCGACCATCCGGCCGACGATTTCCCGTCCCGAAACATAACGGGCCCGGGTCGATCCTGCCTGCCTTACCGGGGCGGTACCCGCACTTGGCCCATGGAGAGCTGCCAAGATCCTACTGACAGCTCCGCGTACTGCTGGCGCTTATGCTGACGGCTGACACTGACAGCTCACCGCTAGAGATGTCGGGAACTCGAGCTGTTGTACTGCCGGGATCAACGAGTTCACTGCCGAAAGCTCGCAGCTGGCATCGTAGGGCGGGGCGCGGCTATCGTGGCATAACGCATCGTAGCATACCGTGGCGAGGCATCGCGCCGCATCGCATCGCACCGTATCGCACCGCACCGCAAAGCATCGCGTGCCGGTGACGTGACAGTGACATCATCACATATCGTCGTCGCGTTCACATGTCCACAGGCGTCTTCGGGTCAGTTCAAATCTCTCGCGATGCACTCCATATGTCACCGAGCTAGCAATGCAAACCAACCGTACATCATCTGCCTGTTCCGTCACACCTGCGCGGGTCACAACCCCGCAATCGGCCATGCCTGTCTTCGGCTCCGTCGGCTCCGTCGGCTCCGTCGGCTCTGGCGGCTCTGGCGGCGTCGGTGCCCGAGTAACTGGAGTACCCGCAGCCACCACCACGCGTAAGCGCGCAACGGAAGCTATCGCCACCCTGCTCACGCCACTTGAGCGGCAACGCGTGGATGCAGCGGGTGAAGGTTGCTACACCGCGCTGCATCGCGAATCGATAGATGAAGTTCTCGTTGATCTGCGTTCGCAAAGAGTGTCGGCGGTACTTCTCTCCGTCGTACGTTATTCCAATCAACATTCTGCAGGTGTGGCTCGTCTGGTACGCGAGTTTCCGAGGGTACCAGCAGTGGCGTTGCTGACAGTGAACGAACCGCGCACGACGCAATCAGTGTTGGCACTCGGACAGCATGGCGTACGTGCCATCGTGAAGGGTTGGCCTGTACCCCGCAACACTGGCGCGCGTACTGCGCGCTCTCTACGGCTCCACATTTCACTGTGTCAGGGGTATGTATTCCGGTGGTACCTGCGGGTTGATGGACACGGTGTATCGAGAGCAAGGCCACTTGGAGCGGGCTTTCACGAGCACATACCACCAGCGCGCCTCACGAGATCAATTTCTTACGTCACTTTTAGTCCCCGTATCTGGGAGCTCACCGCGATCTGGTGGCCAAACCAACGGCGCGACTGTGTAATAGGGAAACACGTTAGTAGCCACGTCAGCGATACGGGATGTCTTTGCGTCGCGCGTTACAAAAACGAGATTGTGCGTGATCGCGGTACTATACAGCCACAAGTCGTTCTCTTGAATGCCTAGGGTTTGAGACGTCACTGAATCAACAAGGGTTTCGGGACGCGCTTTTCGTTGCTTTCTGCCTACTGCATAGGTGTCGTAGAGCGCCCCACGCAACTGTCCATACGTAGCAGAAATGGATTTAGTAATTGGAAGCACCACCCGATGCGACTGCGCTGCCGACCGGATGATTGCCGCACGGGCCGGATCGAGCTTACCGCTGGCAATTCCGTACTCGGTCTCACCCAAGGTGATGACACTAATCATCAGAATATCCGCCGCACCTAGTTCGCGGACGATCCGCGCGAGCGTTGCATAGTGGGCCGCATGCCCGGTGTCCCATATTGACGATGTGACGCTGGTATCGAGCAGATAACCGACGACGCTTCCTGACGTCATGCTTAGGCCTCGTCGTCGGTCGCGACGTACCGCATCATCGCCATCGCGTCGTCTGCTACCCCGTTTCCATCAATCCGAGGACCATCGCTGAGCGCGCGTTCCAGTCGCGCATCGGCGTGCGCGTCTGAGAGGAAAACGTCATATGAGAGGGCGGGTGTATATCCCTCGGGGTAATAACGCTCGAAGGCTACGGGGCCGGGTCGCTGTTGCGCTGCGAAGAGGTCAAGCACCACACGCTCAAGGCGTGGTGAGAGATCA
Source organism: Gemmatimonadales bacterium (assembly GCA_038235845.1). Taxonomy (GTDB): domain Bacteria; phylum Gemmatimonadota; class Gemmatimonadetes; order Gemmatimonadales; family Gemmatimonadaceae; genus Gemmatimonas. The sequence continues at coordinate 719 of JBBSTN010000392.1, read as the reverse complement.
TAGGCGAGCAACACCTGGGCATCGATCTGCCGCTGCAACGTATCGCAGCGTGCCGCGAGCTCCGTAAGGGTCGCCTCCCCTTCCAGTTGGTGCGCGGATTCCAGAAGGTCGGATTGGCCAAGCCGACGCAGCCAAGCGTGTCGTACCGCCGCGTACTTCTGGACGAGCGCGGTAATGGTCGAGCTAGCCGACTCAGTCAGCTGGGGCACTGGAATCGCGCTTAGCGTTTGTAAGCGGAGGTGACGCTTAAGCTCACGTTCCGCGAGAAACGCATTCGCAATCGGCCCGTTGAGAATTGCCGCGAGTACCTCCGGCGCTACATGCGCTCGCGGCCACGCCCCGATGAAATTCTGGTAAAACACCATGCCCGTGCGGTCGATGGCGGCAGCGACTACCCACGTGCCACGCGAGAGACGATGGAAATTTAGGATCACCTTCGCACCAGCGCGAAGCGTCCTCATTCCCCCCCGAATCAGTTGGGGGTCCGTACAAAGAAAGCAGTCCGGCGCCGCCACGTACGGTTCGAACGTAGCGCTGACGTTCGCGCGCCACGCCTGGGTTCTCTTCTCGAATCAGCTGGTAAACTGCCTCACGGTCACCAAGCAGCAACGCGGCCTCCAGCCGCTCCTCCGGCAGAATTCGAGCGCGAGGCTCCAAGGGCAGATCCCGCGCAGCTTCCACGAGGACTTGGTGGTCGGCGATGGAGAGCGGCTTCACCG
>JBBSTN010000391.1:0-3157 GCA_038235845.1 Gemmatimonadales bacterium | reverse complement strand
GCCTGGGAATTTCGGTAACGACGTAAACATGAGTTGCGTCGTTGTTGATGATTGCGAATCCGACGCCGTTGAGGTGAAACGCCGCTGCAATGTGCATATCGGCATCGCTCGGCTCCATCGAACCGGAGGGGTGATTGTGCAACAGCATTTCACCACTCTCGGCGACACCCGGCATGGCCAGCACACTACGAACATCGCCGCGCGCAACCGCGCGTGCCGTTTCGATGGTGCCATCTTCGCCAACTGTGGCAACGAAACAGACTTCGTTACCGCCAGAGAGTCGAATCGACGTACGGATCGCTGTCGCTGCTGAGCGCGACAGGCGTGCTTCACCAATCACGTCTTTCGTGGCTTCTTCTTCGCGGCTGGAAACAAAACATTGTTCAAAATCAGTCTGTAAGCCGGTGAATTGGGATGAAGCGACAAATCCGTGGGTGCGCTTCCAATCGCATGCTGCGGATCTTCCGGGTCATGGCCGCCGAGGAATGTCCAGGAGCCTTGGCCGAAGTCGCCGTGAATATATTTCACCCATGGCGCGCCGTCCTCCGAGGCGAGGACGGTGTCGCTCGGCTTGAGCACCGCTTTGTTGAAGCTTGTGGTGACGCCGTAGTAATCAGGAATCACGGTACGATGATTCTGCACGAGCATCGTCGCAACCGGATCAAGCTTTGCTGAAAAGTCGAACAACGAAAACGTACCAAGTGGCTGCCGCCGCGCAGGAACGTTGACCTGATGTCCGTCGATATCGCTGAGCGCGTTGATGTATGGCGACGGTTCTATATGCGCGCCCGTGAACGCCAGCGCACGCGACCATACCATCTTTGCGTCGGCGTCGGGAGCTGGTGGCGTTCCGTCGGAAAAGGGTCCGGCGATGTCGACGTTAAACGCGGCCAGCGCAAGATCGAGCGATTCCGTCGCACCACACATTGCAAACAGGAAACCACCTTTTTCGACAAACGAACGGATGTTGTTAGCGACAGACTTCTTAAGCGCTGGCACATCGGAGAATCCGTACTTCTTCGCAGTAGTCATGTCACGTTCACGCTGTGCAATGAACCATGGCGCGTCGCGATAGGCGAGATATAGCTTATTGAACTGACCGGTAAAGTCTTCGTGATGAAGATGTACCCAGTCATACTTCGATAAATCGCCATCCATGACTTCGTCGTCCCAGATCGAAGTGAAGTCTATCCCGGCATAGGTGAGTGCGAGTGTTACGGCATCATCCCAGGGCGGCTGGTTTGCCGGACGATAGATGGCGATTTTGGGGACGCGCTCGAGCACCACGACATCCATGTTCGCGCCTGCGATTTCGGCGCGCATTGACGAGACAGCTGCATCGGTTACCGGTTCGACGCTAACGCCGTCCAGCGCTGCCCGGCGACGCACATCGGGAGCGTCGCGAAGCAGAAAAGAACCGCCTCTATAGTTAAGCAGCCACTCGGCTTTTTGTCCGTTTTTGAGAGCGAAGAACGTTACGCCGTACGCCTTCAGGTGGTTGCGCTGACCGTCGTCCATTGGCAGCAGCAGTTGCTGCGCGGAGAGCGGTATGGCGAGTGCGGCAATGGCGCTTCCGGCGAGGCAGCCAGCCGCCAACAATGTGCGCAGGTATGTCGAGAGTCTGGACGTCATTTGTGTTTGTGGTTCTGAACAATCATTCGAATGAATGTCAGAAACTGTGGTCGTTGAATGCGTGTTCTGGTGATGCATTGAGCGGCGGTATATGGCCGCGAATCTGTTCGAGATCACGACGCGCCTGCGGCAGCAGCGCGCTGTCGGGATATTCGATGAGAAGCTTTTCCAGCCGCACGATTGCATCGCTTCGGTCGCCCGCGTCGCGCACTGCGCGAGCGGACGCGAGCAACGCTTCCGGTGCTTCAGGACTCTTTGGATATGACTGGATTATTCTGTTCCAGAGATCGATAGCGCTAAACGACGGCTGCATGGCAGGCGATCTTGACGCGCCGGTTGCAGAGTCGTTGGCGAACAGAATGCGGGCGGCCAACGCGAGCACGGCAGGTGCCGCGTCTCCAACCGCTGCCATACTTCCGCCACGACCACTGTCCGCGAGAGCAACAAATCGTTTTACCGCGCCCACACTATCGCGTCGGGCGAGTGTAAGGAACGCCTCTCCCAATTCGGGAGAGCGGTCGAGTCTCACGCGAGCAAGTAGCCCAAGCGCGTCCACAAGCTCGCCCCGCTTTGTCTCAGCGCGCACCAGCCGTTTGCGGGCAGTCGCCAGATCACCCTCGTACAATGCCAGCCATCCAGCAGTTTCGTCATCGTCGATGAGGTCTGAACCGCGCACCGCTTCCCGCGCGCGCTCGAGGTCACCCGCACGCAACCAGGCGGCGACGAGCGGGCGAGCCATCGCAGCGCGGGATGCATCGTCCATATTTCTCGACGACGCGTCCAGCCGCTGCTGCGCCTCGGCCGCCCTGCCCAGTTCACCAAGCGCCGAAATCTCGATGGGGACCAGAACGCGAGCGCGTTCTGCGGTCGTACCAGCCGCAGCACCCCGCGCCACCCGTCGCACGATCTCCAGTGCCGCTGCCGGGTCGTTTGAATTCAGGGCAGCCTGGGCTGCACGAGACTGAGATTCAAGATCGCCACGACGCTCGAACACCGCGTCCCAGGCATCACGAGCAACTGGCCACGAAGCGGCCATTTCTGCGCGCTCACCAAAGGCGCGCCACGCGGCGGCGGTAGAGTCGTCGGCCTTTACACTCGATAAAGCACGCCATGCTCGTCGGGGCTCACCCCAGCTGAGCTCCAGCAGCGAAAGCAGTCTTCGCGGCGCGAGACCAATCGGAGCTGCTTCAAGGATTGTCCTTATGGAATCGCGCGCTTCAACCGGGGCCCGACCCAGAGCAAACAGCCCGGCAGTTTCGAGATATGGTTGATCGACGAGAGCTTCACGGAACGCCACCGTGGCGGCATTCCATCGGCCAAGCGCCACGTGAAGTTGCGCTACTTCTCCCGACAGCATTCCACCTGCGCCCAAAAGCCGTCCAGCTTCGCTCAGTACGGAGTCGGCCGCTTGTGCTCTCCCGGCAGCAAGAAGAAGTCTGGCATATTCCCGAAAAGGCCCGCCGTCGTTTCCGGCGGTTCGACGCCAGGCGAGAAACGCTTGTCGCGCATCCTCATTCCTGTTCGT
>JBBSTN010000390.1:0-3202 GCA_038235845.1 Gemmatimonadales bacterium | reverse complement strand
TCATCAGATCCGCGGACGTCTGGATCTCCGATCAAGGGCAGCCCGTGATGCGAGCCCAGGTCGATTCGCACGCGTTTGCCACCTTCGATTACCGTGGCGGTATGGGGCGCGTCGTCGAGAAGTACAACAGTTCGCTCTCTCATCGACCGCTCATCGAGGCGGAGAAGCAGTGCTTCGATAGTGAAAATTGAGGAGACGGCGGAATCGTCCAGCTGCCATTGAATTTCGGAAGCTGCCGCCAGTGGGTTCACGAGCACCGCTGCGCGTCCTTCGCATGCGGCGATCGCGGTGAAGAAAGAGGGCGCGGTGGGAAGCAGAATGGCAGCGTTTCCTCGTGACATCTTGCGCACGAGCGATGCCGACCGCTGCAGGAGCGTTAGTCCAGCGGCGATCAATGCATTGATGTCCGTGTCATCCACGCTACCGCGGGAGGCAGCAAGAGCGTATGGAAGAAGGGAGAATGGGTCGGACATTTACCTTGAGGCTACGGCGAGGTCAGCAGAGAGGGACTTTGTTCGTCGCAATTTCGACACTGCGATGGCATAATTGTCAGCGGGCATAAAACGCGATAGGCCAGATTAACAGTTGATGCGCCAATAGTGTAACGGGACAAGCGTGCCAGGCGTCGTACTGGAAATGGGCGAGCGAGAGCAGCCGAAAAAAACTAGAGGAGAATGATGGCATACGGTGGGCTGATGGTAAGTGTATCGGGAGTTCGGGGAAAGGTTGGTGAGGCTTTGACCCCGGAGGTGGTGGCTACGTTTGCCGCTGCGTTCGGCGCCTGGGCGAGCAGAGATGGAAACCGGATGATCGTGGTGGGACGCGACAGCCGGGTGTCCGGCCCGATGTTTACTAGAGTAGTTCATGCTGCTCTCCAATCGGTGGGGTGCAACGTCATCGAAGTTGGCATGGTACCTACGCCGACAGTACAGATGGCCGTCGAGCATCATGGTGCGGCCGGTGGGCTCGCGATCACCGCAAGCCACAACCCCGTCGAGTGGAACGCGCTCAAGTTTATCGGCCCATCAGGCATGTTTCTCACTGGGGAAGAGGGCGAGGCGATGCGCACCCTTCTCGATATCGGCATACCGAGAGCGTCGTGGGACGACCTCGGCGAGGTAGGTCAGGATGCTGATGCCGTGCAACGACACATCGATTCCGTTCTGTCTCTGCCGTACCTCGACCTTGAAGGGATTCGTGCACGGAAGTTTCGTGTTGCGCTCGACTGCTGTCACGGTGCAGGAAGCTCGATCATGCCAGAACTGCTTTCTTTGCTTGGATGCGAAACGATTGCGATAAACCTGGAGCCCACTGGCCGTTTCCATCGTTCGCCGGAGCCCGTCGCAGACAACCTTAAGGAGCTGGAAACGCTGGTGTCGAATACAGGTGCCGACATTGGCTTCGCAACTGATCCTGACGTTGACAGGCTTGCTCTTGTGAGCGATGCCGCCGTTGCCATTGGCGAGGATTACACGCTTGCGCTGGCAGCAAGAGTGGTTTTGAGGCACAGGCCGGGCGCAGTGGTAACAAATCTTTCGACGAGCCGTGTTGTGACGGATGTCGCGAATGAATTCGGTGTTCCTTTTTATTTTGCCAAGGTCGGGGAGGTAAACGTTGCGCTTAAAATGCGGGACGAAGGCGCTACGGTCGGGGGAGAAGGTAACGGTGGCGTGATCCTTCCGGAGCTTCACCTCGGCCGAGACGCGCCGGTTGGAGCAGCTTTACTGCTGCAGCTTCTTCTCGAAGAGGGCAAGCCCTTGTCGGCACTGGTGGAGGAGCGTCCACGATATGTCATCTTGAAGGATAAGCTCGACGTTCCTGCTATTTCCCTCGATCAGGTGTATGCGTCTCTGCAGGCGCAGTTTCCGGAGGCTAAGGCAGATGTTCAGGACGGGCTCCGTCTTGACTGGACTGATCGATGGGTACATCTGCGCCCCTCTGGAACCGAGCCGATAATTCGGATCATCGCCGAAGGGCCCGCTGAGACAGAAGTTCGCTTCCTCGTCGAGCGTGTGAGAACGTGTATTGCAACGATGGCATCGAAGGGTGCCGCAGAAAAACTCTCTGACTAATCAACGCTTATGTGTGGAATCGTAGGATATGTCGGCGGTCGGGTCGCGACGCCACTACTCATTGATGGATTGAAGCGGCTCGAGTATCGGGGATATGATTCGGCTGGCATCGCGATCATGAACGGCAAAGGCGTGGAGACTCGTCGCGCGGCCGGAAAGATTTCGCGGCTCGAGGCTGCTATCAGCAAGGACAGCCCGGTCGGGACACTTGGTATCGGACACACGCGCTGGGCGACCCACGGTCCACCCACCGAAATCAATGCGCATCCGCACACGAGTCAGAACGGAAAGATTGCATTAGTTCATAATGGCATCATTGAAAATGCCACAATACTCAAGGCGTCTCTCGAATCGCATGGCTTCGTCTTCAAGTCTGATACCGACACCGAGGTGCTGGTTCACCTCATCGAGGCCGCATATGCAGGCAACCTCGAAGCGGCCGTAATCGAGGCGCTCCGACAGGTTGATGGCACGTACGGAATCGCTGTGATCTCGAGCGAAGAGAAAGACAAGATTGTCGCTGCGCGAAAGGGCAGCCCATTGCTGATCGGGCTTGGAGAGGGCGAGTACTTTGTGGCCTCGGATGCATCCGCGATTCTCGCACACACACGTCAGGTGGTCTATCTCGACGATGGCGACGTTGCAGTTATAACGCGGGATGGGTATCGCGTTCTCGATCTGCAGAATGTCGTGCTCGACAAACCAGTTAGTCGCATCGACTGGGATCTGCAGCAGATCGAGCGCGGTGGCTATGCGCACTTCATGCTCAAGGAGATATTCGAGCAGCCCACGACCGTGGAAAACACTATGCGTGGCCGGCTCATTCTGGAGGAGGGATTCTCCAAGCTTGGCGGGCTAAACATCTCGAAGGAGGACTTGCTCAAGATCGACAACATCATCATCACCGCCTGCGGCACAAGCTGGCATTCAGCATTGATTGGCGAGATGATGATCGAAGAGCTTTGTCGCATTCCGGTGGAAGTGGAATATGCGTCCGAGTTCAGATACCGTAATCCGATTGTTACTCCGACCACGCTATGCATCGTGATTTCGCAGTCGGGCGAAACGGCAGACACCCTTGCGGCAATGCGTGAAGCCAAACGTCGTGGCGCGCGCACGCTCGGAATAGT
>JBBSTN010000389.1:0-3211 GCA_038235845.1 Gemmatimonadales bacterium | reverse complement strand
GTCGCCGTGCGCGAAGGGGACGCCCTGCGCATCGACTATCGTCGCGGAACTGATCCAGCAACTTCACGCTCGGGGCCGGTGGCGATTCAGCAGATCTCCAATGTGCACGCCAACGGCAGTGTCGAAGAAAACAACGAAACGTGGTCGCGATTCACACTCACTTACCCGTCCAGCGGCGAGTTTGGAACACCCTATTCGCCGACACATTCACTTAGAACGACGACGGCCGGAAGCAAGCGAAAGGTCGAGGCACGCGGAGTTGCAGGAGATGTCACGGTATTGCTTCCGTTGCGCCGGGGAAACGCAGCATCGATGAGCGTACTCACTCACGCAACTCGTGGTGAATCAGGATTCGCACTTATTTCCATCACTCCTCCCGTAACGGGCGTTTCGACCGTTCCGCGCGATGTGTCATTCGTGCTCGATGTATCGGGCTCGATGCAGGGACGAAAACTCGAACAGGCAAAGGCTGCAGGAGACGCGCTGTTGGCTACGCTTCGTCCTTCCGATCGATTTCGCATCATCGACTTCTCTACCGATGTACGTTCGTTTCGTGACGGGTGGACTGCGACGACCTCCGACAACGTGCGCGCTGCGAAACGTTACCTCGGCTCGCTCCGTGCTGAAGGCTCAACCAACATCAGCGAAGCATTGCGAGTTACCCTCGAAGCCAACCGTTCAATCGGACGACTTTCGCTGGTTGTGTTTGTCACTGATGGTGAACCGACTGTCGGAGAGCGAAACCCTGATGCCATAGCAGCCATCGCGGCATCGATGCGTGGCGAAGCGCGTCTGTTTGCCGTCGGTATTTCCACCGGCGTAAATGCGGGTCTGATCGAACAGCTTGCACTTCAGGGTCACGGAACTGCCCACTTTGTGCGCGACGAGGAATCGGTCGAGTCGACGGTTTCGCTGCTCGCCAGCAGACTCTCGGTGCCCGTGCTCACGAATGTGCGAATTGTAACTGACGGTGTGCGTCTCTCGCAAATTATGCCGAGCGGGCCAATAGACGTTTTCGCTGGCCAGGATCTCGTTGTGCTTGCGCGCTACAGTGGGAGCGGCACGGCGTCCGTTCGTCTCGAAGGACAGTCTCCCGGTGGCCCTGTGACCTGGAGCACGCGCGCGGTTTTTACTAATAGTGAGCGTAGCAATGCATTCGTTGCGCGACTATGGGCTGCGCAACGACTCGGCTGGCTTGCAGCAGAAAAGCGACGGAGCGGCGGCTCTTCCGAACTTGATAATGAGATTCGCTCGCTGGGCGAACAATACGGAATACCAACTGAGTTCTCGTCTTATCTGGTGGTGGAGCCTGGAATGCAGATCGCTGCGCCGGCATCGGTTCGCCGCAGAGCAGGTGTCGCAGATGCATTCTCGGGCGCCGGTGTTACGAGAAACGTGACCGTAAGCTCCGCGAAATCCTCTGGCGCAACTGCCAACAGCGCTCGCGCTGCCGCAGGGGCAGGTACACAGGCGGCTGCGCAAGCTCCTGCTCAAGCGCAATTTGAAGCTGCACGAGTGTCTGCCGAACGTCGCGACGCGAAGACACTTGATGCGATTGAAAGCGGCGGCGGGAGCGCGAGCAATTCCCGCGTCATCGGAAACAGACGATTCGTGAGCGCCAACGGAGTATGGCGTGACACGAATCATGACACCTTAACTCGCACCGTCCGCATCAAACCATTCACACCGATGTACTTTGAACTCATGCGACGCATACCCGAGCTTCAGCAAGTTTTCGCACTCGGCGACCGGCTAATTGTTTCCGGCCGACGGGTAGCTATTGAGCTGATCGCCGACGGTACTGACGGCAAGGATGACGCTCTCGTGGCTAGCATCGTTCGGGATTGGTAAGCGTATTCGGATGCCGTGCCAATGAACGACGACGAGCTGGAACGGCTGTTCCGCATGTATCACGCTCCGCTTGTGCGCTATCTCACGCGTCGCCTTGGCGATCGGGATTGGGCCGAGGAGATCGCGCAGGAAACTTTCCTGCGCGCGCTCCGGCAGGATGCGCTCACCAGCGAGCGATCATGGCTCTTCGCAGTGGCCACGAATCTGGTTCGTGACGACGCCCGCAAGATGGCGCGCAGGCGTGATCGTCTTCAACTACTGGCGGCCGAGGAACGCATCGTCGAGGATGAGAGATTGTCTCGCGCTGAACAAGTTGCCGAGGATGATGTGGAGCAGGGTGTCAGACGGGGGGCTGAGATGGCGCTTGCGCGAAAGGCAGTGGATGCGCTTGTCGAGCGTGATCGCGTTGCGCTCCTGATGCGCGAAGAGGGGTTGGATTATCAAGAGATAGCAGACGCCCTCGGGCTGTCATTTAAATCAGTCGGAACGACACTGGCGCGAGCGCGTCGGCGACTGACGGAATCATTCGAGGCCTTGCAGCGTGGAGCGAGCAGCGTATCGAACTCACTTGCGACCGCCAAAAGTTACGGAAACGAGGAAGGAGAGGGAGGATCACGTGGAGCATCCTGACGAAGGCACGATTCATACGTGGCTGGACGGTGCACTGTCGCGCGCTGAGTCGGACGCGCTGGCGGAGCATATTGGCGGCTGTAGGGAATGCGGCCAAGCGGTTGCGGAGGCGAGAGGCTTCGTGGCGGCTTCATCGCGCATTGTGGCATCTCTCGACGAGGTGCCGGGGATAATCCCGATGAGCACGACAGTCGCGCGGCCCCAGCGGGCGCGAGCGTGGGTGCGCATGTCGGGCATTGCCGCGGCGGCGGCATTGTTGGTGGTGGCGGGGACGGTCTGGCAACGGTCAAACGCGACCGATGACATCGCAACCAACGAGCTCCGTGCTGCGGGCGGCATCGGATCTTTGGCGCAATCCTCTCCTGCCTCCGCGAAGACGCCATCTCCATCAGCACCGCGGGCAGCGTCTCCAGCAACATCTCCATCGTCATCGCCAGCAACATCGCCAGCAACTTCAACAGCGTCAGGAACAGCTTCAGCCAAAGCAACAACCGTTGCGACAACGGAGAGCGCGGCGGCGGCTATCGCGCAGCAGCTCAACGAAGCCACACCTGTTACTGCCACTTCGAAAGCGACATCGGAACGTGCGCGACTGAGTGAGCCGCCGTCGATGTCGGCGCGTGGAACCGCGTCGGCAGGCGCCTCAGTTGGATTTGGCGCCGAGTCCAGAACTGACATGCGGGCCAGGCTGGCCGCGAGCCCTCCCGGGCGAGTGCGCACGACGTCTCTC
>JBBSTN010000388.1:0-3211 GCA_038235845.1 Gemmatimonadales bacterium | reverse complement strand
GTCAGAGGGCCATGAGGCGTGAGCTGACAGATCGCCCCATCACAAGCACCACCAAAACCCTCGAAGCGCGAGCCCGCACCGCTGATGGAGCGAACGGTGTAGGTGGTGCCAGTTCCAACACCTTTTGATGCGTCCATCGTAAGTGTGCAACTGTTGGCGCTGCAACTGCCACCAAGGCCGGCGAAAACTGATCCAGCGGAAGCCAGCCCGGAAATTGTGAACGACGCACCTATGTCAGAAGTTTGAATACAAACAGCGTTTTCTTCCCCCTCCACGATCTCGCATGCCTTGACGCCGTTGATCAAAACCTTTCCGGCTCCCGATCCGGATAGCGACATCGTAAGCGACCCCGCGTTCGTTCGAAACGCGCGCCAACCGTCGTGGCCCGATCGACAGAGGTCGTACAGCGGAGCGATAAAGCATCGTCACAACCGCCGCTCCATCCCTTGAACACCGACCCCGCCTGAGGCGTGGCACTCAACGTGACTTGTGCACCGCCATCGCCAAGATGATGCAAGCGCCACTTGAAGTGATTTGACAATCTCCACGCCACCCTTCGAAAATCGAACCAGATGACGTGACAACGGTAGCAGAGAGCGATATCTGCGAGCCATCAACAGCATCGACAGCGCAAGTTCCTCCGACCTGTCGTTGGCTCACTCGACAATCGATGCCATTCGAACTCGTTACACGCCCTTCACCATCGCTCGCCCCCGCAGTCACCTGAACTTTGACCATGTCAAGGACCGTCAGGCTACTCCTCTTGTGCGCTCTCGTTGGCGCATCGTTTCCGGCGCTTGTGTCGGCAGCCCCTTCTCCACTGGCGCCATTTATAATATGCCGCCCCCGTTATCCAACACTGCTTTCGGGGCGATAAGCATCCAGTTCCCAATAGCGTTGACGGGCGCAGCCCTAAATCTCGCCACGGATGTCGGGGCAACTACATTCTCCGCGTATTTAAATGGCAGCCTGGTGACGACTTTCAATCGCGTCACGGATTTCTCCAAAAGCTCTCTGTCTTACGGCTTCGAAGGATTCGAGTTCGACCGTATCGAAGTGAGAACGGTATTGGAAGGTACGACCGGTCGGATTGCTTTCACGGGCACTGATAATCTTCAATTCGCGTCGGTCCCGGCGAGCGCCATCGTAACGCCCGAGCCCTCCACGGCAACCATGTTGCTAGGTTGTGCCATCGCGCTACTCGCTCTTCACCGCAGACGTACTCGCCCCCGTCAAAATTCCGGGCTTGATCGGTCCGGAGACAGGCTCAGGGGCAATTAGCGCCATGAGCTGAATCTCAAGAGGGGTTACGATACCGCTCAACCGCGCCCAACCGGTAAGCCACGACCAGCTCCGACCGACGATCGAAGGCCGTCCAGAAGTGCCATCTTACCGTTCACCAGTACGGCTTTGATGCCCACCGGATATTGAAACGGCGATTCGAATGTGGAGGTATCCGAAATTTTTTCCGGGTCGAACACCACTAAGTCCGCAGCACGTCCGACACTGATCATACCCCTGTCGGTGAGATGAACTCGCGAAGCGGGGAGAGATGTCATTTTGCGAATCGCATCGGTGAGAGAAAGCGCGTTGCGCTCACGAACATAGCGCCCCAGAACCCTTGGGAAGGAGCCTATACCGCGCGGATGCGGACTCCCAGATCTTGTCGGGCCGTCGATTGCGAAGCTGCCACCATCCGTGCAAACCATTCCGTGCGGATGCGCAAGAATACGCTCAAGATTACGCTCGCTCATCGCAAAACCCGCCATCCCGACATTTCCGTTGCTTCGAGTCAGTAGCTGCACGGTCAACGCGTACGGGTCGAGGTTTCTAATCCCGGCAAGCGCCGCAATGGTCTTGCCCGTCGCATCGCGATCGGAAGGCGACGACACCGAGGTAACGAGCACATTTTCCCATCCGCCAATGAGGACGATCTTGGCACGCGTTTCGGCTTCGATTTTGGGGGCAACCTCCGCCTCCCTTAATCGCGCAAAGAACGCGTTGGTGCCACCAGCCCGACTCCATACTGGAAAAAGATTTGTAAGTCCAGTCGCATAAGCGAGATATGGATATCGATCGAACGCCACGTCGATCCCGGCCTGACGAGCAGCCTCGATACGCCTAAAAGCCTCGTCGAGTTTATTCCAGTTACGCGGCCCTTGTGTTTTGAGATGCGAGATTTGCAGCGCACACCCTGCACCCTTCGCAACTGCTATCGATTCGTCGATTGCGTCGAGAACCCTGTCATCCTCGTTTCGCATGTGCGTCGCGTACGGAAGACCACTTGCCGCCAGAGGTGTACAGAGAGCGATCAGTTCATTCAGCGACGCGAATGCTCCAGGTGTGTACTCAAGGCCTGACGATGCTCCGCACGCCCCTTCTGCGAGCGCATTTGCAACCATCGCTGACATGCGGGCGACTTCGTTCGAGGTAGCTGCTCTATCCTCATTGCCAACTACAACTCCACGTACTGTTCCGAGGCCGATCATCGATGCCACGTTCACGCCGGGGTGCATACTATCCCAGCTCTGAAAAAGTGACCGGAAAGAACCATTGGCATTGTCTGAACCGGCGCTATTACCGCCTGTAGCTCCATGAGCACGGGAGCTGCCGTCGGCGCCAACGACTATCGTCGTGATTCCTTGTCGTATGCATGATTCAGCGCGTGGATCGGCGCCAAGATTGCCGTCGCCGTGAGAGTGGATGTCGATAAAACCTGGAGCGACGATTTGTCCGCGAGCGTCAATCTCCGTTCGTCCACGTCCAACGATAGCTGCGTCCACGCGCGAGAAGCGTCCGTTCACAATCGCAACGTCCCCGCGGCGCGGCGGCCCTCCGCTCCCATCAACAACGTCGCCGCCGCGCACTACGATGTCGTACTCGGGTTGGCGTACAAAAGCCGCTACCCGTGGCACATTTCCGCTAAGCGCCGCCGCGGCGAGGATTGATTCGAGAAAGTCGCGTCTTGAAACGGTCAAGCAGACGCTCCTACTTGCCCGTCAATGTTACCCCAGCAAGCATCCCGAGCGCGCCGAGTGTGGTTTGCGCGGCGTTCAGACCCAGACGAAAATCCTTGTCGCTGAATGTTGAATACATGTCAGTTGGCTGATGCCAATGTGGATCCCAGCCACTTCCAACCTGCGTTCCACGTTCATTCTCACGAAGTGAGATGGATGGCACAATATCCTGAAACGGTCCGGAATCTGTGTTG
>JBBSTN010000387.1:0-3216 GCA_038235845.1 Gemmatimonadales bacterium | reverse complement strand
TTACATCCCGGAAAGCGACAACAGACAGGTGTTGAGCGCAGGAGATCCGGCGTTGTTTGCAGTGCTTGACACGACGTCCGTTTTAGGACGTGAACTAGTGAGCAGCTCGCCGTTACTGGACAATCTGAAAATGGATCTGCGTCTGTCGGTTGACCGCGACACTTGGGTGAGATCGAAGGATGCAAACGTCGAAGTTTATAGCGACGGAGATTTGCGCATAAACATCGACAGACGGTCGCAGTCACTGACTCTTGAAGGTGTGGCCAATACCGACCGGGGAGTTTACGAATTTCTCAGCAAGCGATTTCAGATCAAGCGGGGAACGGTAACGTTTACCGGCACTCAGGACATAGACCCGTTGCTGCAGCTAACCGGCGAATACGAAATCAAGCAGGCTTCACGCCCGGCATTAGCAATCAAAATCCTGATTGGTGGAACCCTCCTGTCGCCCCGACTGACACTCGAGAGTGATGCGCAGCCTCCCATCAACCAGAGTGATCTGCTGAGCTATCTGGCTTTCGGCAGCGAGACAGGTTCGCTTCTTCAGTTCGGTGGCGGGTCGAGCATTTCCGGCGGCACGGCCGGAGGCGGCCTGGTGGGTACAAGCGCTGCACTTGCTACCAAGCAGCTTACCAGCGTTGGTCTTGGCATTCTTGTAGACCAGGCTGAAGGTCAGGCCACCCGATCCCTTGGCGCAGACGAATTCCGTATCACTCCAGCTGACCTGCCAACTGAAGTGGCGAGCGGTAACTTCGGCGCGCTGGAGACCTTCCTGAAAGGCACGCAATTCGAGTTTGGCAAGTACTTCACAACGAGCACCTTTGTCAGCTTGCAGGCCCAGCTTAGTGTCGTACCAGGTTTTCGTGTAGAACACAGATTTCGCGGCAGTCCTGGGCTCAGCATCGAGTCAACTTTTCAGCCGCGCTTCTTTCTTCCGGAACCGTCGCTATCTACGCAGGATCTCAAGAAGTCGAATGCGCTCGGCATATTCCTCGTGAGGCGCTGGCGGTTCTAGAACGCTAGCGGTTCTAGCAAAAAAGTCGTGGAAGCACTTTTGCTCCCACGACTTTTTTGTATTCAGAATCTTTGCGATCAGGAAGTAGTCAACCCTTCTTCTTTCGCCAAACGCTTCGTCTCGTCGAGCGCCTTCTCTGCAACGTGTTCGACCTTGTCCTTAGTCTCGTGCGCCGCGTCGGAAACACGATCGACGATCTTCTCGCCTGCGCCGCCCATCACCTCGACTTCCCGGTCAGAGACAGGCACGGTCATTCCCGCCATTACGCCCAGCGCCAGCGCAACTGCACCAAGACCGATAGGATTACTGCGGAATGCGTCTTCGACCTTGCGTGCACCACGCCGAGTCTGGTTGCTGATCATGTCCGCAGCCTCGTGACCATGCGTCGAAACAGACGAGGCGACCGAAGAAGTGATGTTCTCCGCGCTATCGAGCAATGAGCTAACCCCCTGCTTCACCTTCTGGCCTGCGTTTTCCGCGCTGTCGCTAATTCGCTCACCAACCTTCTTCGCAGAATCCGCGACGCCGTGCATTCCCTGCTGGGCGTCTGAATGACCACCTGGATAGCTCCCGGAATAGGCTCGTCCCGAATAGGCGTTGTTTGGCTGCCGCGCGTATCCACCGCGTGATTGATAGTCACGATTTCCGCGACCGTCCTCAAACTCGTCTTCGTTGCGACCGTTATACAGAAGCCATCCCAAACCTACCGCAACCATCGCAGCGGGTATCGGATTGTCACGAACAGTTTGTACAACTGTGCTTTTCGCTTCCCGTACGTTGCGCGCTGTAGTATTTGCCATGTCCTCTACTCTCCCAATCGTTGCATCGTGTATACCGTCCTTAACCTTCTGTGTAACCTGATCTTTGAAGGCGTACGGATTAAGTCTTTCGCCGATTTCGTTTAGCGTACTGCTCATCCTGTCACGCGTCTCGCCTATGTCATGGCGAATGCTCGAACTTTTCTCATTGAAACTGCTGTCGTCCGAGTCTCCACTGCCGCTCTCGTCTTTGTTGTGCGTGCGAGCGGCCTGTTGATCAGAGTCCGACATTGCCGCCCCCCGCATTGGAGTCGCGCGACGGTTTGGAGTCTCGCGACGCATCAGGCGACGCATCACGCGTTACCGAACGCGACAGCTCACGATCTTGTGTTCGGTCATGTGAGAGACCACTGGAGCGACCGAAGTCTTGACCGCCAAACGACTGCCGGTTGTTGGCCGGGGTGCGACCGCCGTACTGGTAGTTTCCGTTAGCGGTCAACGTCTGCTCGCTGTGCGCTTTACCGCTCTTCAGCATGCGCGCTGCAAGTAATCCAACGGTGAATGCACCTCCCAGAAACAGCGCAGGCTGGCGTCGTGCGAAGCGCTCTGTTTCCGCCACCAGTTCATGCACGTTTGCGTCACGGAGATAGTCGGCTGCACGCTGCAGCTGTGAACCGGCCTGAGCCACGTAGCTGTTGACGCCCGAAGTGCCCTCGCCATCGCCGAGGTTCTCGCCGTTTCCCTGAAGTGTGCGAGCCACCTGCTGCAACGCATCGGCTGCGCGCTGTCGTCCAGTGTCAACTGTAGCGCGCATTTCCTTGGCTGCGCCATCCTTCACACTTGCAGCAAGATTCTTCGCCGTATCTGTGGCGCTGTCCATCGCAGACGAGGTGGACGATGCAGCCTCATCCAATGAGTTTGTATTCGTTTTCATAGTTATATCCGGGACTGGGGTTTTGTGGGATCCGTTGTGAGATCATGCGAGAGTTCTTTTGCAACTCGCCCCGCCCATGCCTTGTCGGCATTAAGCGTCTGCATGGTCTGCTCTGGAAGCAACGTTCGCCGCTTCATGTCGGCTATTGCGCTCTTGGCCATAATCCCACCGATGAGGATCGCAATTACGCCGATTAATAGTGACGAGAGCCAGTATCGGTCATCGAGCAGATGACCAATGGAAATGATCAGAAACGTCATTAGCGCCAGTGCACCGATGGTGGCAATCACGACTGCAATTCCGACATTTCGCAGGTCGCTTCCCAACGCATCCGCTGTGCGCTGTACCTCTGTCCTCGCAAGTTTCATTTCCTGTTTTACGAGATCGCCCATGTCATCTGACAAGCGCTTGAACAAGTCGCCAATCGAGGTGTCATCGCGCGCACCGCTTTGCGATGCAACACCACCATCGTCACCTTGAGCGGATAGGTCAAAACGGTCGTTGTGCTT
>JBBSTN010000386.1:0-3219 GCA_038235845.1 Gemmatimonadales bacterium | reverse complement strand
CGCACCACGCAGGAAGTGGAACCGCTGGCCAACTATTTTGTTGGTCGTGTAAAAAAGGACTATCGCAACGGCGATCTTGTGCTCGGTGTCATCGGAACAAGTTTGACACGCAGTTTGAACGACGAGTTCCGACCACGATTGGCAAGTCATGCTGAATTGGTGGGTACAGACTGGCAATACATGTGGGACAACCGCGCTTATTCGTTTATTGGCAGTGCGGCACTATCTAGCGTTGCCGGTGATCCTCAGGTGATCACGAATAGGCAACGCTCCAACTCCCGGTTGTATCAACGCCCGGGACGGGCTGAAGGCTCCGACGGGTTCTTCCGCACTAGACTGGACACCACGGCAACGGCGTTGCGAGGATACGGAGCATATGCGCGCGTTGCCAAGGATGCGGGTGACTGGCGCTGGGAAAGCGCGGTCAATTTGCGAAACCCGGGCTTTGAAACCAACGATTATTCGTTCCTCACCAAAAGCGATTACATCTGGAACAATGTTAATATCATCCGCGCCTACAACACGCCAACACGATACTACCGGAGTCTATTTGCCGTCGCTGGCGGTCAGGCCGAGCGAAATTTTGAGGGAGATGTTACGCGCAATACCGACGTCCATGCTTTCGTCGAAACGACAACCAACAATTTCTGGAATGTCAACGCGTTTTTTATCCGTCGCATCCCTGGTCTAATCGACGACAAATTGCTGCGGGGCGGCCCGGCCGTCCGTACCGAAGGGTCGTATTTCTATTCGTCAAACATTTCCACGGATTCACGCAAGCAGTGGCAATTGTCCAGCAACCCGTCGTATGCAACGACCACACTCGGCGGCAGCTCCACGAATGCCAATGTGCAGTTGCGGGTACAACCCAACACCCGCACATCGATTTCGTTCGGTCCGGCATTCTCCAAATCACTTGGCAAACAGCAGTACGTAGCCGCAACACCGGACGCCACCAATGCGGAGTTTGGCGGGAAGCGCTACGTGTTCGCGGATATTCAGCAAAAGTCATTGAGCTTGGATACGCGGTTCAATCTGACCTTTACACCAACCATGACCCTGGAACTGTACGCCCAACCGTTACTGGCCAGCGCGCATTTCACTGATTTCAAAGAATTCGATGCACCGCGTGAGAAAGCAATGAGTTCTTACGGCAACGATATCGGCAGTATTACATCGGAGACGAACGCCGACAATCGCGTAGTTCGCTATCGAATAGATCCCGACGGAGCGGGACAAGCCAACAGCTTTGTCATTGCCAATCCCGATTTTAACCTGCGTTCATTGCGTGGTAGCGCGGTGTTTCGCTGGGAATATCGGCCCGGCTCCACACTCTACTTTGTCTGGACGCAACAGCGGGCCGATCTAGCGCCCGTGGGTGACTTCGATTTTGCACGTGACCGCAGTGCCCTCCTTGGCGCCCGTCCGGACAATGTGTTTCTGGTGAAAGCAACGTGGTGGCTGGCGCGATAGGGAGCGTGCTTTCTTCCATGCATCATTGTTAGTGCACCCGACTGAATCCATGAAGCTCGCGAACGCTGGTTCAGACTGCTTCAAAACCTTCGCGAATCGCGGCCTCTCGTAGCCGTTCATCGAAGGTCGCGAAAAGAGCGTCGGGAGCGCCTCCAGACCACTCGATTGCTGCAGCCAACTGGAGCGCGTCAGCTGCTCGTAGCGGATGCAGTCTCAGTAAGCGCATCGCCTGTTCGCGTAAGCTCTGGCCGGGCTGGATTTCAAACCACGCTGCGGACAGTTCGCTCAACAAATTGCGTGCCTCTCGCTCAGCTGCTGCGGTCAGTACGCCCTCCCTGTGCAAACGCGCGATTGCGGAAGCACACTCTACCGCGGATCCCCACCACACCGCCATGTCGGAATCGCTCTTCGCCATGGCCAGCGCATCGGCCGATCGCGGCTGTCGGAGAATGAGAGTCACCAGAGCGGACGAATCCCAGAACCTCAACGTCCGTCGCTCCGCTCCTCAAGCAAAACCGACAGCGACCTGCCCTCTGCGTCGACGGGCCGCATACGCTTCCAGAAGCGGGCGGACACGGGTTTCGAGGGCGCCTTCAACCGCCCGGTACGAATCAACATTTCCCGCCGGCCCAGCTCTTCATCCTCGCCTTGCACCGGGGCGATACGCGCCACAGGGCGACCACGATCAGTAACGAGTACTTCATCTCCATGACGTACCAGATCAATAAAGAAGCTGAGGCGAGCCTTTAGCTGAGAAATGGACGTGGTAGTCATGTGACTAATATAGTCACATCCCGGAGACCGTGATAGTCCTGAAGCGGGCTCCGTCACTCCGCCCAACTCCCGCGAAGTAGCCGATGGCATCCATGTTCCCTATCAGCACCGTGAATGAGCTGAGGAATCGATAGCACTTGATCGCGTATCAAATCAGCTGCAAGTCCGCGCAATCATGCGGAGTGTACTTATCTACCCCGCAAGTTTCGGCGTAACGCGCGCCATACCTACTCCGTTGCACGCGTCCTCCGTCCCGAGTAGATTGCTCGACTTCGCTCACGGATTAGGAGGCCGAGCCTGGGACGCCCGTGTCTGTGCGAGCTTGCTTACAGTGCCCGGAATCACCGCAAATGCAAGCGTTGACCCTTCGCGTTACGCAACCAAAAGGCGTAGAATTCGTGACACCCTACCCGGTCTTCCTCTCCCTCGTTTGCGTGGTGCGGAATCACGCCAAGGATCTCGAGCAGGTCGTCGCGAATATCTCACGTAAAGTCATGCCGTGGGTGAGTGACTTCGAGTTGACAATCGTCGACAACGCATCCGACGATGAGAGCATCGCTGTCCTCGAACGACTGACCAGTGCGGACGGCCTGCCGAACCTGCAGGTCTACGCGTTAACCAAAGAGGTGGACTCCGACACTGCCACCTGGATGGGCCTCGAGACTGCACTCGGCGACTTCATCGTCGTCATCGATCCGTTGCTCGACGACATCGACTTCCTGCCAACGATGCTGGACGAAGCCGTTCGTGGCGCCGACGTCGTGTTCGCCGCAAACCAACAGCAGATTCCGCAGAGTCTTGCGTACCGCATCGCGTTCAGCGTCTTCAACCGCGTCTATCAGTACTTCAGCGGTATCGACCTCGCGACCGAGGCACCGCACTACCGCGTGCTGAGCCGAAATGTTGTCAACTTTATCCTCCAGCATCCGCAACCGGAAATCAGATATCGGCACCTGCCAGCGACAGGGGGAT
>JBBSTN010000385.1:0-3230 GCA_038235845.1 Gemmatimonadales bacterium | reverse complement strand
CTACCTGTCACATATCCCCAATCTACGATCTCCGGCCGACTCCACCAGCACGACGGATCGTTCCTCCACTCCCCACAAATACGATGTAACTCATGCTGGACCTGAGAAGCGATACGGTGACCAAACCGGGTGCGGCGATGCGCACCGCGATGGCAAACGCGGAAGTTGGAGATGATGTGCTCGACGGTGATCCCACCGCTATCCGGCTCGAGCGCACCGTGGCAGAGCTTATGGGAAAGGAAGCCGGACTGTTTTTCCCAACCGGAACGATGGCCAACCAGGCTGCAATCTGGGTGCACACGCGACCTGGAACCGAGATTCTCGTCGATGCCGAATCCCATATCATGAACTGGGAAATGGCGGGTGCCGCCGCACTCTGTGGAGTCCAGACACTGACCGTGACCCGCCGGGGCAGCGTAATACACGCGTCGGACATCGCGCGGGCGCTTCGGCCAAGTGATTCGGAGGCACCCGAGCCAACTTTGATATGCGTCGAGAATACGCACAACGGCGCCGGTGGGGCGGTAACGCCCCTCGCCGAAATGCGCGAGATCGCCGCGCTGGCGCGCATGCTGGGACTTCGCGTTCATCTGGACGGGGCTCGGCTGTGGAATGCGGCGATGGCGACAGGCGTGAGTCTAGCGGACTTCGCCGCCTGTGCAGACACGGTGATGGTGTCCTTTACGAAGGGGCTCGGCGCTCCCGTGGGGGCAATGATTGTTGGCTCTGCGGATGCCATTTGGCACGCGCGCAGAGCGCGCAAGCGTTTTGGCGGCGGGATGCGGCAGGTGGGGATTCTGGCGGCTGGCGCCTTGTACGGCGTCGAGAACAACCTGATGCGCTTGGTGGACGACCACGAGGCGGCGAAGCGTCTTGCTGTCGCGGTTGACGGCGCAGCCGGCGCAGTCGTGATTCCCCCCGATACGAACATCGTCATGATCGACCTGCCGGTGCCGCGGGCGGAGGACGTTACTCAAAGAGCGACGCAGTTGGGGGTGCGGGTGTCGGCATGGTCTCCGTGGCGGGTAAGGGCGGTTACTCATCTCGATGCGCCCCTGGCGATGGTCGTGGAGGCGGCGCCCTTGCTGAGGCAGGCTATCGAAGAGGCCTTGGCCTGATTAGGTTAGGGTTGTTCCGGGTCCCGAGGGTTACAAGCCCGTTAAATCCGTCAGGACCCCGAAGGTAGCAGCGGCGTGCGACGTTTGTCTCGCCTCGTCAGGCCCGGAGCACTGCGCGCGATTGGCTCGGCAATTCCGAGTCACCGCGCGTTTTCTTTGTCGAAAGTGTAGTGCTGGTTGCAAGAGCGACTAGTGAGGGCGCAAGGCCAACAAGGAGGCTAACATGCTGGTGTCGCGACGCGATGCGCTTCTACAGTTGAGTGCACTGTTTGCCCTGCCAATGATCCGATGGCCCGAGCGTCGGCTCGATCCGCTCTCCGGCACCATCCTTGAGTTTCAGGCGGGACGAGCGCGAGGGGATTGGAGCTCTGCCGAGATCACGGCGTTGGCGCTTGATCGGAGCGCCGCCTGGCACGGCGCTTTGCATGCCTTCGATCTGATCTCGAGAACAGCTGCAGACGAGGCAAAAGCGTCAGATTCACGGGCGCGTCGCGGCGAGTTGCGCGGGCCGCTCGATGGAGTGCCGCTGTTTGCGAAATCGATTTACGACATGAAAGGTCTTCCTACCACTGCGTCGAGCAGCGAGTGGGCGCGACTCTTTCCAGCGCAAGCTCGCCGCGACGCACTCGAAGTTGCGCGGATGCGCGGGGCCGGTGCGGTGCTACTCGGCAAAACCGCGGCAGATGATTTTGCGTACCACGGAAACGGAACAAGTTCGCTTTCGGGGCAGGTGCGAAATCCGTATGATCCGTCGGGCGTTAAAACTCCTGGAGGTTCGAGCGCAGGCTCCGCGGTTTCGGTAGCATGCGGCGTTGCGTTTGCGGCGTTGGGCACCGACGACGGCGGGTCCAATCGAATACCGGCTCAGTTTTGTGGAGTCGTGGGCATGAAGCCGACTTTTGGCCTCGTGCCGCGAACAGGTGTCATTCCTACGTGGCCATTCCTCGACACTCACGGGCCGCTTGCGCGATACGTCGAGGACGCGGCGTTGCTGCTCGAGGTGATTGCGGGCCCCGATCCTTCGGACGGCCTGGCGTTGCAGGCACCGTGGAAGCGCGGAACACTTGCCGCGTTGCGGGATGATTCACTTGCCAATGCCCGTCTGGGTCTCGTCGAAGCGCACGTTCCCAGAACTCAGATGAGTGCACAGTCGCTTGGGGTGTTCGACCGTGCTGTTGCCGATATCACCTCGGCGGGGGCGGTCGTCAAGTTATTCGCGCCAGCGGTAACACGCGAGAATGTGCGAGTTCTGTTTGCAGACGCAGCAAAGGCTCGTGGTGATGTGAAGCCCAATCCCAATTCACCAGCAGCGACGGCCAACGCGCTGTATCGATACTTCATCAATCAGAGTATCGACGTAGGAAGCACTAACGAGCGAACGCGCAACGCGCGTCGGAATGTAGAACGTGGCTTGTCAGCGTATCAGAAGTATTACGATGTGCTTCCAACAGATTGGGACGCGATGTCCGAGCTGATGTTGCAACCGTACGAACGAGATGCGGCAGGGCTGTCCTTCGCCCGTTCACGGGAGTTTGTGGTGGAAAAACTCGCCGAAGATTTTCGTGTACAGCGGCTCGACGCGATGATCTATCCGACCATGCCGTTTCCGGCACCTCGCGCGGTCGACCCGTGGCCCGACATACGCACGACCTTGGGGTATGGCAACTGGCTTGGGTTGCCGGAAGTTTCAGTGCCGACGGGGATCGGAAGGGACGGGATGCCGGCCGGGAACATTTCATTTGTGGGGCTGCCAGGAAGCGACGCGAGGTTGCTGGCTTTGGCGCACTCGTACGAGCAGCATTCGAAGCGATTTGTTTCGCCGCCGGTGCCGAATCGGGGGTGAAGCGAAAAGCACTCCCAGTTTTGTGTTAGTCGCGTTACTGCCAATTTTGTAAAGGGCGCGAAGGAAAGCGTTTGCTGCGGCAAATAATCACGAAGTGCGGGATAAAAATCGACCGGAATGGACCGGTTTTGGTGCAACTACTGAAAAACCAGTTGACAAACGCCGCCGTCCCGTTCATACTACGGAAACTTCCGTAATCAATATGACTGAACCAATTCATTTCCCACCGCGCGAACTCGCCGTCATGAGCATTCTGTGGAAGCTCGGCT
>JBBSTN010000384.1:0-3271 GCA_038235845.1 Gemmatimonadales bacterium | reverse complement strand
TGATAACTGGCGGTGATTCGGGCATCGGTCGCGCGGTTGCATTGATGTTTGCGCGAGAAGGTGCCGACGTTGCCATCGTATATCTCCCGGAAGAGGCGGAGGATGCCGATGAGACCGCGAGTGCGATCAGGGAAGTGGGCAAGCGTTGTCTTTGCATTCCGGGCGACGTTCGCAAATCGTCGTTTTGCGATGTCGCTGTCGAGAAAACGGTTGCCGAGCTGGGAGGGCTACACATTCTCGTCAATAATGCCGCGCATCAGCACCATCAGCATTCGCTCCAGGACATCGATGACGAACAGCTTGATCGCACATTCCGAACAAATATCTACGGTTACTTCTTCATGGCGCGGGCTGCTCTATCACACCTCCCGCGCGGCGGGTCGATCATTAACACTGGCTCCATCACCGGCCTCGAAGGAGCCAAACAGCTACTGGACTATTCGGCTACCAAAGGAGCCATTCATGCGTTTACAAAAGCGCTGGCGCAAAATCTTCTGGCGCGGGAAATCCGGGTCAACTGCGTCGCTCCGGGGCCGGTTTGGACTCCACTCAACGTCGCCGACAAAAGTGCGAAGGAGGCTGGAAAGCATGGCACTGAAACGCCCATGAAGAGGCCAGCGCAGCCAGAAGAGCTTGCACCGTCTTATGTGTTTTTTGCATCCAACGCAGACTCGGGTTACATCACCGGTGAAGTTCTGACCCTTCTAGGCGGAGAAACAGCCGCCGGCTAACGCTCAGGCTTCACCCTCGGCCTCGGAAAGCTTCTTCCGATCGGAATTGGTTAGCGGCTTGGTGCCCCCATGTTCTCCACCACCACCGTAGTTCTCACCGTCATCGTCACCGCGCTTGTTAGCGCGTGCTGCTCCGCCATGCTCACCGCGTGGCTTTTCGTTTGCTTCGACCCGATCGGTTGGATCGTCGGGTCGAAGGTTGTCGGGGGGCAGTTTATCGGATGGAGATTTTGACATAGCAATGAATATGCATGGTTAGGCTTCGCTCTGACTTTCGTTGTGATTCTCGTTCGGCGACTCACCCTGACGGAGGTCACGCCGCGCGAGAAGTTTTTGCAGTGACTGTCGGTGCAGTCCCAGTGCTCGCGCCGTGCGAGCGATGTTTCCACCGTTGCGGGCCAGCGCCGCACTGAGGAACGCGCGATCGAACTCACGAAGCGCGCGCTCGCGCGCTTCTACAAACGGAAGATCGGCCGACTGCTCTACCATGCTCACCGGGAAACTGACATGCGATTCACGCGGTTTGGTGACGCTTGCCGGCAAGTCGCACATCGATATCGCGGGCCCGTCTGCCATCACAAGCGCGCCTTCGATAACATTGCGGAGTTCGCGAACATTTCCTGGCCAATCATGGTCGAGCAGAGCCTTCCCAGCCTCCGTGTCCACCTGTCGCAATGGAAGGTTATGGCGCTCGGAACAGACGCGCAGGAAGTAGCTGGCCAGCAACGGTACGTCGTCCCTGCGCTCGCGTAGCGGCGGAAGATTCAGCGTGATCACCTTGAGCCGATAGAGCAGGTCTTCACGAAATCGGCCATCGAGAATCATCTCATCTAGTGGGCGATTGGTTGCCGCGATAACCCGTACGTCAACATTGGTAGATTTTGTACCGCCCACCCGCATCACTTCGCCATTCTCGAGCGCGCGCAGCACCTTCGCCTGGGCGAGAGGGCCCAGGTCACCGATTTCATCGAGAAAAAGTGTGCCACCGTTGGCCGCCTCAAAAAGGCCACCCCGGTCTTTCACTGCCCCCGTGAATGCACCACGGGTATGACCGAAAAGCTCACTTTCCACCAATTCCGACGGAAGCGCCGAACAGTTGAGCGCTATGAATGGCTTGTTTCGACGCCCGCTCTCCTCATGCAGCGCATGTGCGACAAGCTCCTTGCCGGTTCCACTCTCGCCCGTGATCAACACCGTGACGTCCGTACGGCCAACACGTGAGATCATCTTGAATGTGTCACGCATGACCTGCGTGGTGCCGTACATCCCGCGAAAATCCTGCGAAACAGGTACGGCAATCGTCTCGGCGGTTGTGTCAGCGCGCAACGACTTCATCGAATCGGCGCGTCGAAGGAATGCCAGCGTCTCCTTCTGATCGACCGGTTTCGGCAAGGAATCCGTGGCTCCGCGCTCAAATGCCTGCGCCGAGGAAAACTGCGATCCAGGTGCAGTAAGCAGCGCACTCAGGATTGCGGGATAGGCCTTCCGCATCGACTCGAGCAGGGTCAGACCGTTTCCGTCTGAAAACTGCTGGTCGGCGATGACCAGATCCACCTGTGCCTTGTCGATGAACTCCAGAACGCCTTTCACTTTGGACGAGTGGAGTACGTCACGCCCCTGCTCGACGAGAATTTCTCGAAGATCTTCAAGAATTTCCTCGTCTTCAGTGACGACGAGAATGCGCGCGATCGACGATTCGACAACATCGTTGCTGTTGCGGCTGCGCGGCGCACCTGCGACTACACTCATCTTATCGCCTTCCCGGAAGCCCGGCGAAGCCGGGTGATGTGCAGAGTACGAGAAATGGTCGTGAAACGGAATAATCTATGTTCACAATCTTTTCGGTAGTCGAAATGGTTGAGTCGGTTCTTGTACTTGGGTAAAAAAAGCGCAACGATCGACCTCCCGGGAGAGAGCGATCCGTCGCGCCTTCAACTGCCGAGGCTAAGCCCCGAACGTCAAGGTGGATCGCATCGCGATCCCAGTTTTTGCACAATCCCATTTCAGACAAAGTGACAGTCGAGCCTGCCTGTCTGAAGACTCGAAGCCCTTTGAATTATGCGAATCGCTAAATACAACGCAAGAGGCGATGCGATGGTTCCCGTTTACACCGTCCAGGGGAGTAGTTCCAGACGGTGCCGTAAATCACCAAAAGCTCCGGCTAGCAGCTACCAGCGAGCCAACAGGAACTGCGAGCCCACAGCTAACCGCTAACAGGAACCGCGAGCTTCCAGTTAGCCGTCACACGTGGATACGCTGCCGTTAGACGTAGTAGTTCCACCCTCAAGCCTCAGGCAGAGAGGCAGAGACTGCACTGCTACAGCTGCCCGCTCTCAGCAACACTTAACGGCAGATGCCGCAAGCGCTGATGTCTTCTCGCCGATCCCCACAGCACCGGCGCCGCAATCAGCGGCCCCGCACAGGCTATAACTACGAACAATTCCGCCAACGGCTTGTCATGCCCGAATCGCTCCATCGCGGGGAGCGTCCAGAGAACTGCTTGCAAAACAGTAAGGATCGCGTCCACCGAAACGGCGACT
>JBBSTN010000383.1:0-3274 GCA_038235845.1 Gemmatimonadales bacterium | reverse complement strand
CACCCTCAGCGCGATCGTCCTTGCAATCGCCGGTTCGGCGCTTATGGCTGCGACCCACGCACAAACAGTCATCGAGCGAAACCAGCGCACCATTGATGCGGAATCGAGGTGGCGTCTGAGATTGTCTGATATGCTCCGACATGCTCCCCGGCCCGATGCTGTAGACGAGCCCATGCTCCAGATCTCGCCTGGTAGTCGAGCCGCGCCAACACTCACATTTCTTTCGCAAGGCGTGACACAGCCTTATGGAGTCGGACGCATCTGGCGTGTTACGCTGACAAACGGTGCTCACGGCGTTATGCTCGACGCCGAAGCGATCGGACGCGGCCCACGCATGACGAGACTTCATTCGGAGCTCACGCACTTGATGGTCACCGATATCGAAGTGCTCGAAGCAGGAATCAGTAGCACAGTCGACGGCGCTGCCAGCAGTATTGACCACGAGCGCGGGGAGTGGAGAATCGACTGGCCTATTGAACGCAGCCGGCCTGCATTCCTGCGACTGCGTTTTGCTTCATCCAATAGTGTCGGCAATAGTACCAGCAATAGAGCCGGAAATGCCAATGACACCCTGGCCTCGATGAGCACAAACGGGTTAGCGAGGGTGGCATTCGCACCGTTGATTGTCGACCTGTCACCCGTCTCATTCAACGCCAGATGAAAGACTCTAACGGCTTATCGAGACCGTCAGCCCGGAGAGAGCGCAGAGGTGTGGCACTCGTAATGGTGCTCGTGACAATTCTCCTACTCGCCTCGGTTACTGCCGTCGCAAGTAACTCCGCGCGCACGAGTGCACAGGTGAGTCTGGCGGTGAGAGCAGCAAGTGTCGCCCGTGCCATGTCGGAGAATGGCATCGTTTCAGCAACTGCAGTGATCGATCGTCGACTTCGCTTGCTGTCGACGGACAGTGTAACCCGCGACGATTTTCTCTCCAGCCTTGAGCCGGGTGTGAGCGCCGTACTGCCACTGTCATCCGATACAATAGGTGACGGAGCATTCGTGGTAAGTGTCGTAGACGTTAGCTCGCGTCTCGATGTGAATGACGCGGGCACGGAGGGTTGGAGCCTGTTTCTGCGCCCGTTCGTGGGGGCGATCGAGTCACTCAGAATTGCTCAGATCATTGACGCCCAGGTACGTGGCGAAAGTGTAGCGGCGGCGCTGTCGAGCGACCCGATGAATGATGCAGCGCGCTCACAGGATTCGTTGGTGTCGGGCCTGCTCGGTCGCGCTTTCTCTCCTCGTAACAGACGTCCTTTTGAATCGCTCGACGACTTGCTCAAGGTGCCGGGAGTGAGCGCGGAGCTGTTTCACAGAATTGCTCCGATGCTTACAGTCGACGGGAACGGAACCATCAACCGGCGCGCTGCACCGCCTCAAGTGCTTGCAGCAGCGTCCGGATCTGTTGTCGATCGGCCAGCGAGGTTGTTATTGATCTCGCGTGGATGGATGAATGGTCACCCGTTAACTCGGGAAATTCAGGCTGTATATGACATCGAGCCGGACGGACTTCATCTCGTTCGCTGGCGAGAGTCAGAAAGATGAGCAGCACACTCGTACTGCTTCTTGAAAGCGATCGAATCTTCCTTCTGGGTCGAGACGGAGAAGTTGCGAGCTTTGGCTGGTCTCCAGATGATCCGTCTGCAGCGCTCGCGCAGCTTCGCGCTAGAGTGAACGGAACTTCGCAGTTGACGGTAGTCGTTGGGATCGGACTTCTGGAGGTGGCACGACCAGAGTTGCCATCGATGCCTGCAAGCACGAGCATCAACCTGCTGCTGCGGGACTCCGATAGATATTTCCCAGTCGGCGAAGCACTCGCCGTATCGTATATCGATGGGTATGCATTGGGTGTTTCCGCTCGACAGCTCCATGATTGGACCCAAACATTTTCACAACTTGGTCAACTTCGCGCGGTTGTCACGATCGCCGGATGCCTCGCACGCGCGGCTCAAGACACGGGTGAAGACAACAGATGGCTCGTGCCCGCAGGAAGTACGGGCGCCGCTACGATAGTTGTAAATGACGGAGTAATTCTCGAACTATCGCTGAAGCAAGCAGAACCCTCTCCGGAGGCTGTGCGAGTTGAACTCGAAGCATTAACGATGCGGGCCATTTGGCGGGGCGCGGTGGACGCCGCCCACGCGCCACTCACCGATATGCTTCTCGACGAGTCGATCAGGCAACAGCTAACCGGCGCTCGACACCGACGATTTGCGCTGAGCACTCTCGCACTCGCAGCGGCGCTGGCGGCATTTGGTGTGTCACTCGACAGATGGCGCGCCCGCGAGCTCGCGGTCACTGATTCTGCGCTGCAGGAGATGGATACGTTGGCGGCACCGGCGCGCCTTGCCAGCGCACGTCTAGAGACTGCTCGCGGTGAACTGGCGCTGCTTGCGTCAGCATCTGGAGGCTCTCCCGCCAAAGTGCTCGCTCGTCTTGGAGAACTTCTTCCCTCCGACGCCTTTGTTCAAGGGCTCGAGTGGAACGGCGAAACTTGGCAAATCAATGGGAGCGCCCAAAACGCACCGAGTGTGGTGCCGCTGCTCGATGCCGATCCAATGTTTAGCGATGTGAGAATAGTCGCGGCCAGCAGCAGGTTCCTGGATGCCGGGCGCCAGCGCGAGTCGTTTTCCATCTCGTTCAGGACGCGCATTACTGATTCCGCGCAGGATTCTTCCAATGCTCGACGTTAAAACAATGGCGAAGGCGCAGTGAGCAGATTCAGTGCGCGCGAACTCCGTAGTATGCAGTTCGGACTCGGGGTAATCGTGCTTGCCGTGTTTGCGTCTTTCATTGTGTTTCCATTCCTGAGGCGCTGGCAAATCAGGGAAATCGAACTGAATACGTCGCGCGTTCAACTCGCACAACTATCCGAGCTGTCTGCACATGCACGAACGCTCGCTTCGGCCGCTGCCGCTGCCGAAAGTGTGTTGGGGGTGACTGATCGACGGGTTATTCGCGCAAGGTCTGCAACTCTTGCGGCCAATGCGCTTCAATCGTTGTTGCAGGACGCCGCAGACGCCAGCTCTCTGGTAGTGACGCGTCTTGATGTTGCGTCACCGGACGCATTGAGAACGGTCGAGGAAGGGGTGGACGCTGGCGCCACATCGGGAATGACTACAGTTCCAGCTACGCTGTCAGCCTACGGAGACATTTTCGGATTGTCAGAGTTTTTGCTGAAGATTTCCAATGGTCCGCGACAGGTGCGGGTGGAGAAAATGACAGTTCAACAGAACTCTGCATTGCGTGGCGCGCCGGATGTTCTTCAGTTCACCGT
>JBBSTN010000382.1:0-3274 GCA_038235845.1 Gemmatimonadales bacterium | reverse complement strand
TCAATCGCTTTGCGACCGGCGCGAGCGAATACTGCGCTTCTGCCTTTCCCTTGGGGCGTCCCAGGTGGGATAGCAGTATCACGCGAGCATTTCGCTTGAGCAACGTTCTGATTGTCGGCAACGCAGCAACGATTCGGGTGTCGTCGGTGATCGAATCGGAATCGTCGAGCGGGACGTTGAAGTCGACGCGCACGAGTGCACGTTTGCCCGCGATCTCGGCAAAGCCGAGATCGCGTATTGTTCGAGTGTTCATCCGTTGATGGTGTTCAGGCAGGGTGGCGCGCTGGACCGGGCATCGAGCGCCTAAAGTCGGGCGCCGATGAACCGCAGCAGGTCGACGCAGCGGGAAGAGTATCCCCACTCATTGTCGTACCAGCCGGAGATCTTCACCATTACCCCGTCGATCACAATCGTGCTTGGCGCATCGAGCGTGCAGGAGAACGGATTGCCAACATAGTCGATTGAAACGAGAGGGATTTCGGAGTAATCGAGGATGCCCGTCAGCTCGCCTGCAGCGGCCTTCTTGAATGCCTCGTTCACTTCTTCCCGCGTGACTTCACGATCGACGATGCACGTCAGGTCGGTAAGCGAAACGTCCGGGGTGGGCACACGTATCGCAATGCCGTCGATCTTTCCCTTCACTTCGGGAATAACGAGTGATGTAGCCTTCGCCGCGCCAGTCGTCGTCGGGATCATCGATATTGCCGCTGCGCGTGCGCGCCGCAGATCCTTGTGCGGCATATCGAGAACACTCTGATCGTTCGTGTAGCTGTGAATCGTGACCATCGAGCCGCGAACAAATCCGAACGCGTCCCGGATGACCTTTACCATTGGGACCAGGCAATTGGTGGTGCACGATGCATTCGAGACGATGTTATGCTTGGCGCTGTCGTATTTGTCGCTGTTCACCCCCATCACGATCGTGATGTCTTCGCCCGTCGCCGGGGCAGAGATGATGACTTTTTTGGCGCCACCCGTGATGTGTTTACCCGCGTCGGCCGCTTTCGTGAACAGCCCGGTGGACTCCAGAACAATGTCGACGCCCAGGTCTTTCCAGGGGAGCTTCGCTGGATCCCGTTCGGCGAGAATCTGAACGCGATCGCCGTCGATGGTAATTCCATCGGCATCGTGACTGATCTCGCCATCGAACCGACCATGAACGGAGTCGTATTGGAAAAGGTGAGCGAGAGTATTGGTGTCAGTGAGATCGTTGACCGCTACAAAGTCCAGATCTGCAACACCCTGTTGCTTGGCTGCACGCAGCACCTGGCGTCCAATGCGGCCAAAACCGTTGATGCCTACACGAATTGCCATTCTTTTCTATTCCTTTTCGAGGTCCAAGTCAGAAACGGTGCGATCGCCTGGATCCGGCGCCCGCCCGAATGTCACGTAGCTGATGATGCGCGCTCCACCGGAGGCAAGCGCCGATGCTGCAGCGTTCAACGATGCCGCGGTCGTGATCACATCGTCGACCAGCACGATGTGAGCACCCTGCAATTTTCCGCCCGCGGCTGCAGTGGTGGAAAACGCGTCCGAAACGTTGGTCGCTCTCTCCGACGGTGTCAACTGTACCTGAGACCGGGTATCCCGCGACCGCACCAGAACACCAGTCCAGACTGGCATTGTCCAGAGCGGAGCGATTACCCGGGCCAGCCGCTCACTCTGATTGTATCCGCGCTCGCGCTTTCGCGCTGGTGAGAGCGGTAACGGGACGAGCGCGGTCCGTTCCCTGACCACATCCGGAGGAAAGGACAGGCGAGCCATTCGGCGACCCATGGACAACGAGACGGCTGGCCAACCGCCGTATTTGAGTGCATGGATAAGCGCCGCACCCGTGCCATCATCTATTCGGCAAACAGAACGCGCGCTCCGGACGATAGGCGGGAGTCGAGCGCACCATCGACATGGCGAAATCACGGGAGGTGCGCCGGTTCCGGGCGCAGACGAACTCGCGGGTGCCGGGTTGAATGGCGAGAGACGAGGATGCCCGCAGCGGGCGCACAGCGGATGCACGAGTGGAGTGAGTCGGCTGAGGCAGGTGCCACAGACGATGCCATCCGTGTCGGCGATATGCGCAGCGAAGCAGATGGCACATGCGGGCGGGAAACATACGTCACCCAAGCCGCGCATAAGCGTGACAAGTGCGGGAGATATCATCGTACGGGGTGTGCGAGGCCAACCGCATGTCTCATCACGTCACGGGGTGCTGCTATTCCGAACCAGCACTCAAACGATAACGCTCCCTGCTCCACTAGCATGCCGAGCCCGTTACGAGTACTCACACCACGCTCACGGGCAGCCAAGATCAACGGAGTGTCGGCCGCATGATCGCCGACAGACGCGTTTGCGCGGTATGTCAGGTCAAATAGCGCCGCATCTGGCTCGAGCAAATCGGGATCAAACGGAAGTTCGTTGCCCCAGAGACCAACTGGCGTGGCGTTAACCACGAGGGCCGCGCCGCTGATTGCGTCCTGCAACGTCGCGCACTCCGTTGCCTTGACAGAGACGCGCTCCGCAAGCTGCGTGGCCCGACCGATGCTACGGTTATAAATCCAGACTTCGCCAACCTGCAGCAGATCAAGTGCAAGCAACACTGCGGCGGCCGAGCCGCCCGCACCGATGATGGCGCATTTTTTTTGCGAGAGCCCTTCTGGCACCAGTGCTTCGATGGTCAGTTTCGCGCCGTCGACGTCGGTGTTATGTCCGACAAGCTGAGAATCGTCAAACCAGAACGTGTTTACCGCGCCGGCTCTTTTGGCGATCGGCGAGCAGCTATTGCAAAGCGAAAAAACAGCTTCCTTGTGCGGCACAGTGACGTTTCCGGCACCGTTTTCGCCACTCAGCAGTTGCAATATGTCGCCGAGCTCTTGCAGCTCGACGTCAATGCCGTCGTAGCGCTGAGTAAGGCCAACCGATCGAAGCGCAGCATTGTGCATCTTGGGAGACAGCGAATGCGAAACAGGATGCCCGAGCAGCACGAGCCGTGCAGGATGTTGTCTGGCAATCATTGGCTCATGCTAACCCGGATGTGCTACTGGGGGTTCGGAAAGTGCTCTTGCTCAATCCGCTTCAATACCGCAGTGACTTCCTGTTCGAGTTCGTTGAACGCCGCCCGGTAGGCGGACAGGTCACCACCGAAAGGATCAGTTACCGCGCGCGAACTACTCCCCTCGCTGGCAAATTCTGTGATGAGCCAACTCTTCCCCGCTCCACCCAAAGCTTCCGCACGACTGAGATGGTGCGGGCCCATTGTAAGAATGACATCGGAATCGGC
>JBBSTN010000381.1:0-3279 GCA_038235845.1 Gemmatimonadales bacterium | reverse complement strand
GCTCAGGGTTTTCTCAATCTCGTAACCAATGGTGTTGGCTATTTTGTTGGCGCCGCAGTTTCAGGTGCGGTTGTCGACAGATACGCGAACAGCGCCGTGGAAGGTGCTGGGGTAACTCATAACTGGACGAGTGTATGGCAGGTGCCCGCGCTCGGCGCGTTAGCTGTATTTGTGCTCTTCCTGATTTTTTTTTAGGCCTCGGGCAGCCACTCGGGCCGGCGTAGCTGCGCCTGCGATGTGAGCGCGTTACGAGCGTCTTGTGAACGTTTTGGAGACTAACCTGACCCGGGGCAGCGGATGTACGCTGGTCAAACTCAGTTGTCGGCAAAAGCTATAACTCCGCCGGTGTTCGTCGAAGCGTGCTGCGACAACGTAAGCAACAGTGTCGCGGCGCAAAAAGCAGGCGCACATAGAATAGAGCTGTGTGGGGGCGGTGACGGCGGCACTACACCGTCCCTGGGAGCGATTGAAGTTGCCTTTGCGACTCTGCGCGTTCCTCTGGCAGTGATGATTCGGCCACGCGCTGGAAATTTCGTTTATGACACTGCCGAGATCAGAGTCATGATACGTGACATCGAGTTGGCTCGAGCCGCAGGTGTGAGCCGCGTTGTTGTTGGTGTCCTGCGCGACGACAGCACTATCGATGTCGAACAAATGCGCGCGCTGATATCGGCTGCCGGGACGTTACCGGTAACGTTTCATCGCGCGTTCGACCATACCCCCGACGCTGCCGCAGCACTTGAGTTGTTGGTCGAACTCGGAGTGGACACGGTGCTGACTTCCGGGCAAGCTGCGACAGCAGAAGAAGGCGCTTTGACGTTGCGCGCGCTCGCGGAACAGGCAGGCGAGCGAATTCAAATTCTTGCTGGCGGCGGCGTACGCGCTCAGAACATCGTGGCTATAGTTGAGCAGTCGTCAGTTCGGAACGTACACTTGCGCGGCACTGATGCTTGTGTGGTTGAAGCTCTGGTGGAAGCGTCACATGGAAGTCATCGGGGCTTCCACTCTCCCCGAGCCACCGCTGGAACGAAGCTGTCGATCGACCTTGGCGGATAAGTAAGCGTCTTCCCTTGCTCCGCACTCATGTAGGCAGTCATCAGTAATCGCACCACCTCCAACCCGTCGTGCCACGTCAGCATCGGTTTTTCCTTGCCGAGGAAAGCACGCACGAAGTGACGATCCTCGGCCTCATATCCGTACGCCACCGCTTCGTTGGCAACCACTGGCATCTGCCCGACCTCGGCATTCTGTTTTTCCACGAGGTCGTCACCAGCGCTACCCTTTACTTCCCGGGAGAAAAACAGGTCCAGCCCCGACTCGAGCGAATTCCACTTCATCGAATACTCCGGGCCCAGCAGCTCAGCGCTTAGTCGCAGGCCGGGTCCGACATAACTCCAACTCGTGGTCGCTTCACCAATCGCGATACCGCCATCGGGTGCTTCAAACTCGATGTTTACGCTCGCAAAATCTTCCGAGGGTTTGTCGAGATAGTTCACTCCCATCGATTGACGGAGCTGCTTAGCGTAGTGTTTGCGAGTGTACTTGAGCGACGCGATGTGACCCGTAACTCTTGTGGGCTTGAGCAACGAGGATGACTCTCCCGGGGGTGTAAGCAGATGTCGGACAACTAACACACTGTGGCACATCATGTCGTTCAATACGCCGCCACCCTGCTGCGTACCATTCCAGAACCATGGCGCATGCGGACCACTGTGCTCTTCGGCCGCGCGTGCAAGATACGGACGCCCGGTTGTCGCAGCACCACGCTTCCACAACAAGTTGTGGCCAACCGTTATCTGCGGCGCAAAGAGCTGATTCTCGAGATAGCCATGCATGATTCCCGTTTTCTCGACAAGCCTGAGAATATGTTTTGCCTCCGCCACAGTTCTGCCAAGAGGCTTCTCGCAGGCTATGCCGCGTAGCGTACCATCGCCGGACGAAAGCGCACTTACTATTTCTTCGACGTTCTCCACTCGGGCCTGATTGGGGCCAGTAATCCAGATGGCATCTATCGCAGGGTCAGCCACCATATCCGTGATGCTCTCGTATGCCTTACAGTTGCCCACATCCAGATCACGCGCCAAGCGGGCAGCGTCAGCGGCATTCTTCTTATTCGGACTCCACACGCCGAGCACGTCGGCATCACGGACGCCTCGAAACGCCTGCATATGAAATCGTGCGTTGAATCCCGACCCGATAAAGCCGACTCCTAGTCGACTGGCTGTCATTTGTTGTTCTCCGTGGGGTGATCGTGCGGAGTTACGGACTCATGTCGTGCTAATCGTAGCTCCAGATGTCGTCTTACATCCCGCCATTCGTGCGCGAGAATGCTGTAGACAACGGTATCTCGAACACTGCCGTCGCGGCGGACCTGATGATGTCGAATGGTTCCATCCCGCTTAGCGCCAATCGCTTCGATGGCTCGCTGGGACGCGAAATTGAAGTTGTCCGTGCGAAATCCCACAACCTGGCATCTAATATCGTCGAACGCATGCGACAGCAGGATAAGTTTGCACGTGGTATTGACGCTCGTTTTCTGTGCGCGCTTTTCATACCAGGTATACCCGATCTCGACTCGGTCTGCGCCGGGAATGATATCGTGATAGCCAGTGCTTCCCACGATTCTTCCGCTGGCAACTTCGCGAACGGCAAACGGCATTCGAGCCCCCTCCTCCTGCATCGCAAGGGCACGAGTCACGTATCCCACCATTTCATTCGGTGCCGGCACCGATGCGAACCACAACTTCCACAGTTCACCATCTGCGGCAGCTTCCCGAAGTCCATCGACGTGGGCGAGCGAAAGTGGCTCGAGTCTGATTCCGCGCGCCTCGAGTATAACTGGCTTTAGCGTGATCACGAGATCACGTGATTGCTACTGCGCACCATTCGTGATAAGGAGGCGCCGCAGTATCTTGCCCGACGGCGACTTGGGAATACGCTCGACAAATTGCACCGCACGAATTTTTTTGTACGGCGCGACACGTGATGCAACAAACGCCATGATTTGCTCCTGGTCTACATCCGAGCGCCGTACAATGTAGGCTTTTGGCACCTCGCCACAATCGACGTCTGGCATCGGCACGACCGCTGCGTCCGCCACTGCCGGATGTGAAAGTAACACGGCCTCAAGTTCCGCCGGTGCCACTTGAAGTCCTTTGTACTTGATCAGCTCCTTCACTCGATCGACGATAGTGAACCACCCGTTAGTGGTCACAGTTGCCAAATCTCCAGTTTTCAGCCAACCGTCGTCGCCGAGACATTCGGACGTTGCGGCGGGTT
>JBBSTN010000380.1:0-3285 GCA_038235845.1 Gemmatimonadales bacterium | reverse complement strand
TCTCTGTGTGGCGCAGGGTACGCCCGATCAGGAGCCCCGACTTGTGGCGCTGGAGCATCGCGGCGGTCCGGAAGGTCAACGTCCTGTGGTTCTTATCGGCAAGGGTCTGTGCTTCGATACGGGTGGCATTTCCATCAAGCCTGCCCCGGACATGGAGTGGATGAAGTACGACATGTGCGGAGCGGGTGGCGTCATGGGTGCGATGGAAGCCATCGGGCGCATGAAGCTCCCACTCAACGTGGTCGGCATCATCGGCTCGGCCACCAACATGCCGGACGGGCTCGCGGTTAAGCCCGGAGATGTTGTGAGAGCGGGCAACGGCAAGACAATCGAAGTGATCAACACAGACGCCGAGGGCCGATTGGTGTTGGCCGATCTGCTTTATTACGCGAAACGGTTTGACCCGGCAGTGGCAATTGATGCTGCCACGCTCACGGGTGCGGTTGTAATTGGCCTTGGGCATCACGCCGTGGGAGTTTTTGGTGCGGAAAAAGAGGTTGTGGACGAGGTTCTAGCAGCTGGAACTGCGGCGGGAGAGCCCGGATGGCCCTTACCGCTCTGGGACGAGTACAAGGAGCAGATCAAGTCGGATGTCGCCGACTTGCGAAATACCGGCGGGCGCGCGGCAGGCTCGATTACGGCAGCGCTTTTCCTGAAGGAATTTGTTGATGGTTTTCCGTGGGTGCACCTCGATGTTGCTGGCACCGCGTACTCGCAAACTGATCTTGGCTGGATTCCGAAAGGCCCGACAGGCACACCAGTTGGCACATTCGTCGAGTTCGCCCGTGCCCGCGCACGCGCGGCGCTGCCGACCGCATCGTGAGACATCGAACCTGGTAATGAGATTTCTGCTGGCGGCGCTGATCGCCGCGTCCGCCGGCAGCGCAACTTTTGTGGGCGCACAGGTTCGGCCCGACAGTACTCGGCGCGACAGCGTAAAAGTTGTAGTTCCAGTACCCGATCCAGTGCGCGATTCGCTTCGCGCCGACTCGCTGCGCCGAGCGCCAACCACAGGAGCGCGCGCGCGGGCTTTCCCGCCGTTGCCGGTAGACTCCATTGCCGTCGCACGAGAGAGGGCGAGAGAGGACAGCATCACGGCCGCAAGAGCCGGAGATACGGTTAAGGCCCCAATTGCACACTACCCGGCGCCACGGATATACGAGCTCACCGATCGACTGGTGATTTCCAAAGAGGAAATTCTTTCCTCCAACGCGGAAAATATCACTGACCTGCTCGATAGGGTTCCAGGAGTTACCACCTTTCGCTCCGGTTGGATTGCCGGTGTGCATGTCGCCGCCTTCCAGGGTGACTTCGCGCGGATACGTTATTTTCTCGACGGTGTTGAACTCGATCCGTTGCGAGCGCGCGAGGGCGATATTCTCGATCTTACCGACATTCCGCTTTGGTCTCTCGACGAGCTCACCATCGAACGGGGTGCCGGCGAGGTGCGCGTGTGGATGCGCAGTTGGAGCACCCAGAAAACGACTCCCTACACTCGCGCCGACATCTTTACCGGTGACCTGAATACAAACGGCTTTCGCGCGCTGCTACAGCGACGTTATCACAACGGAATGATTCTGCAGTTTGGAGCCCAACAGGGAGCCAGTCAAACCGGAAGAGTTTCCCAGTTCGCTACCGGAAGCACACGCAGCACCGCGAGCGACGGAACCGTTCAGACTGTCGCGGCACGGGTTGGTTGGGCCAGTGGACTGCTCAGCTTTGATATCAACGCGAACTCCGCCTCCCGCGATCGTGATCCGCTTACCGCGCGGGAAGGATTCACTTCGCTGCCTTCGTACAAAGGATCACGACGCGAAGTGTATCTGCGTGCAGGCTATGGAGATAGCCTTCGTGGCTTCTGGTCTCAGGCTGTTGTCAATTTCCTCCGGAATCGGCTGGAAGGCATTCCAGACAGCACCACGCCCCTTAACGCTGACACCGTGGCCGGTCGTACACAGCAGATGCTGGTCGTTGGCTACCGAGGTTCGTTCTGGCAGATGACTGCCCTTGACCGGGTGCGCCCTATTAACGGCGAGGTTTATCATGCGCCCGCGCTCCGAGCATCGATTGGTCGCGGATGGGCCAACCTCGGCACCTTCGTCGAGCGCAACGCCGCCGATTCCACTCAGCGTGTCGAGCTTCAGGGAAAGCTCAACCCCCTGGCATGGTTTGGAATCGTCGGTGCGATCTCCCACCGCAGTCCGATCAACGACACGCTTGGGGTGTCGGGAAACAACCTCCGCCTGGAGGCAGGCGTTCGCTTGCGCGGCGCATGGATTGGGGGCGGCGTCGTCCGCGCCGACTCCGCGTCTTTCGCTTCTCCATCGATTCTCGGCACTCCCTCCGTTCGACTTTCAGCGCCGGCAGACAACGGAATTACAGCTTCGATTCGGGGTCCGGCGTACAAGGATCTACGGCTTGACGTGTCGATTATTCGATGGAGCAATCCGCAGTTTGGCCGTCCGCGCTTGCAGTCTCACACCGAACTGGCGCTCATAAGCAATTGGCTGAGCAAGTTTCCGAAAGGCGAATTCTCGATCGACGCGCGCCTGATCCATGATTTACGCGACCCAGTGCCATTCTACTTCGGCGTCGACGAGGACGAGCAGGCTATCATTCGCGCCACCGAACGGACGCAGGTTTACACCGGCCAGCTGCAGATTCGCATTCAGCGCGCGACGATTTTTTACCAGTATCGCAACCTGGCCGGGACGGTTTACGAGCAGGTTCCCGGCCTCCTGCTTCCACCCGCTATTCAGACGTACGGAGTGCGCTGGGAGTTCTTTAATTGATCCGATCCATGACGGGTTTCGGAGCGGCCTCCGGCAATGTCGGGAGCGCAACGGTAAGCGTAGAGATCCGGGCGGTAAATCATCGATTCTTTTCCCCTTCGTTCAAGTTGCCCGGCAGTTTTGTGGCCTGGGAAACAGAGGTTAGAGAAGCCATAAGGCAGAGGGTGAACCGAGGGCACGTCACGGTCACCGCGCGAATCGATCGGGCGAGGTCGGAGGCACTGGCCATCGATGAAGTCCGCTTTGCCCAGGTGGCAGAACAGCTGCGCGCGCTACAGTTGCGCCATAACCTGGACAATACGGTCGATATGGCCACCATCCTCAGAATGCCGGAGGTAATCGGCGCTCCCAGAGAGGAGGAAGTGGGCGGCACAGTATCGGAGTTGATAGCTGTCGTTGACGACGCGCTCGACGGATTGAACCGGATGAGGGAGGCCGAAGGTGCAAGGTTGGCGTCGATTTTGACGGAGCGGCTGGCGGTCTTGTCGGAAGC
>JBBSTN010000379.1:0-3286 GCA_038235845.1 Gemmatimonadales bacterium | reverse complement strand
TTCTCGTTGTACAGTTCGGATCATTCCTCGATCCTATCGCAATTCTAATCTCATTGCCATTGTCGTTGATTGGTGTCATGGGTGGCCTCGCAATTACGGGTCAGACCATCAACCTGATGAGTCTCATCGGAGTGATATTGCTCTGCGGTATCGTCGCCAAGAACGCGATTCTGCTAATCGATTTCGCAAAGTGGTCGCGGGAGAGAAATGGGTTGCCACTTCGAGAGGCGCTGATTGAAGCGGGTGCGATCCGGCTGCGTCCGATCCTGATGACGACCTTTGCGCTGATTGCCGGTATGGTGCCGGTGGCGCTGGGGCGGGGTGAAGGAGCCCAGTTCCGTGCTCCACTGGGAATCGCGGTTATCGGCGGTGTGATCACGTCGACCGTTCTCACGCTGCTCGTGATTCCTACCTTTTACGAGATCTTCGACCAGATGCGTGTCAAGTTCTCTCGGCGGATTGGTCTCACCGCTCCGCACACCGGCCAGTTCAAGACGTTCGACATGCCGGTGCCTGAAGGTGGCGATTGATGTAGCGCTTCCGTAGCGGAGCGTGGATGCGCGAGGCATCACCGGGGTACATTGTGGAGTGATGACCTCGATACGCGCTTTTTTCGCAGCGCGCCTTGCCTCGGTATTCTCAGCGCGAATCGCCACGCGATTTTCGACAGCTTCGGTGGCGCTTGCCAGCAACGACTGGCTGAGCACCATGCCGGACAGTGTCTGGACGTACGTGCTGCTGGGGGCATCGGTAATAATCACCGAGGAACTCTCGCCGATTTTCGGCGGCATTGCAGTTCACGAAGGAGAGCTCGAGGTAGGTCGTGTCATCCTGGCGCTGACGCTCGGCGGCTGGGTGTCAACAACCATGCTTTACGCGCTTGGCTGGACGAAGTGGGACCTTATACGTCGGCGATGGCCGGGCATTCGGGCAGCAGGCACAGTCGCACTCCGACGTGTGGCGCGAAACCCCGTCAAAGCCTCGATATTCGTGCGCTTCGTAATTGGACTCCGCATCGTACTGCCACTTGCGTGCGGAGCGGCACGTGTTCCGTGGGCAATCTACCTGCCGCTTTCACTCCTCGGCTCTGCGCTCTGGTCGGCTATTTTCGTTCTCATCGGATATGGCGCTGGCGAAGCCGCTGTGAGCGTTGTCGGAAAGTTAGGACGGGTCGGCGAAATAGTCGGAGCGCTGGTAGTGACGGCGGTCGTGCTGCTGCTCCTGCATTGGAACAGCAAACGGAACGAACAAAAGTTGGAGAAAAAACGTCGACTTCAGACGACGGACGATCGGAACGGCGACCTCTAAAACTGACCGCCGTCCTGTGACACTTGCTTCGCTGCATTTCGGAGCTCTTGCCACACCGCCTCCACGTGCGACCGATCTGTGCGGATGTTGCCGATGGCGAGGCGTAACGTGTACTTATCGCCGAGTTTCGTGTGCGAGAGATACGCGCGGCCGGTGGCGTTTACGCGCTCCATTATCTCCGCGTTCGCCCTGGCAATCTCCGACTCGCTCGCGCCTGGCGGCGCGTAGCGAAAACAGACGAGTGAAAGCGGAACCGGCGCCATCAGCTCCCATCCGCCCTCGTAGTGCACCATCCCTGCAAAATCCCGCGCCAGCTCACAGTGAAGGCGCAACCGCTCGGCAATTCCATCCTCGCCAAAGGCCCGGAGCACCATCCACAGCTTCAGCGAACGAAACCGCCTGCCCAACTGAATTCCGTAATCCATGAGGTTTACGGTTTCCCCCTGCGCTCGCGTCACGAGGTATTCGGGCAACAGCGCAAACGCCTGTTTCAGCGCTTCCGGCTTGCGCGTGTAAAGCACGGAACAATCAACGGGCGTGAACAGCCATTTATGCGGATTGACCACGAAGGAATCCGCGTCATCAATACCATCCAGGATGTATCGAAGCTCCGGCACAATGGCCGCAGTGGCGCCGTAGGCTCCGTCAACATGGAGCCAGCATTCGTGCGCTCTGGCCACACTGGCGATCTGTCGGACCGGGTCGATGCTCGAAGTGCTTGTCGTCCCGGTAGTCGCCACAATTGCCAGAGGGTGGTATCCATTTGCCAGGTCTTCGGCAATGAGCCTGCTCAGCACATCCGGACGCATTCTGAATTCGTCGTCAACGTCAACCTTCACCAGGTTATCGTGGCCGATGCCGAGTGCGATGACTGCCTTGTCGACGGATGAATGCGCCTGCGTCGAACAATACACACGCATCACGGGGATGTCTGTTCGTCCGATCATTCCCCGCGTGCGAATGTCAAAACCGGCAGCTTCACGTGCCGCCGCCAATGCGTAGAATACGCTGACCGACGCTGTATCCGTGATTTGTCCAAACCATCCGTCACCCAGACCAAGCATTGCACGCAGCCATTCGAGCGTTTTGGTTTCCAGCTCGGTGACGGTGGGACTCGTCACCCACAACATTCCGTTCACATTCAGCGCTGCGGTAAGAAGCTCGGCGAGAATACCGGGATAAGAACCGCTGATCGCGAAATAGGCAAAAAAAGATGGGTTGTTCCAGTGGGTGATTCCCGGCAGCAGCAGCTCGCGAAAGTCTTCAAATATCTTTGACAGCGGTTCCCCGTCGCGGGGTGCACTTGTCGGTAGTGTGTTGAAAATTTCTCCCGGCGAAACGCGACTCTTTACCGGGTATCGCTCGGGATGCTCGAGATAGCTCACGATCCAGTCCACCGCGGCATGTGCGGCGTCGAGAAACTCTTCGGCGGGTAGATCGCCGGGTCTGTCGGCGCTGGCGGGTGTCCTGTCGGTTGTGGTGTCGCTAAAAGTGCCGCTCGTCGTATCACTGCTATCACTCATTTCGTTGTTCTCGAATTACTTATTTTGCATCACTTACCGCGTCATGGAGAGATAACACTTGGATACGCAAGCAGTGCCGCCCGAGAACCCGCGTACGACAAGTCAGACGGCGAGAGCAGATGCGGCGGTACTGGCCGCAGTAGACGCGGTTGTCGCAGCTGCAAAGGCTCCAGACTGTCTGCTCACTGCGGAGGAATGGGAGCACTTGTCGCAGAGAGGAGGCATTTGACGCCTATCCATACATCTTTCTGAATCTGATGTTGTCCATGCTCGCTGCGCTTCAGGCGCCGGTAATCATGATGTCGCAAAGTCGACAGGCAAAGCGAGATCGCGCTGAAGCGGAAAACGATTACGAAGTGAATCTCAAGGCGGAGATCGAGATTCGTGAGCTGCACGACAAGCTTGACGAGCTAAGAAAAGGTCAATGGCTTCAACTCGTCGCGCAGCAGGAGGAG
>JBBSTN010000378.1:0-3292 GCA_038235845.1 Gemmatimonadales bacterium | reverse complement strand
TCCTGCCCGTCACCATGCCTGCATTTCCTGGATCCTACTCCAACCTTGAACGGAGATTGATTGCCATGACAAGCTTGCCTACGCGCTTCACTCGTACCCGGCGTGCGTTCGGCGCAGCTGTCGCGGGTGCGCTGCTCGTTACCGCA
This sequence comes from Gemmatimonadales bacterium, assembly GCA_038235845.1. Lineage (GTDB taxonomy): Bacteria > Gemmatimonadota > Gemmatimonadetes > Gemmatimonadales > Gemmatimonadaceae > Gemmatimonas. The sequence goes on along the minus strand of JBBSTN010000378.1, from coordinate 3,146 downwards.
TGTGAATCGAAACTCCCCACGTCAGCTGAGGTGCAACAGATGGATGTTGCCTCCGCCGAGCGTCACGCTGCACCCGCCATTGCGCTGGATTCTGCCCACGTGAGATACATCGTGGATGGAAAGACAATCGAAGGAGTTGCTGCCAAAGCGATCGAATCGGATAGTATTGTTAGCGTCATGGTCGCCAGGAACACCGGCGACGGAGTGAATGAGGTCAGAATTCGCACGCGGGCCCGCAGCCCACAGACCGAGAGGGTCGATTCAGCGAAGAAGGTAACGCAATCTATGGATAGAAAACCCTTTGACGGACTGTTAATGATCGACGGGAAGATCACGAACGCTTCCGAATTGAACAGGATTTCTCCGGAAAGAATTCAGTCCGTGGAAGTTATCAAAGGCCCCACGGCAACGACGCGATACAGCGATCCCCGTGCTGTCAACGGCGTGATACTCGTGACAACCAAGCCAAAGCCATAGCTTAGCAGGAATCTCACTGTTTTTTGGCGAGGAAAACCTCCACTGCCGGCCATACAACTTCCGGGCGCTCCGCATACGTAAAGTGCGCAGCGCGCGGAACCTTTAGAATCTGGGCATTCGGCATCGATGCAACCCACGCCTCCACCATGTCCATCGGTATCGTCTCGGCCTCGCCGTGCACCACGAGTAACGGCACCTTGAGCGATCTGAGTTGAGCGCGCAAATCCCAGTCTCCGTACGATCCCATTATCACACGGTTGCCGACGCGATTTCCGAATCGCAAACCAGCGATATCAGTCACGCAGAAGTCCGACTTGAGCAGCCCGGCGGTTCGGTCGGGTTCGGCAAGCCGCGGCCGGACACCCAGCGCCCAATACTCGCGACATCCCGCCCGCGCTTCCGCTTCGGAAAGGGACGTGTCGGTCATGCGTCGAGATGCGCGAGCCATCGCCGCTCGCTGAGTGCTGTCGAGACGCGCGTTAAGGTTTTTGGAATAACGCGACCAGAAATCGCCGCGAGAGGGCGGCACCGGGCCAAAGAAAACCATTCCCGTCACGACTTCCGGATGTGCCAACGCATACGACGCGGCCAACAACGGGCCGTACGAATGTGCAATCAGAGAGAAATGGTCGAGTCGAAAAAACTGCCGCAGCTCGTCCAGATCCTTCACCTGTCGATCTGCGAGCAGGCGAGATGTATCCGCCGGTAGCTCAGACTTTCCACCACCGCGCTGGTCATAAAAAATCACTACATGCTTTTCACCCAGCGGCCGGAAATCGCCGTAAATGGATTCGAGGTCCATTCCCGGCCCACCATGGATTGCGATGACGGTGTCGGCGCCGCGGCCCATTACACGGAAGTACAGCTTGGCTCCGTCCGACATCGTGGCGTAGCCGGAAGACACATCCGACCGGCGCGGCGCCGACGAACTCTGCGCCGGCAAAACCGCCGCGCTAACGCCCCCGGCTCCCAACGCCATACCCCACGCCAGGCCCGCCATTCGAAACGCTTTGCCGACGGCGACTTGGCCGCGTGGCAAACAGTTGATACGGTTGCGCATTTTCAGGATCCCGAGGCGACACGAGAGGAATTGTGGCTAGTTCGGAGAGGATTAATGCGCCTCACCGGTGCCCCTCAACGTACACTATCTTAAGATCATGTCGCTTGCTCTCGCCCGAAAATATCGTCCCAAAAACTTCGCGTCCGTCGCAGTACAGTCGCATGTAGCCAATACCCTCAAGGGCGCCATAGCTCGCGATCGCGTGGCGCATGGCTACCTGCTTTGTGGCCCTCGGGGAACTGGTAAGACGACACTCGCCCGCGTCCTCGCCATGGCCCTCAACTGCGAACGTCGGACTGACAGCGATCTAGAGGGTGAACCTTGCGGCGAGTGTGCAAGTTGTACCCGGATCTGGGCGGGAAGCGCATCTCTCGACGTCGTGGAAATCGATGCTGCATCCAACCGCGGCGTGGACGATGCCCGTGACCTTCGCGAGCGTGCGATGTACGCGCCGTCCGGCGAAAACCGCTACAAGGTCTACATCGTCGACGAAGCGCACATGCTCACCCGCGAGGCGTGGAATGCGCTGCTCAAGATTCTCGAAGAGCCGCCCCCGCGGGTGGTGTTCGTCTTCGCCACCACTGAGCCGCAAAAAATTGCGCAGACGGCTGCGCCAGTACTATCTCGCCTTCAGCGCTTCGACCTTAAGCGCATAGGCCCGCTCGAAATACGCGAACGTTTAGCCGTTGTGCTCGACGCGGAGGGCATTCCTTTCGAGAGTGAAGCGCTGGCGATGATTGCCCGGTCAGCCGATGGCGGTCTGCGGGACGCACTCTCACTCACCGACCAGGCGCTGGCGCTGACTGAAAGTGGAGGAGTCACCACCGCGCGGGTTCGCGACGCACTCGGTTTAATTCCGGATGAGGAGTATCTCGCTCTGCTCGATCTTGTTTTCGAGCGGCGCGCTGCAGACGTCTTCCCCGCGATTCAGGCACTCGCCGACAATGGGGTGGACTTTGGCCTCATGCTCGCCGGCCTTGGCGATCTTCTCAGGGCCAGTCTCGCTGTAGCACTCGGTGGTTCTCCCGGCGACGTGGGCGAGCGTATGAGCGCCGAACTCGCGTCACGAGCCAACCGCGTCAGTTCCGCAGACCTGTTGCGAATGCTTCACGCGCTGTTGGAGATGGAGCCGATGTTCCGGCGCAGCGGGCAACAGCAGCTTCTCCTTGAAACGCTGCTGGTGAGATTTGCCTTGCTCGACCGGACCGTGGAGCTTGAAGATGTACTCAAAGGTTTCGGAGACGCGGATACGTCGAACGAGGACGGACTCAGGCGCGCGTCCCCCGCTACCACCAAGCGGGCGTCCCCCGCCACAACCGCGTCGACCACCACGAAGCGGCCGTCCCCCGCGGCAACCGTGCCGGCTTCCCCTGCGCCCACGCCGCCGCCTCCTCAGCCCGCTACTCAGCGTGCTGCGCAGAGGGCTGCTGCCGCGCAGGAAGCCGCCGCAACACAAAAGACAGAAAAGTCGCAGGTTGCTGAGAGAGACGCGACGCAGAAAAGCTCAGCTCCCTCGCTCGACGTTGTGAAAGAACGCTGGCCCGATATTGCAAACGCAATCAAGAGTGCGGGGCGGGGAATGGTGGCCGAATCTCTTCAACGCGTCACG
>JBBSTN010000377.1:0-3314 GCA_038235845.1 Gemmatimonadales bacterium | reverse complement strand
GTGCCCATGATGCCGAGGCGTTGCAGAGTATCTATACTCAGATCGACGCTCTTGAACGAACAGTTGTCGAAGCGCGAGCATACATCAGCTACACAGAGCGATTCCGATGGCCTCTAGTCGTCGGTCTCTTCGCGTTTGCGATGGAATTGCTTCTGCTTGCGCGACGAGGAGTGCTGCCGTGACAGAAGTCCCGCAGATCGTGTTTGACATGCCGTGGCTGTTGATCGGCGTGGCTGCACTTCCGCTACTGGTGTTGCTACTTCGTATATCGCGTTCGCGCCAACGGTCTCGGCGTCTCGCAAGATTTGCCGAGCCCTCTGCTCTCGCACGTCTGTTGCCCGTCGATGACAAGTCGGCGACAGCTCGAACCATCCGACTTGTTGCGGTGGCTGTGCTCTCGGGTATTGCATTGGCCGGCCCGCGCTGGGGTCTCGCTCGTGGGCCAGCAACGGCAAGTGGCATAGACATGGCCATCGCGCTCGATGCGTCGTTATCCATGATGGCAACGGACGAACGACCTACCCGACTCGAACGAATGCGTCAGGAAGTCCGTCGGTTGCGGGCAATGTCCAACGCGGATCGTGTCGCTCTTATCGCCTTTGCGGGACGATCTTATATTCTCACGCCGCTGACAACCGATAACGGAGCCTTGGAGCTGTTCCTCGACAACCTCGATCCTTCAGTGGTTGGTCAGGCAGGGAGCTCGCTCTCACGAGCGATAAGACAAGGCACAGAACTTCTGTTGGCGAGCAATGGCAACGCGGATCGCGCGCTGGTAATTATGAGTGACGGCGAATCGTTCGAGCCAGTGGAAGATGTGAAAGCGGCGGCAGAGCAGGCTGGCGAAAAGGGTGTGACGATTGTGACTGTTGGCTTCGGCACGACCGGCGGCAGCACCATCCCGATTACCGATGCTAATGGCACCCGGCAAAAGCGCGACGAGAATGGTGAGATAGTGGTGACGCGATACCACCCCGAGCTGCTGGAGCTGGCCGCAACGTCGTCCGGCGGGACGTTTATTCCCGCCGATGCGTCGGACAAGGCCTCGCGCGTGCGCGCCGCGTTGCGTTCGTTGCGTACAGAACGCAGAAGCATTGAATCACGGGAAGACTACGTGCCGCGCTTTCTCTGGCTTCTGATACCAGCTCTTCTGCTACTGCTTTACGATACATGGACGGTTTCGGGGGCGCGTCGGAGAAAGCTTTCTTCGAGACGTGCAACCGGTGCCGGTGCTGTCACTTCAGCCACGTCTGTCGCTGCAGCACTTCTGCTGTTTCTGGTCGGATGTGCACGTGAACCAGACCCCGCTGTGCTTTTCGAAAACGGAGATGTTGTTGGCGCGGTAGCGGCTTTGCAACGACAGTTGCTCGCCGGCGATACGACGGCGGTAACCCGGTACAATTTAGGATCCGCGCTGCTTGGGGCGGATTCTCTCCAGGCTTCGGTGCAGCTACTGGAGGCGGTGCGACGCAGTACCGAAGGTGAGGTCAGAATGCGCTCGCGATTCAACGCCGGACTCGGCGACCTCCGACAGGGATTGGACACAGCGAACGCTGATCGAGACCAGGCGCTAAAGGCTTCATTGGCAGCTTATCGGTCGTATCTGACTGACCGACCGGCCGACGTGGACGGTAAGTGGAACTACGAACTTGCGCTAAGAAAGCCTCCCCCAGATGGCAACGGTGGTGGAGGGGGAGGTGGTGGACAGGACGATCCGCAGCCTGAACAGCAGCAGCCGCAACCACAGGGTGGAATTGACCAGAAGCAGGCAGAAGCACTGCTTAATAGCGCGGCGCGGGAAGAGCGGGAGGTGCAGGGACGCACGCAGCGAAGAGGGCGATCGGCGCCGATGGGGAAGGATTGGTAGTAACGCGCCCTGGTGTTCGTCGCTTGATTGGTGTCGCAGTACGTTTCGGCCTACCCACCCGTCTGTGCTTCGTCCTTGCCTCTCTCGGGCTGGCAACGCAGGGGGGTGCGCAGTCGAATCCGCCTTCGATCGTCGATCAAGTGCAGGTCGATACGCGAAGACCTATCGACTTTCACGCCGCGGCATTTCCCGAAAGCGTGTATGTCGGACAGCAATCCACCTATCAGGTTGGAGTGTTTGTCGCCAACTCGCTGCAGAACCGTCTCCGAAGAAATCCGGAGTACGTTCCACCCGAACTTCGCGGATTGCTATCGTATGATCTGGGCAGTCCACGCCAAATCACCCCGCCAAACGCTCCCCAATATCAGGCTCACGTTTTTCAGCGAGCCTTCTTTCCGGTAGCCGCCGGCAAAGTCGATATACCGTCGCCGCAATTGAGCTATTCGCTTCCGAGAACAGCATCTTATTTCAGTGGCGAGGATCGCTTTGTAGTTCGTGCTGAGACTGCACATCTGGTGGTAAAACCATTACCTCGCGAAGGCCAGCCCAGGGAGTTCACGGGAGCCGTTGGTGTCTACAGCATCGAATCACAGGTTGACACCGTTAACGCCCGGGTGGGCGATCCGCTGCTTTTAAAAATGCGCGTGGATGGAATCGGGAATGTCAAAATGATTCCACGGCCGGCCGTCGAAATCGAATGGGCGTCGGTGGTTCCGGGCACTGAACGGTTGCGAGTCGACTCGAGCGGGGCACTGGTTCGTGGAGCGAAGGAATTCGAATGGATTCTCACGCCCTCCCGCGACGGACGCGTGACATTGCCATCGTTTAAATATCACTACTTCGATCCTTACCGAAGTCAGTATCGGGAGGCTCGAACAGAGCCTGCTGAAATCGAAGTGCATCCCGGCGTGCTTTCTACTGCTGATGCACGAGAAGGCAAGTCGCTTCTCGCATTACGGGAGCCATCCGGCGCTTCAGAAGTATCGCAGATGGGAGCGAGACGACAGGGGTTCAGTCGTAGCGAAGCTGTTATTGCGTGGGTAGTGTTGCTCTCTGCACCATTGCCGGCCTTGCTGATGTTCATTCGTGCAAAGTCAACTCGGAAAGAGGGCCTGGAGCGGCGCGGGTCTACTCCTAACGTTATTTCGTTCGCCGCTGGTGACGAGCTCACCCGAAACGAGGTCGCGCGCAGAACCAGAAGAACATTACACACTGCGTTGGCGTCGCGACTGCGCGTAGATGCACAGCTTCTTTCGTCCCGGCGCCAGCTTCTGCGGCTGCTTCGACGCCGCGGCGTTACGCGTGCAGGTGCTGCTCGAGTAGCGCATCTGCTTGAAGATCTTGATCTCGCGGGTTTTGCGCGTACCTCTGGCGACATTGCTACTCTCAACGACAGTAACCGCGCGGATCTTGACTCGTTCACGGCGCGTGCCCAGGAGTGCTTTCG
>JBBSTN010000376.1:0-3333 GCA_038235845.1 Gemmatimonadales bacterium | reverse complement strand
TTCCTGATGTAGTAGAGACCGATGTTGGCCCGCTTGGAGATTGGCTCCTTGGGTTTCTCTACGATGCGCGTCATGAAGCCATCTTTGTCGGTCACCACTACGCCGAAACGCTGATAGTCCTCCACCTCTTTGGTCCAGATGATTCCGTCTGCCTCGCTGTCCTTCGTGATACTCAGATCCGCATCAAAAATGGTGTCGACGAAGATTATCAGAATCGGTTGGTCGACATGGGGGCGAGCGAGCGCGACAGCACCTGCGGTACCGTCCTGGACCAACTGTTCTATGAAGACGCTGGGCATCCTGAAGTTTTCGCGAGCGAACGTTTCAACCTTGTCCTTCAGGTGGCCGGTGATGTACACGACCTGCTCGACATTGCCGAGTTTCTGCACGTCATTCATGACATAGCTCATTACGGGTCGACCGGCGACCTTGAGCATCGGCTTTGGCACGACATGGGTATGCGGGCGGAGTCGCGTACCTTTTCCGGCGAGCGGGATGATAACCTTCATGGATTATTCAGTTCTGGAGTGGTGTTTTCAACCGACGCTTGGATGCTCTCGGCCACTTGTTGGTTTTCTTCTGTACAAGTTGGTGTTTGTATATTCGCGCGGGAAGCAGGATGCGGCAAGCAGTTACGCCTCGCTCGTCCCTTCGCGGCCGTAGCGATCCTTTAGCCGCACCACGTCGTCGAGCTCGGGCGTACTCGCCTCAAGCACGTCACAATCTGAGATTGCCTCCATGTAGTGGACGGTGCCGGGAGTAATCCTGAACGATTGCCCGCTGGTAAGGTGCTGATCGGTCATCTCCTCTTCACCAGGCATCTTCACCCAGTACTTCATCTCGCCTGAGAGAAGGTAGATCGTCTCGTCCTTCTTTTCGTGATACTGAACCGAGAGGGCGTGGCCGGCCTTGATGTGAAGTACCTTGCCGACGTAACGATCGGTGTGGGCCCAAATCGTTTCGTGTCCCCATGGCTTTACCACATGCTTTACATCAACTCTTCCACTCATGACCGCCACTCCCGGTTGGTTTGCACATGCATTGCATCAGCTCTTCCACTCATGATCACCCTAACCCTCGTTGACGGCTTTACATCTGATTTGTCGCTCAGGAACCTTACGTGTAATGGCAGGGTGCTGCGCTACAAGCAACAGAATTTGCGCATTGTACCCCAGCGCGCGGCACGGATTGGAACGTTATCAACGCGACGAAATATCTAGGCGATAGAAGCGCGTCGTGGCACTCGTGGTGCTCGCAAATGGATCTAGCCATATTGCATCCGGCTTATCCGCTACCCTGATCGACACCGTCTGCACGTCCCTCTGCGGGTCGGAGCGAACGACTGTCCAACCCGAAGACGTGCGTACTCCCACCGGCATCGGATGACGATAGGTTCCGATACGCGAAAGCTGCGCGGTAACCACGTAGCCGTTTCCGTCGCGCCGCACGACAGCCTGGCGTAGTGCATAATCGACGGTCCCGACTGTATTCACCCACTGATCAAAAAACCACGCTAGCGACCTACCCGAAGCACGCTCCGCGCTTCCCTGCATTGCCCACCGGTCGACGTGCCTGAACTGCCATCTTGCGAAGTAGTCGCGCATGAACTGCTGGAACGCCTCTTCGCCAAGTACATCGTGAAGAGCGTTGTACATTGTTTCCGCACGATTGTAAACGGCTTCGTTGTAAGCGGAGAAACTGCTGAACAGGTCGGCCCTGGTTCCAATCGGTTGAGCCAAACGGGCCATTGCGTCATTGGCCTGTTTTTCATTTGTTGAGTCAAGCGATTGGCGAATTCTCGCGAGCGATATGTCGGAAGGGTGTGAAGGATCGCGCTCGTTGGCGGCCGCCAGTCGCGCAGCGAGAATTACCTGAACCTCGCCATTATGCAGCGAAGTCTGGTACGACGTGAGACCTTCGTCCATCCAACCCGATTGCCACTCGTTATTGCCCAGTATCCCATATGTGTAAATGTGACCACCTTCGTGCAGCGTCAGACCAAGCGACGCGGATCCATTTTGCATCATCATCGGAAACTCCGTTCCACCTCCGTCGATGCGCTTGAGCATGGTTAACTGCGGATATGGATAATCGCCGTAGAGCGCCTCCAGCCATCGCAATGTCTCCAACCCGTAGCGCAGCGCCTGACCATTTGCCCACTGCGAAAAACTCTGCGATTGGCAGTTCGTTATCGTAGCTTCAAAGCGTGGTTCGCCGCGCAGATCTGCGTTCGCCACTGTGCAGTCGTGCTGAGCGTCTGCACGATAGAGCGCGTGCACCGAAACCGTATCCCATATGGGAAAACGCCATGCCTGCGTTGGCGCTCGTACATACGTTGTGCCTTCGTAGCGAAAACCAGGCGACACGCTCCAGGCGAAGTGATGAACATTCCTCGCGTAGAAGCGCACGACGCGATACCCATTCCCGGGCACAACGTGGGGTGCCTGCGGCAATTCGCCGTACGCATTGCTGGCGAGACGGGGCGCGGGGCTGCCCGGCGCTGCGGCGCGTGCCCAACCGGGGTCGCCACTCACTGGAACCCCGGTTGCGCCCACTACCTCGTCATTCGGCAGCACAAGCGTTACGTCAAAGTCGCCGTATTCCCCGTAAAACTCTCCGGCCGGCACCAGTGCGTTTGGCTTCCATCCACCGCGGTCGTAGACTGCAACTTTCGGATACCATTGCGCGAAATCGTAGCTTCTCTCGCGCCGGCCCTGCCGACGTGGAAGCAACGCGGGCCTCGCATTCCACGCAAACTCCACGGTTAGTGAATCGCTGGGCGCAAGCGGCGCGGGGAGCGCGAGTCGCACCACAGTACTGTCCGGCGAAAGTGGATACTCCGGCTTGACGGCAACGCCGTTTACCCGCGGATCCGACGTGAATCTCTCGTACGCAAACTGAGGTTCGGTTAGATTCTGAAAACGTGTTCGGCCTTCGCGTTCATCAGTTGCCGACCAGCGCGAGCCCGGCCGGAATGCGTTGAGGTGCTGATGAATCCAGAGTTCGCGAAGAGTGTCCGGGCTCTTGTTCACATAATTAAGTGAACCGCTCGCCCTTACAGCATGCATCCGTTCGTCGAGCGTAGCGACGATGGTGTAGTTTGCGCGCTGCTGCCAGTAACCGATGGTGTCGTTGCCGGGCGGCGTTGTTGCGGGTGCCCTCGGCACTGCAGATGCTGTGGGCGACTGAGCAGGCAGTTGTGTCGAGGAAGCCTGTGATAAAGCCGCAGGCGCCGAAAACACTCCATACAAGAGCAGGAGTGCGGGTGCAAGCAATCGCTTTCTTCGCGCCCACTTCGGGCGTCTATCGGACATGGAGTTCCTCCCCAGAACT
>JBBSTN010000375.1:0-3344 GCA_038235845.1 Gemmatimonadales bacterium | reverse complement strand
ATGGTACGGAGGGAAACCGAGTGGTACGTAGCGACTCTGATTAGCCGAGCCTACGAATTCATTATAAGCTCTCACTAACGCTTCACCGCCCCGGCTTCGCTGTCAACGTGTGCAGATCACCAATCCAACTGTTTCTGCCACAATTATCGCCAAGCCTTGCTTACTGAGACGATCAAAGAGAGCTGGCGTTAATCCCGTATATAGCCTGTAAAAGGGCGAGGGCCACAAAACCCACGATCCCACCAAATAGCAGTATCAGAGCGGGCTCCATCAGAGCGACAAAAGTGGAAGCTGTTCTCTGCGTGGCAGCGTCTGCGCTTTCAGACGCTCGCACGGCCATGGCGGCAAGATCTCCTCCAACTTCTCCGGCCTCGAGTAGTCGCACCGTGAGCGGAGGAAGAATTCCGTCCAGGGCACGAGCGAGCGTATCGCCAGCCATCACCATGGACTCTGCTTCCGCAAGCCGATGACTGATGTGCATGTTGGACACGACCCCGCGAGCCAATCGCATCGATGGCAATAGTGACACTCCGGACCGTAGCGCTAAGGCCAGAACGCCAGTATACGACGCTGCCGCCCGCGTGGAAGTAAGCCGACCAGTAAAGGGTAGCGAGAGTTTGAACTGATGCCAGCGTCTCCGATTCGCCTGGCTGGCGAACGACTCGCGAGCGGCCCACGCGCCCAGCAACAAAACCACCATTGATAGCCATCCATACCTCACCGTGGCATTGCTAAGCCAGATGAGTGCTCTCGTGCTGAGTGGTAATGTGCCACCGCTCTCTGCAACCAGCTCCGCAAATCTGGGCACGACGACAAGCAGAATAACGACGACGCCCACAGTAGACGCGACACCAAGCAGGGCGGGGTAGGCCAACGACGCGCGCAATCGCGCGCGAAGATTCAATGCGCGGTCGAGATGGTCGGCGAGTGCACTCAGCGTGGCGTCGAGACCTCCCGACGCTTCGCCCGCGGCGAGCGTAGGCGCAAAGACGCGCGGAAACAGCGGGTTCTGGGAAACAGCGTGTGACAGCGATTCTCCCTGTCGCACACGGTCCCGCACTTCCGACAGCGCGCGCCCAACATCGTCGCGCGTAGCCGGTCCGGCAGCGAACGCCAGCGCACGATCGAGCGGAACACCGGCGGAAAGAAGCGTCGACATCGCGCGAACAACGACGGCGAGTTCGGCGTCGACACTTTGGCCAGTGATCCGGTGGAAAATCTCTCTCGCTAAAGTTGACAGCCCTCTCCGCGCCGCGTGCTGACCGCCGGGCAGGGGCCGAGCGCGTTTCTCATTAACGCGGCCCGCATGCTCAATCGTCGTGACCCACAAACCTCGTCGTCGTAGCGCATCCACCGCCTCGCGCTCGCTGACTGCCTCGATCTCGCCCGAGACACTCGATCCACTAGCGTCGGCAGCGCGATAGTCAAAACGGCGTGACGATGCGACGCTCACGCGACTTCGTCCTCGCTCACAACGCGCGTAACTTCCGCGATCGTCGTCCGGCCCTCGCGCACGAGGCGGAACCCGTCGTGACGCAAACCGGTGGCCCCACTCGCGCGCACGGCGGCGCGCATTTCGTCCAGAGAATCACCCCTGACGAAGGCGGCTCGCAATCGCTCGTCGAGAACAACCAGCTCCGTAATAGCCGCTCGGCCACGAAATCCGGTATGTGCGCATAACGGACAGCCGGCCCCTTCCCGTACGCGAGTAATGGACGGTTCTACTGCAGCTGACTTCTGCATTCCTGCGCGCGTGTCGTGCTCAGTGACAAAGCGATCATCACCAACATCACCGCAAACGTACGCTGTAACCAACGCTATCTCACCTGAGTCGACGTCGCGCCAACTGCCGCAGTCATTGCAAACCGTACGCACCAGGCGCTGTGCCAACACCCCGTGAAGAGGTGCCGCCAGCAGGTATCGTGGCACGCCCATCTCGGTGAGACGAGCCAATGCCCCCGTCGCGTCAGTAGTGTGCAAAGTGCTGAGTACGAGATGCCCAGTGAGCGCGGCCTGCACCGCTATCTCGGCGGTCTCTGTGTCGCGCATTTCTCCAACAAGAATCACATCCGGGTCATGTCGAAGGATTGCGCGCAACGCATTCGGAAACGAGAAACCCGCCTTTGTGTTGACGGGAAGTTGCACGACTCCATCGAAACGGTATTCTACCGGATCTTCCACTGTCACCACCTTAACACCTTCCGTACTGCGTTCTGCGAGGGCAGCGTACAACGTTGTCGTCTTTCCCGAACCGGTGGGACCGGTGACGAGAACCAGGCCTGACGTGCGCGCCAACATGTGCGAAAATTGCTTCTTTACTTCCGCCCCAATACCAAGATCATCGAGCCGTCGAGTGCTCTGCGCACCGCCGCCATCGAGAAGCCTGAGAACGATGCTTTCGCCGTGAAGGGCAGGGAGAGTAGAGACCCGCACATCTATCTCCCGCTCCAGTACTCGAATGCGCGCGCGACCGTCCTGTGGCACACGTCGCTCGGCGATGTCGAGGCCGGCCAACACCTTCAGTCGGGATAGAACCGCTGCCTGAAAACCGCGGTTGAGAAGCTGCACATTATGAAGTACACCGTCGAGACGCGCGCGCACCCGGAGACCGTTCGCGGTGGATTCCACATGCACGTCACTGGCACCGGTGCGCACCGCCTCCGCAAGTATTGCGTTGACCACTTGAACCACCGGCTCCCGGCTCGCCAGTGCACGGAGATCATCAACTGATTCTGCAGTCTCGCCGATCAAACCGTGATCGCCACCCCGAGCACTCGTGTGGTCGACATCTCTTGGTGCAGAAAGTAGTGCGGCGCGAATGTCACCAGCGCGATACTGCGTGAATTGCACCGGAACTGCAAAATGCCGTCGAAGCGCGGCGAGTACGAGTGTGTCCGGAAAGCCATCGGCCGCCACCACCGCAAGGTTGTCGTCGATCGTTAGTGGAAGCAACGCATGTTCTTCGAGCCACCGCGCGGGAAAGCGGAGTGCAGCGGGCGCGCTCGCGGCGTCCCGCAGTATACGCACGTTGGGTTCGACCTCCACGCTTGCTTCCGGCGTCGCAACAACTGAGGTTGGCTCGTCGATTTCGATTTCATTTCCGCCAATCATACTCGACTCTCCCGACTTCAGAGTGGAGGCGGAGGACGCTTCGCCGGCGGTACTGGCGTGGTGACAGATGTGCCGTCGAGGACGCCCGGCTTCCGATTTTCCATTCGCCGTCTTGCCCGCTCGCGCATGGCGTCAGCATCCTCGTCCGAGCGCACGATGTACGCCGTCACAAAAATTGCAAGCTCTGTACGCTGTCGCACATTCTGAGTACGACGAAATAAAGCGCCCAGTAT
>JBBSTN010000374.1:0-3369 GCA_038235845.1 Gemmatimonadales bacterium | reverse complement strand
GGGTATTGTGATTAACCGCGCGGGGTGGGGCGGCGCTCCCCGCCTGCTTTTTGATTTTGAGTCCACTGGCGCGCGCCCCCGCCCAAACCGCCCCCCCGCGTTTGGGTTTCATGGCAGTCGGCGTCGTAAAAACCGCCAACCCGGCGATATTCGGCGAACGCATTACCGAGGGATATCTCACTCAGCCCAACCTCATGAGCGAGGCATCGAGCGGCCGTCTGCGCTTTCAAGGAGCACTGAATTTCGAAGGTTACACGCTCAAGCGGGGAGAGCTCAACGCCGGCATCTACGGAGAGGGCTACATCGACAGGCGCCATCCGCATACGCTTGTGCACGAGGCCATGCTGTCGTTGACGTCGCCAGAAAGGGCTTTTCGAGCGTCGTTGGCAGCTGGAAAGGGATTCACCGCTTACGGCACCGACGATCCGATGATGCGCCCTTTCGTGAACTATCCCGTCAACCACCATCACGCGCAAATCATTGAGCGGGTACAGGTAATCGGCGCCCTGTCCTACGGACGAAACGGAAGCGGGAGGGGCGTAGCCGCGGAAATCGGCTTTTTTAATGGAGACGAGCCACTGGGGCCATTCAACGGGCCAAAATGGAGCCGATTCGGGGATTCACACAGCGCTCGGCTCACGGTCATACCTCGAAAAGGCCTCGAAATCCAGGGAAGTCACGCGTTCGTGAAATCGCCAGGCTTTATACGGGGCGGCGCGTTCGATCACAGGCAGACCAGCATTTCGGCGCGGTACACGCCCGCCGCTGCCACTGGCATGCACGGCATGCACGGCATGCACGACGGCTTGCACGACGGCTTGCACCCCACGTCGAACGGCCTGCAGTATTTGATGCTCGAAGTTGCCCGCACCGACGAAGGTGACAACCTTGGAAGAGCGTTCCGCTACGAAAGCGCCTTGGCAGAGGGAAGCTACACGGCCGCCCGATTTGCTACGATCTCGGTTCGGCTCGAGCAGACTGAACGCCCGGAAAACGAAAGGCTGCTCGACCCATTCAGAACTCAGATCGGCCATATCGATTTTCAGATCATCGGTATCACGAGATGGCGTGTAGCGACAATTAACGTCTCCGCCCCCCCGCAGGCGATAAAATGGCTCGGCGCTGGCGCTGAACGTGCCGGCTTGCGGCTGAGTCCGTTTGTGGAAGTCTCTCGCAGCAGCGCCCAGGCGAGACGCAAACCGGCTGTATTCATCCCAGCAGAATTTTATGGTAACTCCAGCCAGTGGTCTCTGTCGCTTGGGGTGCGCATGCACGTGGGCGATATGAGGAGTCGAATGGGGAGATACGGGGTACTTTCAACACCGCCCGGCGTCGCTCAAGCGGGAGCGCATTAAAAATTTTCGCATAGCCAATGGTACCTGTCGCGTATCCACCTGTGACGGTTGTTGGCTGACCGCTAACGAGGTGACTATCACTCCAGTCGTGAACATCAGCGACAGTCGTGAGAGGAGCGACTCCGGCGCGCACAACTGTTGCCTCGCGACTGATACTCGAGAGTTGAGTTTACCGTGAGCCGTGAAGTGCTTCAGGCTCGAGCATCAGACTTGAGACGTGAGTGTGGGTACTGTTACTTGAGCCTGTCACGGTTCCACGGGTGACGGCTTTGCCGTTTACTGTCACGTCGTCACCCTTGCATCACACCCATGCACCCCAGACCGCGTAACAAAATGCAAAGCAAACTGCACAGAGTGTTCCGAACCTCGATTGCAGTGTTTGCCGTGCCGCTGCTGCTTGTAACGCTTTCTTGCCGCGATTCGAAGACTCCCACCATTCCGCCAATCGATATCGGCGACGGAATCGGCAACGGTGGTGGTGGTGGTGGCACCGGCACTCCCCCAACGACCACCGGGGCCACGCTCGCGAGTCTCGGCCTCGGCGCGGTAAGCGATCGGTTCAGTGCCGAGCTGTGGGTGCGTGGCAATACTGCCTACACGACTACGTGGGGATTGCGCGGCGCTAATCGCGGCAACGCCGTGAAAATATGGAACGTCGCCGGCAGCACGCCGGTGCTGCTCGATTCGATCATTGTGGCGGGTGCAAGCACACTTGGCGACGTGCAGGTGTCGGACGACGGAACTCTGCTCGTTGTTGCAATTGAGTCGAATCCCAATGGCGGCCTGGCGATCTATCAGCTGGACACGCCAACGCGACCGCGTCTTCTCGTGCGAACGACCGGTGGAGATCTCCAGTACGGCGTGCACACTGCCGAACTCTCACGTGTCAACGACAAACTCTACGCGTTCTGCTCAATCGACCCAACTTCGAGC
Organism: Gemmatimonadales bacterium; assembly: GCA_038235845.1. GTDB lineage: Bacteria > Gemmatimonadota > Gemmatimonadetes > Gemmatimonadales > Gemmatimonadaceae > Gemmatimonas. Next base: position 1,081 of record JBBSTN010000374.1, on the reverse strand, counting down.
GTCGCAGCTTCGCTCGTTATCATGGATCTCACCAATCCATCAAATCCTGTTCAGGTGTCCAAACTCGTTATTGGAATGCCATTCATTCACGACGTGTTTGTGCGTGACGGACTTTTATTCACTGCCGAGTGGCACGATGGAACCGGCATTTGGGATATTGGTGCGCAAGGCGGGTCTCCCTCCAACCCCCGTCGAATCTCAACCACCAAAACTGTCGGCGGTCAGGTACACAACATCTGGTGGTATCATGACCCGGTGAGCGGCAGCAAGCGTTACGCGTTTGTTGGCCAGGAAGGCAGCGGCTCGATTGGATCGAGCAGCATTGGCGATGTGCACGTTCTCGACATCAGCAACCTCAATGCACCCGTAGAGGTGGCTGCATACAATCTCCCCGGGGCGGGAACGCACAACTTTTCTGTCGACGAGGCAAACGGATTGCTCTACGCTGCCTATTACAACGGCGGTGTGCGAGTACTCGATATTCGCGGCGATTTGTCTTCGTGTGCGGTAGCTGAACGATTCTCCGACGGCCGGTGCAATCTCGGTTTGATGGGGCGTGAGAAGGCGCACTTTGAGGGTGTGAATGGTCAACCGGTATACATATGGGGCGTGCAGTATGCCAATGGTTACGTCTACGCGTCGGATATGCTTAACGGGCTCTGGAAGCTGCAGTCGTCGGCACGCTGACAGAGCGGTTTAAGACAAACGTTCCGGTGCACGAGTGCTCGTTGCGTGACGAATATTTTGCGAAGCGGGTGTCAGGACTTTTGTGTATGGGGCTTGGGCGAGTCTTCACGGAGATTGAGGGCGGTTGAGCTGCAAGTGTCGGCTATCCGCGTGAGGGTCAGAGTCGCTGGAGGCTCCCAGCTGATGGAAATGCCGGGCACCAAGAGGGCTGGTGGCTGGACTTCCTGACAAGCTCACAGCTATCCGCACCGCTGGCGCTCATGCCGATAGCCGACGCTGGAAGCTCAACCCGAGGGAAGCTGTTTATCGCCAGGGCGTTATCGCAAGAGCGTTATCCCCAGGGCGTTATCGCAAGAGCGTCGGCCTGTGATCACAGCGACAAAGGCTCAGAATC
>JBBSTN010000373.1:0-3377 GCA_038235845.1 Gemmatimonadales bacterium | reverse complement strand
TGCGGGCTTTGCCGGCTATCTGAAAGGTCTCTTCATGGATAACATTGCGGTTCCTCTGCTTGGCTTCAACATCGGAATCGAGGTTGGCCAAATCGTAGTGCTCATGGCGATCGCCTTGATTCTTTTTGGGATCGATGCTGCCTTGCGTCGAGTCCACTGGTCCGTCAATGCGCCATCGCCATTCAGGCTGAGGGTGGTCGGACTTTCTGCCTCGATTGCGTTGGTAGCAGCGGGATGGGCAATTGAGCGGCGACCGTGGTAAAGCGGCGGTTGCTTTCTGTATTACTGTTTATCGCAGCGGTGGCGGGCACTGCATCGGCGCATCCGATGCACACTTCCCTGGCGCAGATAACCTATAGTTCGTCTACCAACGCGGCCGTAATATCGATCAGGGTATTCGCAGACGATTTTGCCGCACAGGTGACAGGGACCAGGATTAAATCTGGCGCGGTCCCCATTCCCCCCGAAGCGGATATTCAGCGTTACATCGCGGCGCGATTTGCGCTCATAGCGCCGAGTGGATCATCGGTAGCAATGTCGTGGTGTGGTGCGCGTATTACCGCAGACGCTTTTTTGCTCTGCTTCAAGGTCCCCATGTTGACCGAACCTGCAACTTTCAGGATTCGTAATACTCTGATGACGGAGCTTTTCGAGGATCAGGTCAACATCGTCCAGGTGATCGAAGGAAAGGCTCGCCGCACCATAATCTTCACACGCGGTGACGCTGTAAAGCCGTTGCGCTAGCCTCGCACGCAGGGCGAGGTACGCGATGTGCATTCCCTCCCGAGTGAACACTTTTCCTGCCATGCGGAGCGTCTGTCATGGTGTTTGCCAGCCGATCCTCAAATTCATCGACAATTGAATCTGCACATCATCATCGCCAGTACACGTGAGGGAAGAAAGGGACCGATCGTCGCAAAGTGGTTCGACAAAAAGGCGCGAGAGCATGCAAAGTTTGACGTAGAACTCATCGACCTCGCAGAGATTGCGCTCCCGCTGCTTGACGAGCCGAAACATCCGCGATTTCGCGACTACAAGCACGAGCATACCAAGCGATGGAGCGCGATTGTCGATCGTGCGGACGCGTTCGCCATCGTCACCCCCGAGTACGACTATTTTGCGCCAGCTGCCTTCGTAAACGCGGTGCAATATCTTGCTCGCGAGTGGGCGTACAAGCCCATGTGTTTCGTCAGTTATGGAGGTGTTTCTGGTGGGACGCGCTCTGTTCAGTCCGTCAAATCACTCGTTACAACTTTGAGCGTGATGCCCATTCCGGAGGCGGTCTCCATCCCGTTCTTCACCAACAGTATCGACGAAACCACAGAGGAGCTATCGCCGGGTAAGGTCCAGGAGGACGCCGCAGTGAAAATGCTTGACGAGCTCCTGCGCTGGTCGGTGGCGTTGAAGGAAATGCGGAGGAAGTAGAGCGGCTACTCTCACCAGCCGCCACCACCACCACCTCCCGAACTGCCACCGCTACTGCTTCCGCCGCCGGAGCCACTCCCACCTGAACTTGGCGAAGCAACAGACGCTGCCATGCCGCCAATTGCGGCAGCGAATGACGTACCTCCTCCTCCACCGGAGAAGCCCCCACCCCTCCGAAGCCGGTCCAACCTCCACTCGCGCCAGTCGAGGCCGAATGCGAGGCACTATACGACGAAACGGTTGTACCTGCTACTTGCATGTTCTCGGCTCCGAACGCCTTGAACCATTTATCGACATGCTTGCCCAGTCCGAAGCCGATCAACCAGGGGAACCACGCATCATCGAGGTCAGGCTTGGGGCGCGCGAGCTGCGTGCGAAAATAGTTGCGCGCAGCCGCCAGCTTTTTCCGAACCACAATTCGCTGTGCTGACTCGCGCGAATGCGCGATGTTTGCAAGACCGTTTACAATCGCCAGACAGAACAGCGTGATACCCGTCAGACAATCGCGCCGGTACGAAAATCATTCAGTCACATAAGAAATACGACGAGATAGATCACAAGCGCCGCAAGTAAAACGGGGGCACCGAGGGCTGGCGCCGTGAACTCACTCACGCGCTTTCGCCAGGCGTAGGCGAAACCGACGCTGAGCAGAACGAACAGCAGAGATGCGCTGACGGAAAGAACGGCCGCCAGAAGATCGTATGGGCGAAGTACTGTACCCGTAACCGGCAAAACAACCGCTGCCAGGAGCATCAGAATTGTCGACGTACGGGAAGGTGATTGTATCGTGCCTTCTCCAACAGCCTGGTTTACGAGGTGCCCGAGCCTGGCCCTGATGAGCGCCGCTGGATCAAAACCAGTTTTGCGGTATCGCTGCTACACGGAGTCCGTGTCAGTGTGAATGCTGTTCGGCTCGAATAGGACATCGATCAGCGTGCGTTCATGTTGAGTGAATTCGCGCCGGTCTACATTGAGGGTAAGATGCAATATGTGATCTTCACCCAGTAAAACCTTGGTGGATTTCACTTCGCTCGAGAGCTTTTTTTCCTGCACAAGTCGTGCAAGAGTTGCGGCTACTTCCGGCCCCGATGTTGTGTTATCCCATGCCGCTCCGGCGACTTCCGGCAGGTAAGAAAACACATGTTGCTCGAGCCATTTCCGGGTGATCTCACCCTCCCCGGTAAGAGCAGCGAAGCGGCCCAACTCGCTTTCGTTTTTATTCAGTCGATAGAGCATTGCGACAAGCATCGCGAGAAACGCAGCCGCCAGTGCAGATCGCACAACATGCCTGCACCGTGGATTACCTGCCTCGGCTGTCCCGGCCCGCTATAGGCAAGCGGAAGTGTTATTGTGAACGAGAAGGATCGAACCGTCGTCTTGCGGAATCAGGATGTTGGAGTATGCGTATTTGAGTACGTGGGTAATCGTCGTGCGATTGAAGGGAGGATCGGAAGTTTTTCGACTCCTCCATCGCAGCGTAGTTGAATTTGCCCAGTCATACTCGTCCACTTCACTAAGGTCGCCGGCGCGCATGGGCTGTTCTGAACCAGTGGCGCTGTCCACCCGATAGAGTCCGTCGAGGTCAATCTTCTGTCCAAAACGCAGATTGAAAACACGCTCACCGCCATTCCAACTGCCGCTGAATTGCATAACCTGCTGCTCACTCACTTCGAGGCCTCCGTCGGCATCGAGATGCGCGGTTACCGAAACCAGCGGCCAGTTAAGGGTGCGAGCCTGAGCGTGAAGGGACGGCACAGCCGTCTCGAACACAACGATCAACGCGGCCACGACTGCGGTCGCAGTTCGCATGCCCAGAAGCCGTCGCGCAATTCGATCTAAGTTCATTTTCAAAGCACTCCACTAAATTGCTACCAGTCGAATTCACCCTCTTTCAACGTAGAACAAAATGACAACACATGCACGTGGACGGTTCGACGTAAAATTGAGTCCGA
>JBBSTN010000372.1:0-3395 GCA_038235845.1 Gemmatimonadales bacterium | reverse complement strand
ATTTACGCGTCGCGCCTACCGCGCGCTGTGTGTATGCTCTCGTGGAGAATCTTTTGAACATGCGCGACTGTAGAAAAACGTTGTCGGCGTCCCTCTTAATCGCACTCGTAGCCGCCGCGAGTGCCTGCGTTGCGTCCACCAAGCAAGTTTCAGATACTCATTCCACTGTCACTGTTTCCACCTGCCCTGACCCCGAGAACGCAACCCGACGGGATCCGGCGAACCTGGTCCTCGTGATCAAAACGGACCCTGTTATCCCGCCTGCTGACAGCGCCCGCGCGGATGTGCGCGTCGAGGGTGAGACGTATCGAAGCGATAGCAAAGTAAGCGTGGCAGGCGGCAGCCGGTTTGTGCTCGACCGCGGCATTTACGATCTTCGCGTGTCGCTTTCCGGCTATGAGCCTGTAATGGCGCGTGCAACGCTTACTGGAGCCTGCACTGCGGAGATGGTCGCTACGCTTCGCAAAAGGTAGTTGGGAGCAAGCAACGCCGGGAGAAATGTCAGGAGGATTAATGCATACAGCGTCGACAGACTGTCGGTCCTAGCTGGTGTTGGTCTGTCAGGCGAGTTCACGCGGAGTAAACCCGCCGCGCTTTGCATCCATCGAGATTGTGTCTTCGCTCTGGAATGCGTAGATCACAAGAGCGCCAGCAAAGATTATTGCCGATGAAAAGAACACGGGGTTGCCGCCCTCGATTACCAATCCCCACGGGTCGATGATCGATTTCCAAACGGCAAGAAGCGTTATGCCGGTGACCGCGAGAAGGAATGGATATGTATAGCGTCTGGCAATTCCAATGACGATCACCAAACCGGCAACGATCTGGATTGCTCCGAACACCTTGAGCGCGGAAGGCCCGGTCATCGCGCCAAGATAGAATCCTTCAGATACTCGAATCGCGTGAGTTACGTTATTCAACTTGTCGACTCCCCACACCACCATCAGCCAGCCCAGCGAGATCCGTAGGAGCAGGAGTGTGATTGCACGCATGTGTCAGACGCTCCTTTGCAATGAGTTGTGGACACAGCAGTCCTTCCCAATCAATTAAAGTTCCGTTATTGAAACTGTAATGCTAGTCTGCGGCGATACGTAGCTATCTTGATCGAAACGTCCGACGCGGGTCAAACAACCTCCATCCTTCAATCCCTGACAATGCGTGTCTCCGAAGCTATAGCCACTCGACGCTCGATACGAACATTTGACGATCGCTCTCCATCGCGAGCCGAGCTCGAGACCATGCTGCAGGCCGCCACGCTGGCACCGAATCACCGACTCACCGATCCATGGCGATTTTATGTCCTTGGTCCTGAGTCGCGCGCGGCATACGGCATGGCTCTCGGCAATCGCAAAGCCAAAAAAGCAACCGACGAAACTCATGCTCAGCAAATCAGGCAGAAGACTAGCGATGATCACCGCGCGCAGCCATGCATGCTGATCGTCGCGATGACGCAGAACGAAAATCCGGAGATTCGTGAGGAGGACTACGCCGCCACCATGATGGCAGTGCAGAACTTGATGCTCTCGGCGGTTGAACTGGGGCTTGGCACTCACATCAGAAGCGGTGCTATCATGGACGATCCGGCAGCGCGATCGGCAGTTGGCGTTCAGGACGGCGAACGAATAGTTGCAGTAATCACGATTGGCGTTCCGTCGGAACAGCCTGCACCCAGAGCTCGCAAGCCCTCAAGCGAGTTCACGACCTGGGTGGACTGACCACAGACGACTGATTTCGTGCAGATCATCGCGGCTCGCCCGCAGTGCGATCAATCCAACAATGATCGTGCGACGTTCTTCCCCCGCTCTCGCTGCCAGACTATGTAGTCAACACCGACAGGTTGTATTCCCGCCGCGCTCAGGGCGACGTTCGCTTTTCCCCGATGATACTGTCCATGCGTTAGCATCTGCAGCAAGATGTCTCCAACAGACGTAGCGAAGTCGTTGCCAGCGGAGTTGGTGTACGTGACAAGCGTACTCATTGACGACGAATCCACCGCAGCAAAGTACGATGCAAGCGCAACGTCAATCGACGCACTGGCTTGCTCCAGTTCTACGATCGAAAGATCTGGCCAGACCGGCAGCGTTGCGGCGCGGCGCTCAAGTCGCGACAGCCATGTCTCCTGAGCTCCACGAATGTGCGACAGCTCCCGCAGGGCGACGGGTACTTGTCTCCGGCCGTCTCGCAGCGCGGTAAGCAGACGCAAATCGGCCCACTCGCCATGGTTGCGAAGGGTGCGTAGATGTTCTGTAAGCACTTGCAGCTATTCCGATGGTTAAAGGAAAGCGAAAAATGCGACGAAAAACTTGACTAACTGTTTGCGCACTTAGCGCCCGAGAACTATGTCGATGCCGGTCAGCAGCTGTGCCAGTTTTTTTGGCCCAATCCTACTGACTCGGCTCGTCAGCACTGCTCGATCCAGGGCAACAATCTGGGAAGCGTTGGCCACAGAGTCTTTAGGCAGTCCCGAAAGCTTTTTCGGAAACATCACGCTGCCGGGCGCATCTGACCACTTGAGATTACTTGTCAAGGGCACGCAGAGAACCGTGCCGATGCGGCTGCGATTGAGCGAGTCGCCTTGAACTACAATCACGGGCCGAGTGAATCCCGGAGCCGCGCCAACCGGTAAGGGCAACTCTACCCACCAGATCTCGCCCTGTGACAGTTCAACCATGCGATTTGCTCTACTACCACTCGCTTCGCTTGAGAACCCGTTCAGCCGCAACGACGCCAAATTCATCCAAGTGGGAGCCAAGCTCGTCGGCCACCCTGTTCATGGCCTCAGTGACGGTGTCGGGGGCGTGTCGAGCGAGATACTCCGACATCGCTTCCGCATAGAGCTGACTACGAGTCTTATCCGCTTGCTTCGCGTACTGTTCAGCCGCCCGAAAAAGCCCATCCGGTAACGATATCGCGGTTTTCATACCGTAAGTATAACCAATTTTGAACTATACTGGCAACATCGTCTCTCCGGAACCGGGTTACCAGGTTCACAACCCGCGAAGCTGATTCTTATCTTCGCGAATAGGCTTCAACCCACTGAAGATCATCATCATCGGTGCGAACCACGTAAGCGAATCGCGACGTTATCGCCACAATTCGTTTGCTGGAAGACAATTCAAATATTCCGCGGTGCCCTCCTTTCGTGTCGAACACATCCCACTTGTCGACAGTCGCATTCGCGCGACTAAATCGTCGAATCCATACGTTTTCGCGGTCGTCTATAACGATTTCTGACCTGAACACCGGCTTGAACTCCGCGTAGGGTTGATTAAATGGGGGTCCACGTGGCTCGCGCGCTTTCTTGTCAGCATCTGTCACAGCTAACTGCGCGAGCTTCGCGATTTCGCCCTGAGTAACGTGTCCCTCCAGCTCGCGCCACTCCACCCTATACGGTT
>JBBSTN010000371.1:0-3395 GCA_038235845.1 Gemmatimonadales bacterium | reverse complement strand
CCTGGGGTTGTGCTGCCAACGTCGGCTGTCAGGATTAGCGCCAGCGGCGCTGGAGGCTCTCAGCGGCGGTGCAACGTCCGGGAACTGAGAGTGCTCATGACTGAAGGAAGACAAAATATTCCTTACAAGCTCACAGCTCTCCGCACCGCTGGCACTGGTGCTGATAGCAGACGCTGAAAGCTCAACCCAGGCGAAAGCTGTTTACCGCCAGAGCGTCGGCCCTTAGATATTCTTTGGTTTCGCTGCTCATTGAAAATGTCACGAAAAACACTTCCGCGAGAACTTCATACCAAGTCAGTGCTCAGGCCCCCTCAGCTTCTCCCGCGAGAGCGACCCAGGAGTCGGCAGCGCGAAGCGTCAGAAGAAAATCACCTGCCCACTATTCGAGCCTCCGAAACGTGGATTGACCACGTTGTTGAATATCGACCCGAAAGTGTAGCTGAGACTCACGTACCCGAAATAGCTGTAGCTCGTCGCCAGATTGCGCTGCTGCAGCAGCACCTCTTCCTGGGTTGCACCGCGCTTGGGAAGCGCAATCTGATCGTGAATTGAAGAGAAACTTCCGCTGAAGTTTATGCTGAGACCCTTCAACAATCGAACGCTTGTACCTGTATAAAGCGACGCGTAGTTCTTGTTGGTCATATTGAGAAACTGCCCCGCCGACGCCCCGACATTCGCCGATCCCCAACGCTGGTTTTGAGCGAAGGAAAGATTGAGCGAGTGAATCGGGTTCACTTCGTCAAGCTTGTCGAATATCGTACGCTCGCGATAATTGTTTGACTCCAGGCCAATAGCATACTGCAGAGTTAGCGCGTGGCGAGTGAACTCCGAGTACGGGAAAAAGTCGTACTCGATTGCAGGAGTGGCACGCACGTACAGCTTCTTATTGTCGAAGGTTGTCGAGCCAACCGAACCGGTGAGCCCCGCGGACAACTTTGGCGTGAGCGATCGCACCGCCAGAGTGGAAAAGTTGTAGCTGCGGCGAATAGACGTAGTGGTAACCTCGCCGAAGCGGAACGTGCTTTCGTTGTAGCTTTCACGAACCGAGAAGTTGAGCTTCCATGCCTCCGTCGTTCTTCTGGCTGTAAGGCCGCCACTCAAACTGCTAAACGAATTTGATTTCTGACCGTTGCTGTTGGCGCTGCTGTTAACCGAGAACTGCCAGTAATTCCAGCGGTCGCGTTTCGCTTCTGCAGCTTTCCCCGACAGAGCAGGAGCTGCGGAAAGGGTCACCGCCACCCGCTCGGCGAGCTCTGTTCTCGCAAGAAAACGCACGAAGCCCAGCTTTAGGGTGCGCGAAATCGCGCGGCGTGTAATATCGGAAGTGTTGCTTTGCGGTGCGACGTAGCGAAGCGTATCCACCAGTCCCGCAAATTGCTTCTGGCCGATGAAGGCCAGCGTCCACTCCGACCCGCCGCTCGCTGTACCGAGTGAAGTTACCAACACGTGAATGTCGGCAACGGAACGATCCCTCACCCAGTTCACATAGGTGATCTCGGTTCTGAAGAACTGATCGTCACAATACGATTGGCAATCCAGGAAAATATTCGGACTTCCGGGCGGAGCTGTCTGCGCGTCGAGCTCGCTGCTGTGCACTGCCAGCGCTGAGAGAACCATAAGAAGAGCAAAAGCGAGCGAATTCGCGACTGCGCGCGTAAAGAGACACAGAGGGGAGATGGCAACCGTTCGAGCCATTGGTCGACGTGCGTTGCATAAACTCGCCATTGATTGTCCGGGACAGGAGGTTGGTAATTCCATTTTGGGAAACATCATCAGATACAGAGACAGTTCAGTCGCGTAAATAGTTGTCACGACTTAACCGAATTTTCCGCCGACATTTCACTTCGATATTGTGCTGACGATTTCCACTCCCGGCAATCACAGCAAAGGCCCATCATCATTAGAAGATGATTAACTCTTTACTTCGCACCACGCGCTCGCATCCCTGCCAGCCATTGATTTCGAGAACTCATACATGACCACCCACCGTCGCGAATTCATCCAGCAGGTCATGACCACAGGCGCCGTGGCTTCCGGCGCGGGGTTATTGGCTGCCTGTGCGTCGACTGCATCTCTGCACACATCCCCTGCGGCCTCTGTGTCTGGGGCCGGAGCGGCGTTGCCAGCAGCAGTAACTCCCTCAGCGCCCCCCTCGGCCGCACTCCCGGAATGGGACATGAGCTGGACCGCAAAGCTCAGGAAGTATCGCACGGCATACGATAGCCCGGAGATCTACAGCGGCGTCGCACTCGCCTACGCAAATTCCGCAACTCAGGGTTACAAGGACGCCTTCGGAACGAGTGACGACTTCACTCCGGTGCTCATCCTGCGCCACGCGGCCAGCGTGATGACTCTCGACGACGCAATGTGGGATCGCATGGAGCTCGGCAAGTCGCGTTCAATGAAGGACCCGTCGTCGGGCGAGCCCGCGCGCCGCAACCCGTTTCTCACATACACGAAGGGCGACAAGTTCTCGACGGTGAGTGCTGCGTCGAGCCTGTCTGCGCTGATGTCGCAGGGGGCTATCGTAATGGCGTGCAACTACGCGTTGCGGGGCGTGTCGTCGCAGCTTCGTCAAAGGGAGCCTGCGCTATCTCCTGAGCAGGCGCTGGCGGAAGTTCATCGCCATGTGATAAAGGGCGTGTATATCATGCCAAATGGTGTGTTCGCGGTTGCAGTTGCGCAGGATGCCGGATGTAACTACATGCGCGTAATCGCTTAGCGTCGCCGTTGACGTTGCTGTTGCCGTCGCTGTTAATATCGCTGTCTTCTCATTCTTATCCGTAAACTGGAATTGTCCCTATGCACCATTGCTCCCCGTCGTTGGCTTCAAACCTTTTCAGAAACCTCAACAAACACCTCGCCTCCGCCCTGCCAATAGCTGCTGGCGTGGCGCTCGTCCTCGTGGCCCCGGCCTCGCTGGAGGCCCAACGCGGAGGTGCCGGCGGACGCGGCGCGGCAGATACGACCTTCGACGTAAAGTGGCGCAATATAGGCCCCAATCAGTCTGGCCGAATGGTGGCAGTCGCAGGCTCGACAAAGCGCCCCAGCGAGTATTACTACGGCACAACCGGCGGCGGGGTATGGAAGACAACCGACGGCGGCACCACCTCGCTACCTGTCACCGACGCATACTTTGGCGGCACCATCGGAGCGCTGGCGGTACAGGAGTCCAACCCCGATGTGGTATGGGCCGGCGGTGGCGAAACGCCAATTCGCGGAAACGTTTCACATGGCGACGGCGTCTGGAAATCCACCGATGCAGGGAAAACGTGGACATACATGGGCCTCAAGGAAACGCAGTATATCTCGCGCATCCGCATCGACCCTACCAACCCCGACATCGTCTACGTCGGTGCGCTCGGCCATGTGTTCGGTCCCAATAAGGAGCGCGG
>JBBSTN010000370.1:0-3402 GCA_038235845.1 Gemmatimonadales bacterium | reverse complement strand
CCGGGCATGAGCAACTTGGCAACTGCACCGGCAATCAGGCCGATCAGTGCTGTCCAGATGAGAGACATGAATAACTCCTTTGTCTTTGTAAGCGAACCTTCCGTGAACCTTCCGTGAACCTTCCGAGCACTACAGGAAAGTACTTGGCACATCGAGTGCCAGCAGATCATCCGGAAACTCCGGGGCCTGATTTAACCGGATTATTCCGGCGATTCCCAGAGCTCTACGCGGTTTCCGTCCCCGTCTTTTATCCATACAAACTTGCCGACTGACTCCTCTTCCTTCTTCTCGTCCACCCATACGCCTTTCGCGCGGAGCTCCGCAACTAGCGCGTCGAGTTCCCGAACCCTGTAGTTGATCATGAACTGCTGCCCGCTGTCGCCGAAGTAGGTAGTGTCGTTCGGGCTGATGCTCCACGCCACGAAGCCTTCGATGGCTGGCGAACTGTGCTCCCGGAATGGAAACATCGCTCCCCAGCTTTCTGATTTGATGCCGAGGTGTTCGTGGTACCAGGCCTTGAGGGCGGCCGGGTCGGGTGAACGGAAGAACACTCCTCCGATGCCGGTTACGGGTGATGGAGCAGCCGGCCTCTCGACAGGCGCGTCTGCGGCCTCCCAAGCTCGCCATCCCCCCGCGACCGACGTGACGTTGCTATAGCCCATCTGCTGCAGCGAATCTACGGCCAACGCCGAGCGGAAGCCGCCTCCACAATAGAGGTAGAGCGCTGACGACTTGTCTGGCACGAGGCGCTCAATATCGCGCTCCAACACGCCGCGAGCGATGTGCAGTGCGCCGGTTGCATGTGAAGCCATCCACTCGCGATCTTCGCGCACGTCTACCAGCCTCGCTTGCGCGTTCTCCTTGAGGGCGCGTTGAGTTTCCTCAACGCTGGCTTCGCTGACCGCTTCTGTTCGTGCCTGAACATGTGCGAGAAAACCCGGAGTATGGTCCACTTGTTTCTATCCTTTCCAGTTGAATTTAGGTGTACCTCAGGTCGAAGCGAACCTGGAAGTGCAGCCGACGGCTTCCGCGCGCCTTGCCGCGCAGATAGCATAGGGCTGCGCACGCGAGTGCGCGAGTGCGGGAGTGTGCGAGTGCGCTACGCTTGAGAATGGCGGGTTCGCGCCGAACTCGTATAGATATCGCTTGTTTATCTCAGTCCGAAAAGCAAGGAGCACGACATGTTGGCCCCTCGTGACGCGTGGTTTGCTAACCGACGTTGGTTTCAGCTACCATGGTTTCCCGCTCTGTTGACAATTTCGACAATCAGTTCAGCATGTGCAGGTGGAAATAGCAAGGCAAGGACAGACCAGCAGGCGATTCAGGGCGCGCTGGGAAAACCTGCTGCGGCGGCCACGCCGTCTTCTGCTTCAACCGCTCCCGTGTGGCAATCGCTCTTCGATGGCAAGTCGCTCTCGGGATGGCACGGGTTCAAGACGCCCGGGGTCGCTCCTGGCGGGTGGCAAGCGCTCGACGGAACCCTCACGCGAGTTTCACCCGCCGAAGATCTCGTGACCGACCGCACCTTTGCGAATTTCGAGCTGACGCTCGACTGGCTGATCTCTGCGAAGGGAAACAGCGGCGTGATTTATCGGATCGATCCCACTGCTGACGTAACATACGAAAGCGGACCGGAGATGCAGGTGCTTGACGATACCGGTCATCCAGATGGCAAATCGCCGCTTACCTCGTCGGGTGCAGCGTATGGCATCTATCCCGCTCCGCGAGGTGTGGTCAAGCCTCCGGGACAGTGGAACTCCAGTCGACTGCTTGTTAACGGTGCACATGTTGAACACTGGCTTAACGGCACAAAGATGGTCGAGTATGAGCTCTGGTCTCCAGACTGGGAAGCAAGAGTCAAAGCTTCAAAGTTCGATCAGTGGAAGGGTTACGGTCGCGCACAACGTGGTTACATCGGCCTGCAGGATCATGGCGATCGTGTCTCCTATCGAAATATCCGGATCCGGGAACTTCCTTGATGAGCATCAAGGCCCGCCTCTCGACGATGATGTTTCTCCAGTATTTCGTATGGGGCGCATGGTTTGTCACCATGGGCACGTACCTTGGCCAGACGCTTGGGTTCACTGGAGTGCAGATTGGCAGCGCGTACGGAGCCACCGCGATTGCGGCAATTATATCACCGCTGTTTCTGGGAGTTGTGGCAGACCGCTTTTTCCCCAGCGAGAAACTCCTGGCGGTGCTTCATCTCGCTGGAGCGGTCATTATGTACCTGGTGTCGCAACAGACTGAGTGGAGCCGGTTTTATCCGCTGCTCATTTTATACGCGCTCTGTTATATGCCGACGTTGTCGCTCAGCAACTCGATTTCGTTTCACCATATCCAGAATCCCGCCAGAGACTTTCCGTTCATTCGTGTGCTTGGCACCATTGGCTGGATCGTGGCGGGTGTAATTGTCGGTAAAGTGCTCAAAGCCGACGCCCAGTCGACGCCGATGCTTGTTGCTGCTGCCGGTTCGCTTGTCCTTGGACTCTTTTCTTTTGCACTTCCCGCCACCCCGCCCAAGGCGGCCGGCACTCCATTCAGCGTGCGTGATGCTTTTGGCCTCGATGCATTGCAACTTCTGCGCAACCGCGATTTCGCAATTTTTATTGCGGGCTCGTTTCTGCTGTGCATACCGCTTCAGTTCTACTACTCGTTCGCGAACTTGTATCTCAACGAGATCGGTGCTCCCGAGCCGGCATTTATTCAGAGCTTTGGACAGATGTCGGAGATTGCATTCATGCTGATGCTCCCGTTTGCACTTCGCAAGGCCGGCATCAAAATGATAATGCTGGCTGGTATGCTCGCTTGGGCGGCGCGCTATTACGCCTTCAGCATTGGTAATGCGGGCAGCGGTATGTGGCTTGTTTACGCGGGTATTCTGCTACATGGCATCTGCTACGATTTCTTTTTCGTGGCGGGTCAGATTTATACCGATGAACGGGCCGGCCCGCGTATTCGCGCCGCTGCTCAGGGTTTTCTCAATCTCGTAACCAATGGTGTTGGCTATTTTGTTGGCGCCGCAGTTTCAGGTGCGGTTGTCGACAGATACGCGAACAGCGCCGTGGAAGGTGCTACGGTAACTCATAACTGGACGAGTGTGTGGCAGGTGCCCGCGCTCGGCGCGTTAGCTGTATTTGTGCTCTTCCTGATTTTTTTCAGGCCTCGGGCAGCCAATCGGGGCGGCGCAGCTGCGCCCGCGATGTGAGCCCGTTACGAGCGTCTTGTGAACGTTTTGGAGACTAACCTGACCCGGGGCAGCGGATGTACGCTGGTCAACATCAGTTGTCGGCAAAAGCTATAACTCCGCCGGTGTTCGTCGAGGCGTGCTGCGACAACGTAAGCAACAGTGTCGCGGCGCAAAAAGCAGGCGCACATAGAATAGAGCTGTGTGGGGGCGGT
>JBBSTN010000369.1:0-3449 GCA_038235845.1 Gemmatimonadales bacterium | reverse complement strand
TTGGGAGCGAAGACCTGCTGCAACAGCAAAGAGATGCCGCACAGCGAGATCGGCGTCGCGACGCTCGATAAGTCGTGGCGGCAGAGAGCCAAGCCGTCCGATCACCCACGCCTTGAAAAGCGGCGCAGCGTCGCGCTCGCCCCACCAATACAGCTCCGTGCGGTTGCAAGTGCTGAGCAGAACGCACGGTATTCCGGCGCCATAAACATCTTTCAGAAGCAGCGACAGCTCCGACTCGGCAATGCCGAGACGTCCGATTATCGATGCGTCTGTATTTTCGTGCGAACAGCCAACCACATGCAATGGGAGCGTGAACATTCAGCGGCTCACCGCGGAGACGGATGAAGAGGATGCTGAAGTCGCAGCAGACGCCAGGGACAGAGCCGCCGCCGTCTCGCGGCCGGCGCTGTCGTCACCGTGATCCACCGAACTCGCTGTCCGGGGTTGCGCGAGCTTGCGCGGTACCGAGCGACAAAAATCATTCTCGCATCCCGGGCACTTGTTGGGATACTGAACCCCGTAAGGCTGTCCCTTCTCCAGATGTTCGAGCACCACGTCACTCAGTGCATCGAGAAAGTCGGGGCGCGCATTCATCGATGGGGCCCGACGGAACCCCGTCATGCCAAGCGAGCTGGCGATGTGTCCATACTCGATGTCGATTTCCGAAAGCGTTTCGATGTGATCGCTCGTGAATGCAATCGGTACGACTAGCATATTCTTTCGCCCGCGAGCGGCAAGCTGCCGAATCACAAGCTCCGTACGTGCACCCAGCCATTTAACCGGGCCGACATCAGACTGATACGTGAGAATGTGCGGATTGGGAAGGCCGAGCGCCTGCTGCACCCGGCTAACGGTTGCACCGATTTCCGACGGATACGCGTCTCCGCGATCGATTACCGAAAGTGGAAGTGAGTGCGCACTGTACATGATCATCACATCGTCGCGCTCCGCCTCCGGATACTGCAGCAGGCCGTCCCTGATTCCGGAAGCCATCGCCTGCACGAACGAATCGTGCTCTCCCCAGCGGTCGATGATGCTCCACGTAAACTTGCTTTCGAGTCCTGTTCGGGCTACTGCACGCCACAGATCATTGAGACTTGAACCGGTCGTGCTGCACGACCATTGGGGATACTGGGTGAATGCAATCGCGCGTTCAATTCCGTCAGCCTGCATCGCGAGCAGTGCGTCATCCGCAAACGGCGGCGTGTATCGGAATGCAACGTAGAAGCGATGTGGCGCAGTGTGCGGTGAAAGTCGATCGAGACGTTCACACATGCCTCGCCCCTGTGCCTCCGTCCAGTGAAGAATCGGAGACCCACCACCAATCGCATCGTAAAGTGCCCGCACCTTGGGTGTGCGCCTTTTGGCAATGAACTTTCCCAGCACACTCTGCATGGGCAGCTGAATGATTTCCCGATCGGCGAACAACCTGAGCAGAAAGGGTTCTACGTCATCGAGCGTTTTTGGGCCGCCCAGATTCAGCATTACAATTCCGGTACCGCCCGACAGAGAACTCATAGTTCGCACATTCAACGTTTGAGGTGCCTTCCCGCCATCCGTTGGACTACCCAAGGGAGATCTCCGTAGAACTACCTGCCTGCCGTCGAGAGGGATGATTTGTCATCAGTGACCGATCGGTCCGAAGCGGAAAAGCGTCCACGGCCAGACCGGCGCGCCGGGTTCGGTGCCCTCCAGAAACCACTCTGAGTAGCGCCGATCGGCGGGAGTATCTTCGCGCGCAAGGGTGCCGTCGCGCCGGTCCAGGTCGACGCTGACCAGACCCGGCGGCGGATTCCAACTTCCAGCGCTTCTACCATCGGCGTACGCCGCGGCGATGATTCGGGCAGCAATTGGAGCGGCATATGTGCCACCAACCGCGCCGGGCGAGATCATGCGGGGTTTGTCGAAACCGATCCAGACACCCGTGACCAGCTCGGGGGTCATCCCTACAAACCAGACGTCGGAATTGTCATTTGTCGTGCCGGTTTTGCCGGCGAGCGGCACGCGGGATGGCACGATTTCACGAGCAGCGGTGGCCGTTCCTCGCGAAACCACGTCCCGCATCATGTCACGAACGATGAATGCCACCCGCGGATCCATCGCTGCCCGTGGCGCGGAATTCTGGGGAGTGTAAACCGCGTGTCCGGAGCGGTCCTCTATGCGGGTAATGAACCGCGGATCGAGTGCGATGCCTCCATTGTCAAAGCTTGCATATGCTGCGACAAAGTCGAGCGGCTGCACGACCGAGGCACCCAGCGCGCTTGCGGGATAGGGCGAGATTGCGCTTCGGAGCCCCGAACGATGAGCGAGGGCCGCCACTGAATCCATTCCCACTGCCATACCCAACTGGACAGCCACCGGATTTCGCGACCGGGTCAGCGCCTCGCGCATGGTGATCATGCCAAGAAAATCGTTATCCGAATTCTCGGGGCTGTAGATGCGACCGTTATCCAGCACAATGCGAAGGGCTGTGTCGGCGACAGGACTGGCCGCGGTGAGGCCTT
Organism: Gemmatimonadales bacterium; assembly: GCA_038235845.1. Taxonomy (GTDB): domain Bacteria; phylum Gemmatimonadota; class Gemmatimonadetes; order Gemmatimonadales; family Gemmatimonadaceae; genus Gemmatimonas. Next base: position 945 of record JBBSTN010000369.1, on the reverse strand, counting down.
CCGCAATCGCCTGGGCGTAAACGAACGCCTTGAAGGACGAACCCGGCTGTCGCATTCCGTCGATCGCGCGGTTGAACGCCGAGGTTGCGTAGTTGCGACCTCCCACCAGCGCCCGAACGTCACCGTTAGCGGGGTCGAGGACAACGGCCGCCCCCTCCAGACACCCCGCGTCTGCGGCCACGGGGGTCTCCCCACAAACCTTCCCCCGGAAACCCGGGCGTCGTTCCACTTCGGCCAGTCCTTTCGAAATCGCGTTCTGCGCGGCGAACTGAAGCGATGCGTCAATGGTAGTCTGGACTCGGTACCCCCCCTGAGCAACTGGAATGCCCGCTCGCTCAGCCTGAATGCGCACGATGGCGGTTATCCATCCGGCACTATTTCGTTCGGAGACGGTCCGGACCGGTTCGCGCTGCGCGCTGGCTGCCTGTGCCTGAGAGATGTACCCCTGCTCCGCCATTAGCGCGAGTACCGTGTTGCGGCGTTCGCGATTCCGCTCGGGATTCCGGCCCGGGTCGTACTGCACAGGACTCTTCGGCATCGCCGCGAGAGAAGCAGCCTCTGCAAGCTTGAGATCGCTGGCACCCTTTCCGAAATAGAATCTCGACGCCATCTCGATTCCATACATTCCGCGCCCAAACGAAATCTGGTTGAGAAACGCTTCGAGGATCTGCTCCTTGCTGTAGTGGCGCGCCATTTCGCGAGCCGCCTGCTGCTCGCGAAGTTTGCGTCCGGGCGATATGTCCCGTCGATCTATTAGGTCCGGATGCATGTTGCCCACAAGCAACTGCGTGATCGTGCTCGCACCCCTCACATTTCCCTTGAGCGCGTCCTTGAGCGCCCCTGCCACCGCAACGAGATCGACGCCGTCATGCTGATAAAATCGTTTGTCCTCCACTGCGATAAATGCGCTCGGCACGAATTTTGGCAGGGTCTGGAGTGGTACGC
>JBBSTN010000368.1:0-3451 GCA_038235845.1 Gemmatimonadales bacterium | reverse complement strand
GCAGTGTGTCCCCCCTTCCCCCCGGGCCTTTTTCGGCGGCTTTACAGACTCAAATTTTTTTTGGGGGTGGTTTCCCCCGCCGGTTCCATTGTGTCGGGGGCACAGGGGGGGGGGGGGGGGAAAAGGCAACGCGTTCTTCGTAACTGCGACACACCAGGCGCCGCGCGAATGGCAACCGGGCGAAGAAGGTGAAACGCGTCAACTCGAGCTCGAGTTAAAGCTGATTGCCGACATTGGATTGGTAGGACAGCCCAACGCTGGAAAGAGCACTCTCCTTTCGGTTATCTCTGCTGCGCGCCCCAAGATTGCGGCGTACCCCTTCACGACGCTGTCACCCAATCTCGGTGTCGTTCCCATGAGCGATCACCGATCGTTTGTCGTGGCGGACATTCCTGGAATCATCGAAGGTGCTCACGAGGGCAAGGGACTTGGACATCAGTTCCTGCGACATATCGAACGCACTCGCGTTCTCGCGTTTGTGGTTCCAATCGACGTGCTCGATTGGCAGGCAGATTTCGACGCGCTTCGCAATGAAATTTCGGAGTACTCCAAAGAACTTGCAGCAAAGCCTTATTGCGTTGTGTTCTCCAAACTCGACCTGCTCGGCGAACACTACGTGCCGGACATCGAAGCGCCCGATGCATTCGGTATGTATGCCGTAAGCGCGCCCGGGCGCATGGGCCTTGACGAGCTCCTTGATGCATGGTGGTCACAACTTCTCGAACTACGCGCTAAATCGGAAGCCGAGTTGGCGAGTGAACGACAGCTATTCCCTTGAGGGCATGGTGCGTCCATCATCGATGTCGCCCGCTGACGATTCTGCCGGCAGCCCAGCGGGCAGAGTCGAAATCAATGCTGGAATTGACGCGGTGGCCATCAGGCGCGACGATCATGACTACCCGTCGCGATTGCTGGAGCTACATAATCCGCCTGCAGTAATTTTTGCTCGCGGTGTACTGGCGATGTTGACACCGCCGGTCGTGGCAATTGTAGGAACTCGTAACGCCAGCCCGTACGGGCTTCGCGTTGCAAGGGCGCTCGCTGCCACCTGCGCAAGTCACGGCATCTGCGTCATAAGCGGTCTTGCAAGAGGTATCGACGGCGCTAGTCATGAGGCCGCGCTATCGTCTGGCGGTCGCACCGTGGCAATCCTCGGCACAGGGCTCGACATCGTGTACCCACGGGGCCATCGTGCACTTCAAGAACGTATCGGAGCCGAGGGCTTGTTGCTTTCAGAGTTGCCCGCACAATCCAGCGGACACGGAGGCTCCTTTCCCCTGCGAAACCGTCTTATCGCCGCGCTTGCGGACATCACGGTTGTTGTCGAGGCTGGAGTCGGGAGCGGAGCGCTTATCACGGCAAGGCATGCACTGGAGCTGCATAGAGATGTGGCTTGCGTGCCAAACGCCATCGATCAGCCCGCCGCCATGGGCGGCAACCTCCTCATTCGGGAAGGTGCTCAGTTAATACTCGATGCATCGGATGTTCTGGCGATGCTCAGTCTGGAGGCTGCTCCAACCCGAGCTCCACGTCTGAACGGCGACGCGGCCTCCTGCTGGGACGCAGTCGAACGGGGCGCTATGACCGCAACAGCTATCGCCGAATTGAGCGGACTTTCCGCACGCTTAGTTGCCAGCGCAATTGCCGATCTTGAAATCGAAGGCTTGTTGAATGTCGACATGCTCGGTTGCGTTCGCTCGACGCTGAGATGATAGCACCTCGTGACGTGTTGGAACGCGATCGGGCGGTTTTGTCGGGCAACGAATATCGGCATCTCTATGTGCACGTACCATTTTGTGCCCGACGATGCAGCTACTGTGATTTCTCGATCGCCGTGCGCAGAAATGTACCGGTACAGGAGTATGTGAGCGCGCTGGAAAGTGAACTTGAAATCCGTCGAAGTGCGCACGATGTCATCGAACTCGACACCGTATACGTGGGCGGCGGTACTCCGTCGAGACTTGGCGTAGACGGTGTGAGCCAGCTCATGTCTGTCCTCCGTTCGCGAGCGAATATCGCAAGTGATGCAGAGGTCACACTCGAGGTTAATCCCGACGATATCTCGGCCGACGCGGTGCGACGATGGCGAAGCGCAGGTGTGAACCGGCTTTCTATCGGTATTCAAAGTTTCCACGACAATGTGCTTTCGTGGATGCATCGTGCTCACACCGGCGATGATGCGCGGGTGGCAGTCCGGATCGCGAGAGACTCTGGAATATCCGCCGTCTCGGTCGACCTCATTTTTGCATTACCCGATAACCTGGAGCGCGACTGGCCTCGCGATGTAGACGGCATACTTGCACTCGAGCCTCAGCACATTTCGCTCTACGGACTTACGATCGAGAAAGGAACGCCATTGGCTGCCTGGCAGGCGCGCGGCGAAGTGAGCGCGGCCTCCGAAGAGCGCTATGAGCAGGAGTTTCTGAGCGCCCACGAGAATCTCACCGCTGCAGGATTCGAGCACTACGAGGTTTCCAACTTCGGTTTGCCCTCTCATCGCGCCCGTCACAACTCGGCATACTGGTCCGGGGCACCGTACCTCGGAGTTGGACCTTCGGCGCATGGTTTCGATGGAAGCGCTCGTCGCTGGAATATCGCTGCATATGCACACTGGCAGCGCGCTGTGGCAGCGGGAAACGATCCCATTGCAGGTGAGGAATTGCTTTCGACGGAGAACCGAGTGGCGGAATCCGTGTATCTGAGTTTACGAACACGCGATGGACTCGTCGTTTCCGAGACCGACTTGCCGCTGATCGATCGTTGGCGCAAGGCGGGATGGATCGAAGACGTTTGCAGCGAAGAAAAGGACTCGCAAGTAGTCCGCGTTCGTTGCACCCCTTATGGATGGCTGCGGCTTGACGCCTTGGCGGCCGACTTGACTTTAGGCCGAAGTTGTTGATAGCCTTACACTTATGAAGCAAGCAGGAGAACTCTCCGACCGAGAGAGACAGGTCCTCGAAGCAGTTATTCACAGCTACGTTGCAACCGCTGAACCCGCGGGCTCACGTACGCTGTCTCGTCGCTTTGAGTTGGGAATCTCCCCGGCCACCATTCGAAACACGATGAGTGACCTGGAGGAAAAGGGATATCTGTATCATCCCCATACGTCCTCGGGTCGTGTACCCACCGACAAGGCGTATCGTACATATGTCGATTCCCTGATCCGCGTCGACACTATCACTCGAGAACACCGGCAAAAGCTTGCTGAAGAAATAAGGGGAGACAGCTCGGCAATCGAGACCATTCTGCGAACGGCGGCTCAATCACTGGGTGTATTGACACAGGAACTTGGAGTGGCGCTGGGGCCTCGTCTTGGTCGCGCTACGCTCCGCCAGATCGAACTGGTTCGAATGTCCGCAGAGCGAATTCTCCTTGTACTGGGGCTCACAGGTGGGGCGGTGCGAACGGTTTTCGTTGACGTACCCGGAGTGATTGCCGATGCTGCCCTTGT
>JBBSTN010000367.1:0-3460 GCA_038235845.1 Gemmatimonadales bacterium | reverse complement strand
GGTGCGGCGGCGACAAACCGTAGAATCGGGCGACTCAAGGCCGCGACAGGCAGTCCAGGTTGAGTCGAGGCAGGCGCTAGTTGACCAAGCCACGCAATTCCAGCGATCGCGTCGGCAACTGGTACGTGCGCTTCGATTAGCGCGGGAACCATGCTATCCTGCGCGGAACTGGACGTATCGCCAAGAATGTTGGCTGGGATCACTGCAATCACGGTAGACGCCGGCATTAGTAAAGTCGATCGCGGGGCCAAGCGGTTTGCCCAACGATTGCCCGTCGAGAGTCGACTCGTTGCTCTCGCCGAGACAGAAGACCAACTAACTCGGAGGCGCGAGAAATTCCGCAGCAGGCCCGAATCGGCATAGTGTTTTTGGATGTCCGAGGCTCGCGATCGTGAGCGCTGTGGCAAGTGACAGACATAGGAGATTCAGAGACATAGGAATGGCCGCCAGATGGATCTTTGATGTAGGATTTGCCACCTTGAAGGAAGCAAAGACCGACTCTTTTGGGGTACAGGGCGATGGAAAAGATAGCCTGGCAATGAAGCACATCTGTCGCACGGGTTTATTTGAACGTCACCTTGAGGACATGGAGCCAGCTGTTCAACGTCTTGTATGGCGACATGTCGCTCGTAGGCCCGCGAACGCCCCTCGAACGTGAGGTTGCCCATTGTGAAGACACGTTCTTTTATCGTTTTGACATGAAGCCGGCAATAACTGAACCGTGACATGAAACGGCCGGAATCGTCTCACCAGTTTCGAGGACGTAATGCGGATTGAGACGAGCTATATGCGGGGTTCGACCATCTGGCGCGATTTTGGAGTATTGATGCGAACAGTGCCGGCTATTTTGAAAATGGATCCGGCGCACTAGCGATACGCGGAGCAACTTCGGTCATTGGAGATTCGCAGATCGTCCAATAACAGTCCATTGTGAGTTGCAGTGCCACGGCCGTAATGCTTTCTTGGGCAGAACTCGTTTCAGCGATCCGCATTAAGTCGTCGGACGGTACAGCGACCTCTCTGCGGCATCAACTGGTGCGACGTAGGGGTAAACAAGGCTTAGCCGGCGAAAGCCGGTGACGCAAAGCCACGAGACTAAAGAGCTTGCATGGACAAGCTCCACGTCAGTCGGGTTCCCGAATGACCCTTTTGCAGAGTTGGAGAAGTCTGAGTGCGCAAGCTAAGCGTCTGCGGCCTTTTCGCCGCTTTAATGGTTGTTGGCTGTTCCCCGGATAACTCAGCCAATTCAATTACAGCCCAGTTGGAAGGCGCGACCGCCGGACCAGCGATGGCTACGTCCAGCTCAGGCGTTTCAATACAGCCGCCGGCATCCACTGTCTTACTAATTGGAAATTCGCTGACCCTGCGATCGGCTCGGGCCTTCTCCGGTCGGCGACAGCTTAAAGCGATTTCATGGGAATCTGCGACGCCTGCGGTTGCGATTGTTTCGCCGACGAGTGGCGTGGTGCATGCGGTCGCGGCCGGTCGCGCCCTAGTTCGGGTTTCTCCGGGAATTTCTGCTGCTGCGACGGATTCCATTTTTCTGGACGTGGTGTCGGCTCAGCCTTTCGTCATTTCGCCTGCGTCGGCTACGGTACAACCCGGTACAGTCCAGCAACTTTCGACAACCAGTCCGTCGGCGGTGTGGTGGAGTTCAGCCAACGCCTCAGTAGCAAGCGTATCCACATCCGGACTCCTCACGGCGGTTGGGGTGGGATCGACGTCGTTAACTGCCACCAATCTTGCTGGGGTAAGCGCATCAATCTCCGTTCTGGTAGCGGCGCCACCGCAGGCACCAGTGCCAACCCCACCGGCGACGCTCATTTCTCTCGAAATCAATCCCCCGAGCGTAACGCTCAATGCGGGAGATTCGCGTCAGTTTACAGTGAGTGGTGTGTGGAGCGATGGTGCAACCAACACGCCAACCGCGACTTATTTCGCAACAGGTGGTTCGATTACTTCGAGTGGTCTGTACACGGCCGGAGTGATTCCCGGCGTCTACCGTGTGATCGCAACGCATCCGGGTTCAACAAAAGCGGATACATCAACGGTGAATATTGCAGTTCCGGTTGCCACACTTGTTCAACTCGTACTATCTCCCGCGACACTGTCGATTACAGCCGGTGCGACGCAGCAGTTTACGGTAGCGGCAACGTGGAGCAATGGCAGCACGACATTGCCAGCGCTGGCCTATAGTGCTACGGGCGGAACGGTGAATGCGTCGGGGCTTTACACCGCGGGGACTACCGCAGGCAGCTATCGCGTAATTGCTAGCGGAGGAGGGAGAGCGGATACCAGCGTGGTGACGGTTTCCGCTCCGAACGTTCGAACGTTGCTTGACATGGAGTTTTACAGCAGGGGCCAATATGGAGCGTACGCTAGTCCATGGTCGAAGTTCCTTGACAATTCGCTTCGCCACGACATCGACTACAGCGATTCCATCGTTGTCGACGTAAACGCGTTTCCTGCTTCCACCACGACTATCAAGTGGAATTGGCCCTCGCGAATTCCGACCAGCAGCGGCGTTTGGGGCTACATGTTCATGTTTTACGGGAACTACGACGGCGGCGAACCTTTTGTAAGGGTAACCCCTCGCCAAGTTAAGAATATTGAAACCCTTCGACAGGACTTCTCGATCACACACAACAGTTCGGGATCCTACAACGTATTGAACGAGTTCTATCTAACCTCTGAAGCAGGCAATCCGAATGCAAAGGTGATCGAGATTGGATACTTTCTTCACAGCGCTGCGGAAAATAGGCCTTTCTTCGAGCAGGGGTTGCTCATTGGGACTTATCGTGATGCGACTGGCGTAACGTGGGTGGCGCGTATGAATGGCACGTTTTGCATGCTGATGACCGCCGGATATAATGACGTCGTCAGTGGGTCAATCGACGTCGGGGCGACACTCGCGTTTCTCAAGACCAAGGGAATAATTACCGGCAACGAGTGGTTCAACGGTATCGCCCTGGGGGTGGAACCCGTTCGCGGCTCGGGAGAACTTAGCATCACTCGGTGGACCGTGTCTTATAATTGAGTAGGCCCTTCGTGCTCGCTAGCGAGCAGCCAAGATAGGATGCGATACTCCGTGCCAGACGTTCGGGAGAGGTAATCAAGTCGCCGGTGATTTCGTCGAGCGTGCCTGCCGCTACAAGTTTAAGACAGGTGGGATTGCATGTGTGCGCAACGCCAGGAGCGCTGCGAACGAAGCGACCACACTGCCGAACACGATCGTAACCGAGTTGGACTGCAGCAAACTGAGGCCGGGAAGCAATACCCATTTCGTCGCCTGATAGACAAAAAGACCGAACGCCTCGACGACAATGATGAGAACACTGCCGCGAGCGGGGGCGTCATTCAATACAGTCAAAATGGGGCGATTTAGTAGAACAGCCGGACCGGTTTTTGGCACCCGAGTCTGCTGGATGATGGATGATTGAGCGCGTCAGTCTAAGTGTCG